>CALFEP010000012.1 GCA_937950125.1 uncultured Bacteroidota bacterium
ATTAAAATTTAACCCTTGTCATGAATTCGTTAAATACGATTGAATTTTCTGAAAACATTTTAAAGCAGAATTGATGAGGCTAAAACATTGTTTTACAATCAACCACCGGCAAAAGGCATCCGGAATTACTTCACATTTTTTTTGCTTGAAATAGAAAATTACCTTTGTGAATAAAAACCATGAACACATGGGAAGGTTACTCAGACAGTTAAACCAAACCATCAAAAAACAAAATATTATGGTAAAAAAGAATTCGATAAAACCTGCCCTTCTTGTGATCGATGTTCAGAAAATATCGCTGAATTACATTCCCGAAACTGACATTGAACCAGCTTTGGCCGTGATCAACATGTATATCGAAAGGTTCAGGAGCCACGGCTGCCCCATTATCCGCATTTACCACCACAACCCACTTCTTCAGGGCGACTGGACTGAGGACTTTGAATTCCCGGAATCGTTGAAAATTCAACCCGGCGATCCGAAAATTGTGAAAACCCGCCCTGATGCCTTTCACAAAACCGATTTAAACGAAGTGCTGAGGAAGCTGGGATGCAACACATTGTTTGTCTGCGGGCTGAGCGCCACTGGCTGTGCCCTTGCCACCTGGATAGGCGCTTTCAATTACGATTATCATGCTTTTCTGATAAAAGACGCCTTGATGAGCCCCAAAAAAGCACATACCGAAAACATCGAAAGCATGTTTGATGCGGTTGGCCCGGATGTAATCAAACTGGTGCTGGAAAATGTGGGATAAGATAGTAAAAATTTCCTTCGAAAATAGCTTAGTACCCGGAAGGGCTGCTATTCAGCAAACGTATTCAGGATGAGTTGGACATTTGCATTATGCATTTGTGAATAGGTGGCCACATGCCCCCCCATCCTTACCCCGTTATTCCTTTTCAACACATAGCACCCTGAAATATTCTCCTGATTTCAGATAATGTCCAAACTGAGGATAGGTTACAAGGCCTAATTCAGACTTCGGTTCCAGAGCGGTGACCACCATATTTCCCTTGATGTGGCTGGTGGGGAGGTAAAAGAAATCTTCAGGGTCAATCTTATCCGTTACTACCTTTTTCTCAACCACAGGATCAACCACAATATCGCCTTCAAAATCAATCGAATCGACCTTTGAAACGAAGTATTGACATATTTTTTCACTGCCGGACTTTTGGTAGGAACTAAGTTTAAGGTTGTGCCTTTCAGCCCAGTAAACCAGGTCGGTGGCATTTTTTGGGATCAGGTAACCTTTGGGTTTATTTACTACGGTTATGGGTTTAACCACCGGGTGATAATCGTTCACTGTAATTACAGAATCGTTACCGGAGCGATAAGCGTAAACGGGCAGGTGCAATTTGTCACCGTTCTTTACGTGTTCCAATTGAATGGCAACAGGTTTTCCGGCACTTTTTTCCAGTTTTTTCCTATCGGAAATTACGGCCTTTTTTAACTCATTTTTATGTTGAAAAATATACTCAAGTAAAGCCATCATGCCGGTCATTTGCCCTTTTGCCCGGCGCCCGAGATTGTCGGCAAAATTGTCTTCGCCGTTCATCCCTTCCTGAATAAACGACAGGGTGTTTTGAATTCCCAGGCTTTGCCTTCCGTCGTTGATATCGTAGGTACTGTGCCTGATGTAGTTAACATCGGGTGGGCCTCCGGGACAATATTCAAAGGATGAAAACTGCCTGTCGGAGAGGTATTTAAGCATGTACGGCAGGATTTTTTTGTTTGATATGTCCCTGATTTTTGGCGAAATATTGATGTTGGTGGTTGTTCCTACCGTGATCTCTGAATTTTTACGGTAGCCATGTTTTATCCAGTTTTCATCCCAGGGGTAATATTCGTGCACATCCATGGTAACTTCGAAAAGGTACTGGTCGAAAAGCTGGTGAATGGCCTGTGTTTCAGGTTCGGTGAGGATGAGGTGGTTGCGGTTGAGGTCCATATTGTTTTTATTCCGGCGCTGGTTTACTTCCGACCCGTCGGGATTTACCAGAGGTACAATCACAAGGTCGATTTTATCGAACAAACGGGCATTTTCGGTTTTGAGCAAAGAAGCAGCCAGTAGCAATGCGCCCTCCTTTCCCGATTGCTCGTTGCCGTGTTGCTGGGCAAAAAACAGCACCCTGATTTTGGATTTATCTTCACCAAACACCGCATTTGAGAATTTCAAAGCGTAAATATTCCTGCCTTCAACCGATTTTCCGATGGTTTCAACTGACAAAAGATCGGAACTCTGGTCGAGTTTCATCACAAAATCACTCAAAACATCATAAGAGGTAATTTTTGTGAAGTTGGTTTTTTCGAGCGGCGTTTGCATTATCTGCGCAAAAAGGGCAGTTTGAAAAATTAACAGCATTGATAAAAAAGCGTTTTTCATAAATAATTTTATAACTTATTGATTTTAAATCTGAAATATCCAAATGGCAAGCAAAGCGGATTTATTTTCATAATGCTTTCATTTTCATTAAAATCTCGTGCTTAATCCCTTCCAATTCAAGAATTAAGGGTTTCAAATTCCAAAAGAAATACGTGTTTTGAAGAAGAAACCTTGCACCTGTTTTCTTTTCATGATTTTCGTTGACCAGCAAATGCAAACTGCTTGTAAGTTCGTTGTATTTTTCAACCAGGCTGGGATATCCCTCAGGTAATCCATAAGTTACAATTGCTGTGGCAACAACATCAAATGCTTTTTCAATATTTTCGGCAAACAGCGTTATCTGATCATCCTTTTCGGGCATTGTGATTGAGGAATGACACATCATCACCGACTTATCGAGAGAATGAAGTGAGTTGAAAATCCGCTGTATGTAAACAAGTATATGGCGCCCGTGCTGCAACATGCCCGGCCTTAGCACTTCATGTTTTGCTGCTTCGAACAACTGCCTGGCGTGATTAATCTGGGTTTCTATCTGCTGTTTAACTTGTATAATATCAGCCACTTGCTCTGTTTTTTGGGAATAATTGCGCAAGATAAGCCGGAAATACGACTTTTCGAGTGACAAAGCTGTTGAGAGCGCTTCGCCCAATCGCAACCGGGCACGGTCGGGCCAAATTACCGAAGTAAGAAAGACCACAGCAACCACAATGCCTGCCGTGTAAACAATTCTTAAAAAAGCAAGGTCGCCTTCACCCGGATAAATTATTGAAAACAAGGCAATTATTAAGAAGGTAAGACTAACAACCATTGGAATGTGCTTATCGAGGTTGGTAAACCAGATCATGAAAAAAAGATTGAGTATTACAATCAAATAAAACAACCATGTTTCCGGCTCTGCAGCCATTAAAATCAGAAACGCCAAAATGCTGCCAATGAGCGTTCCGGTCAGCCTCTGAAGCCCTGTTTTGACAGAAATTCCAACATTTGGCCTGATTAAAAGTACAGCAAACAGTACAAGCCAGTAGCCGTAACTGATGTTAAAAAAACGGTAAACAGCCATTGTGGAACCGATAATAAATGCCGACCGCAAACCAAACCTGAAAGCAGGATTTTGAAAGCCTATTTTTTCAGGAATGCTTCGTAGCATCGTGAAAAATCCAATTGTTTTTTGCTTTACCGAAAAAGAAAATCCAGTTTCACGCATTTCCGGAGCAATCATCAACACCTCATTGGCCATTGCCAACAAAGCCCGGATGGTTGAGAACACCGCGAGCCACTCTTCAGTGGTTTCAACGGTTCCGGACTTTTCGTAAATCGCTGAATAATCATTTTCAAGGTTTGACAGCTTTTCCATCAGGCTAACGATGTGAGACTTACTTGATTCGGTAATGCTACCTACATTCATTTCTGTTATCTGCTTTGTAAACAGCTGAATTAATGGCTGTTCGAGCACGAAACGCCTATAGACCGGGGAAGCAAAAGAGGCGGCACGGTACTGCCAGATCAGGATCAGGTAGCCATGAATCTTTTCGTAATAAGTTACTGATTTCAAAAATCCGGAGGTTTCTGCGGAATCATCGGTGGCACTGACATTGAATAATTGCCACAGCCTTCTGAAATCCCTGATATTATTTTTCAGGGCATCGTTGCTTTTGTGGATAATTGGAATTGCTTCTTCGAGGCTGTGAAAATCACTGAACAACAAATGAAAATGTTGTTGCAGATGTTTGCTGATTATGGCAGTTTTGGATTGCAGCCGCAACAAAGGACGTGTGGGAAACAGAATAAAATGAACTACAAAAACAAGCGCCGTCACCAATAAATACAACCCCAAAAAATCAATTCCTGACCTTACAGAATGTGAAAAAGCCATCTCCACCACCGAAACACTCAGGACGACAATGGCAGGAAAATCGGGAACCATTTTCAATCCCATCAGGAAAAAGGTAAAAAACGCAAACACCGTGATAAAAACAACCGAAAACAGGTTATTTGCAGAAATCATCGAAACCGGAACCGATAATATGGTGAGAAGCAACCCTGTAATGAGCAGCGTAAACCTTCGTTCGCCCAGGGTAATTCCGGTTTGCGACCTACTGACAAGCAGTGCCGTAATAGCTGCAAAAATGGCCATGCGGGGGTCGTTGCGGTAAATAACCAACACAATCACAATGGCTGCAAAGGTTTTGAGGCTGCGTTTTAGGGCAGGAAAACCAGGGTCGAGGCGCTGGAAATAATTAAGCAATTTGGTCAATGTTTATTTTGAAAAAAATAGAACTGGAAATGATAAAAAAACGTTCAACAGGTAATTTACAAACCAGCCAGCCGGAGAAGGTAATCCAGTTCAGTATCTGATATTGTTTCTTTATTCGATTCATCGTAAATGGTGAGCAACTACACCTCCTTATCAATTAATTTTACACTGGTAATCATCCGAGATCCACTCGATTTACCCTTTTGTTTTGAGGAAATAGCCATCCTGATTTTGTAACAATCCTTGCCAAAAGGTTGGCCTTGCATGGGATTTTCTTCAAGTGATTCAATCAGGGCCGAAATGTCCGATTTAATTGAAATGTACCTCCTGGCAAGTAACCTAACCTGCTTTTTAAAACCGATGGTGACAACAATGTTAAAGCTCGTTTAAAAATTCTCTTGCTGACTGAAGCATAATCTTTCCTTCCTGATGCAATTTAACTTCCTCCAAAGATTTTTTCAAGTCATTTACAAAAATACTTGCTGTTTTCGGGTCAGCTTTTTTCGTATTCCTCTTTTTTCGGTGGAAAATCCCAGATTTTCAACCAGTTCAACAAAAAAATCAATTTTGTTGTCAGGAATATTTTTAACAATTACCTCATTCATGTATAAAAGCTTAATCTACAGTTTGTTGCTTAATAATAGTTTATCAAAGTTACTGCAAATTTAAATATTAATTTTTAGGAATTTCACAAGTAAGTAATATTAAGAATTGAAATATTCCACAATCCCAATATTTGTATTTTAGCCCGTTAAAATTTTCTAAAAATGGACATTACAATCCAACCTGCAATACTAAATGACCTCAGGCGCCAACTTTCTGGCGACCTGCTTACCGACAATGCCACACGGCTGCAGTATGCGACCGATGCTTCGGCATATCGCGAGATGCCTCTGGCTGTTGCCCGGCCAAAAAACAAGGAAGACATTAAAAAACTGATCCTTTTTGCCAACGAGCACAAAATACCACTGATCCCTCGTGGAGCGGGAACTTCGTTGGCCGGTCAGGTGGTGGGCAATGGGCTGGTGGTGGATATTTCACGCTACATGAACCAGGTACTTGAAATAAATGCCCACGAAAAATGGGTTCGGGTTGAGCCGGGGGTAGTTTTGGATGAACTAAACAAAATGCTGGCTCCGACCGGGCTGTTTTTTGGCCCTGAAACCTCGACATCAAACCGTTGTGTAATTGCCGGAATGGTTGGAAATAACTCATGCGGCGCCCATTCACTGCTGTACGGAAGCACCCGCGATCATACCCTGGAACTGGAAGTGCTGCTGAGCGATGGAAGTGAGGCTGTTTTTAAACCAGTTTCTGATGCTGAGTTTCTACATTTACAACAAGGCGATCTGCTGGAAAACAAGATTTACCGTAACATAGCCAAAATCCTTTCCAGTCCTGCAAACCAGGCAAACATCCGGCGTGAATTTCCCGATCCAAACATAAAAAGACGAAATACGGGTTACGCCCTCGATTTACTGCTTGATACCGAACCATTTGCCAAAAATGAAAATCCATTCAATTTTTGCAAATTATTAGCAGGTTCGGAAGGCACACTGGCTTTTACCACCTCCATCAAACTCAACCTCGTGCCGCTTCCTCCCAAAGTGAAAGGATTGATTTGTGTACATTTTGCCAGCCTGCGCGATGCTTTTCATGCAAATCTTATTGCCCTGAAACATTATCCCGGTGCGGTTGAACTGATGGATGACGTGATTTTGCAGCAAACCAAGGACAATATTGAACAGCGTAAAAACCGCTTTTTTCTTCAAGGCGATCCGGCTGCAATTTTAATCATCGAGTTTGCCCGCGACACCCAGGAAGAGATTCTTGAAATAGCCAAAAATCTGGAATTTGACATGCGTCAGGCAGGATTTGGCTACCATTTTCTAACTGTTTTTGGCGCCGATATTCCAAAAGTTTGGGATTTACGAAAGGCAGGACTTGGGCTGATGTCGAACCTGCCGGGAGACGCCAAACCGGTTTCGCTGGTTGAAGACACTGCTGTAAATCCAGAAGTTCTGCCCGATTATCTGGCTGAATTTCAGCAAATGATGGAAAAACACGGTCTTAGTGCGGTTTACCATGCCCACATTGCCACTGGCGAACTTCATTTGCGCCCGGTTCTCAACCTGAAAAACCCCGCTGATGTTGAGCTATTTTACACTGTAGCTTTGGAAACCGCTCATCTGGTAAAAAAATACAAAGGCTCGCTGAGTGGCGAACATGGCGATGGCAGGCTTCGCGGCGAGTTTATTCCATTGATGGTGGGTGAGAAAAACTACCAGCTTTTTAAAGAAATTAAAGGCACATGGGACCCCGATAACATTTTCAACCCCGGAAAAATAGTGGACACGCCATCCATGAAAACCAGCCTTCGGTTTGAGCCGGGAAAGCCAACCCGCGAAATCAGCACCATTTTCGATTTTTCGCACGACCACGGGATGATGCGGGCTGTCGAGCGCTGCAACGGGTCTGGCGACTGCCGCAAGTCGGAAATCATAGGTGGAACAATGTGTCCGAGTTTTATGGCCACCAGCGACGAAAACAACACCACCCGTGCACGGGCCAACATTTTGCGCGAATTCCTGACCCATTCAACCAAAAAAAATCCTTTCGACCATCAGGAAATTTATGATGTGCTTGACCTTTGTCTTTCGTGCAAAGGCTGTAAATCGGAGTGCCCGTCGAGTGTGGACATCGCAAAGTACAAAGCCGAATTTTTGGAGCACTATTACCATGAACACGGTATTCCGCTGCGCACCAGGTCGATAGCCTACATTTCGCTGCTCAATAAACTGGGCATGATTGTTCCCTCAGTCACCAATTTCTTTTTCAGCAACCCGCTCACCTCACAATTAATTAAAGGTGTACTTGGCTTTGCGCCAAAAAGAAGCATCCCGCTACTCTATAAACTTACGCTGCGATCATGGATGAAGAAAAACCTCGGAAAAATAAATCCGCAAAGAAGCCAGGTAGGAACAGTTTACCTGTTTGTGGATGAATTTTCGGAATACAACGATACCGAAATCGGGATAAAAGCCGTGAAACTGCTTACTGCGCTGGGTTATCAGGTTCGGTTGGCCAATCACAAAGAAAGTGGCAGAACATTCCTTTCGAAAGGTTTGGTAAAAAAAGCCAAAGAGATTGCTGATTTTAATGTAAAAGCGCTTGCCGGTGTTATTGATGAAAACAACCCTTTGGTTGGGATTGAACCATCGGGAATTCTGACTTTTCGTGATGAATATCCCGAACTGGTTGACAAAGAATGGGTTGAGCCAGCCAAAAGGCTTGCCAAATCGTGCCTGATGTTCGATGAATTTCTTGAAAAAGAAATAAAAGCCGGGAAAATCGACAAAAATTTATTCAGCAGGGAAGCCCGTAAAATCCGACTTCACGGGCATTGTCATCAAAAATCGCTGGCATCGACGGCGCCAACCCGGTTTATGCTTTCGTTCCCCGAAAATTATGAGGTTGAAGAAATTAAATCGGGATGTTGCGGCATGGCAGGGTCGTTTGGCTATGAAAAGGAGCATTACGATCTTTCGATGAAGGTAGGCGAGCTTGTGCTTTTTCCGGAGGTAAGAAAAACCCCGGTTGAAACGCTGATTGCAGCTCCCGGGACATCGTGCCGGCACCAGATCAAGGATGGAACCGGCCGGAGGGCGTATCATCCCATCGAAATCATGTACGATGCCTTGCGGGTAAAATAAAAAATCTCCCCAAAAATTTGAGGAGATTGCAAGTAGTTGGTAAGTGTTAAAGATGAATTTGTTTAAAACATGTTTTTAACGAAAAACAAATCAGCCTTATTATTTTCATTTGAAGAGTTCAGGATAAAAACTATTTGGACCTGAACTCAAGCCCGTTAGATGTTTGGATTTGATTACCCAATCCCTGTTTGTTGAACCAGTTGAGTAGGGTCCTAAGTAATTAAAACGATTGAATTCCAGACACTAAGCCCAAATATTAAATCTTTATTGACCTTTTTAGACTGGTTGGGTTTCTTATTATTTTCCAATGGTTTTAAGAAAGTAGATTGTGTTTGAAGTTTTGCCGCGGTTTTTAAGTTGATACCTTTTTATAACACAACTTTCAACACTTCAGTTAATTTGAGCCACTTCAAGCTAATTCAAAAAATGCTGATTATCAGGAATGAAGAAAAATATTTTATTACTATTTTTGTCAAAATAATTTTGAAGCGATGAAAAATTCTATCCTGACTATTGCAATGATTATGAACTTAACATGGCTGTTTGCTCAGCCCTGTCTGCCCGAAGGCATTTCGTTTTATTTTCAAGAGGATATCGACAATTTCCAGATCAATCATCCAGGCTGTACTGAAATAGAGGGGAATGTAAAATTTCTTGGAAGTGAAATACTCAATCTGCTCGGACTGAATGTTGTGACAGCCATCGGGGGCGACCTAACATTTGAATCCGTCAACAACCTGACCAGTTTGGAAGGCCTTAACAACCTGCAATCGGTTGGAGGCAATCTGAAAATTCAGCAAACCCAGATAGTTAATATGTCAGGACTGCAAGACATTACTGAAGTTGGTGGTGATTTTGAGATTAGTTATAATCAGAACATTGAAAATTTAATTGGATTAGAAAACCTGACTACGATTGAAGGGCAGCTATTGATCAGAAATAATTATTCATTGATCAATTTTTTAGGCCTGGAACATCTAATGAATGTTTCAGAAATCGTTATTCTTAGCAATAATTCCTTACAATCCATCAACAGTCTGGATAAAATTACATCAGTTGCAAGCAATGTTTCAATATCTCATAATTATTCACTTAAAAATATGGATGGACTACACAATCTTACTCACATTGGGAGTTCACTATTCATTTGGTCAAATTTTTCGTTGAAAACTCTGGAAGGATTAAACAGTGTCTCATCAGTCGGTCTTTTTTTAGAAATAGCATATAATGATTCATTATTGAATTTTCATGGTATGGAAAACCTAAGGGAGATAGGATCAGTATTGGATATCACCGAAAATATTGCGCTGACGACATTTGACGGTTACGACAGCCTAACATCAATTGGGGATATTATTCACATAAAATCAAATAGCTCTTTAACAAATTTATCTGCTTTGCAAAATATGAACTCAGCTTCAATTAATGATTTAAAAATAGTAGGTAACGAATCCTTGTCGGTATGTCATGTCGAAAGTATTTGTAATTATTTATCAAACCCATCCGGCAGTGTTGAAATTCAAGATAATGCACCTGGCTGCAATAGTCCCGAAGAAGTAATTGAAGCGTGCTCTGTAGATATTTCCGACAATAAAAGTAACCCTTCCCGATGTATCATTTTACCCAATCCATTTCGTGAAACAGTAATTGTAACTTTTCACTCAAATTGTAATGAAAATACCTCCGTTTCCCTGATTACTTCAGCAGGTTATGAACTAAAACGATTTAATTTTCAAGCCAATTACAACGGTTATCAGCAATTTAAACTGCAAACATCTGACCTCACTACAGGCATTTATTTTCTGAAAGTTAAGAGTGAAACCGGCGTACAAATGCACAAAGTGATAAAACTTTGAAAAATGATTACAACCAAAAACTTACATTTCATTGCTCCTTTTTTTCTATTCAATTAGAATTATTAATGGCTCTGCCTTTTAAGAATTTTAAATTAACCCTCGTAACCAAATAATTCTAAATTTGCCACACAAATTTTTTAAATTAATAAAACCTTACCTATGAGAAGATTACTTACTTTGATTTCGTTGGCAGCAATGCCATTTATGACATTTGCCAGCGAAGCCGACCTTGTTATCCCATCGGGGATAAAAGAACAAACGATCCTGTACTGGGGTTTCCTCATCACTTTTGCAGGATTCATGTTTGGGTTGTATCAGTTTATGCGGGTTAAAAAAATCAGGGCGCACAAATCGATGCTTGATGTGGCGCATGTAATTTACGAAACCGGAAAAACATATCTGGTGCAACAGGGTAAATTTTTAGCCATTTTGTTTTTGTTTATTGGCGCTGCTGTGGCCTTTTATTTTGGCTGGCTTTCGGAAGCACATTTTGGCTTTGGCGGAGTGCTGATGATTCTTGGCTGGACCGTTGTTGGTATCCTTGGATCGTACAGCGTGGCCTGGTTTGGAATCAGGATGAACACGCTGGCCAACTCGCGGATGGCTTTTGCTTCGTTGGAACGCAAACCCATCAAGCTGCTCAACATCCCGCTCATGGCCGGAATGAGCATTGGCGTTGTACTCATTTCACTCGAGTTGATCATGATGCTCATTATTCTGATGTTTGTTCCGGGCGAATATGCAGGCGCCAGTTTTATTGGCTTTGCCATTGGAGAATCGTTGGGAGCGTCAGCCTTGAGGATTGCCGGCGGTATTTTTACCAAAATTGCCGATATAGGTTCTGATTTGATGAAAGTAATTTTCAAAATTGGGGAAGACGACCCCCGCAATCCCGGAACCATTGCCGACTGTGTTGGCGACAATGCCGGCGACAGCGTTGGCCCAACCGCCGATGGTTTCGAAACCTACGGTGTTACCGGTGTGGCTTTAATCTCTTTTATCCTGCTGGCAGTTACCGATATCTCCTACCAGGTTCAGCTGCTAACCTGGATATTCCTCATGCGTATTTTAATGATTGTAACTTCGATTGTTTCATACTGGATTAATGGTGTTTTTACCACTGCAAAATATGGCAAAAGCGATGACCTGGATTTTGAGAAACCTTTAACCAACCTGGTTTGGATTACCTCCATTCTTTCCATAATTGTAACTTTTGCAGTTAGTTACCTCACCATTTCCGATCTGCCACATAATTTATGGATAACACTTTCTGTCATCATCAGCGCCGGAACCCTTGGTGCAGCATTGATTCCTGAGTTTACCAAAATTTTTACCAGCCCGAAATCGACCCATGTAAACGAAGTTGTGGAAGCCTCCAAAAAAGGCGGCCCTTCGCTGAATATTCTTTCAGGATTGGTTGCCGGTAATTTCAGCGCTTTCTGGATGGGAATGGTTTTTATGCTGCTCATGTTCGTTGCCTATTTTGCCAGTACCTTCGGGCTGAATAACTTCATGATTTACCCCTCAATTTTTGCTTTTGGTCTTGTTGCTTTTGGCATGTTAGGCATGGGACCTGTTACCATTGCTGTTGACAGTTACGGGCCAGTAACCGACAATGCTCAATCGATTTACGAGCTTTCGCTAATCGAAGAAAATCAAAAAGAGGTGACCGCCGAGATTAAAAAAGATTTTGGATTTACACCCGACTTTGAAAAATCCAAGTATTATCTGGAGGCCAACGATGGCGCCGGAAACACCTTTAAAGCTACAGCAAAACCGGTTTTGATTGGTACTGCAGTGGTTGGCGCCACCACCATGATTTTCTCACTCATTTTGGTTATCAACAAAACCCTTGGCGTGCAACCAGAAGAAATTCTCAACCTCCTCAATCCATATTCAATTCTTGGTTTTCTTGCCGGCGGAGCGGTAATTTACTGGTTTACGGGAGCATCCATGCAGGCTGTTACCACTGGAGCAGGCCGTGCTGTTGAGTTTATCAAGAAAAATATCAACCTCGACCCAAACGCCCCAAAGAAAGCCGATGTGGCCAAATCGAAACAGGTAGTTCAGATTTGTACGGTTTACGCTCAAAAAGGAATGTGGAATATTTTTATCGCAATTTTCTCTTTTGCTCTGGCTTTTGCCTTTTTATCTTCACCCACTGGCCTTGAAGAAGGCATGACAGGTGAGGAGGCCAGAAACCTCTCACTTCCCGTATCCATGTTTGTAAGTTACCTGATCTCGATTGCCTTCTTCGGACTATTCCAGGCTGTATTTATGGCCAATGGCGGCGGCGCCTGGGACAACGCCAAGAAAGTGATTGAAGTTGACATGAAAGAAAAAGGTACCGAACTTCACGCTGCCTCTGTGGTTGGCGACACTGTGGGTGATCCATTTAAAGACACCTCATCGGTTGCTTTGAACCCAATTATCAAATTTACAACCTTATTTGGCCTGCTCGCCATGGAAATTGCACTGGCAGTTCATTTCAGGCCTGTGGCTCATTATATTGGAATTTTCTTCCTGGCAGTTGCCCTCATTTTTGTATGGCGTTCGTTCTACAAAATGAGAATTAACGAATAGAAATTTCTTTTAATCATCAAAAGCAAAACCCGGAAGGACTAAAACTTTCCGGGTTTTTTGTTTTTTAGCGAACCTATGGCTGGAAGCTAAAAAATCGCGGGGTTACCCACCGGCTTTTTTGGCCTTGTAGCCTTCGGCAGCCAGAATTGCCATCACTTTTTCGCGGACATCGCCCTGGATGATGATTTCGCCATCTTTGGCTGTGCCACCAACCCCACATTTGGTTTTCAGCAATTTGGCCAGGCTGTTAAGTTGGTCGTCGCTGCCTGCAAATCCCTCAATGAGTGTTACTACCTTTCCTTTGCGCTGTTTGCGGTCGAGCCACACTTTCAGGTTCTGCTGCGAAGGCGGTAACGTTTCCTGACTTTCGTCAGCTGATGTTTCAAACTGAAAATCGGGATTGGTTGAGTAAACCACATCGCCGGTTATGTTTTTCCATTTTTTTGCCATGTTTCTATTTCTAATTAATGTTAACTTACAGGTAACCAGATATTTTCTATTTGAACCGCCCGCTTTTCCTCAAAATCGAGCATTGCATTTACAAGCATAAATTTTTCAAAATTTTTAAGATCGGAAATGCTGATATCCGCAGGCAAAACAAGCCCTGACTCAATGAGAAACTCACGTCTAGTGCCAGCCAATAAAGGCTTTTCGGGTGTGAACCACCGGCCGGCACTCAAAAATAGGATGTTGCTGAAAGAAGTGTCGGTCACAAGTCCGTTTTTTACAATTAAAACATCGTCGCAACCATTCCTTTTTTCAAACAAATCCACTAATTCAGCCCGGTTGGCAAATTTGTGTGAATATTCAATTTTATCATCAACAACCACCCTCAGGGTTTCTACCTTCCGTGGGAAATAGGGCTCAAAATCAATCTTTTCCACCTTCACACCAAACAAAACCCGGCATTTAAACAAGCCTTTGCCGAGGTTCTCAGGGATTGAAATCAGTTTCTCCAAATCAAAACCATCGTCAGCGCCAAACAACTCTTTTCTCGATTTTGCAGCCCTTTGTTGATGCAAATCAAGGTTAACCGGTTTGTGGTTCCAAACTTTTATCGACTCAACCAACAGGCACATAAATTTTCTGAATCAGTTCGTCATACTCTTTTTTCAATTCGCTCATCGAAGTGATGCCACCGCCACTTTTAAAAAAAAGCTGTCCTTTGCTTTTTTCGATAAACCTGATCATAACGGCGCTTTCGAGGTTCCTTCCGTCAAAATAGCCAAAAATCCCGGTGTAGAAACCCCGCCGGTAATCTTCTACCTCACGGATTATTGAAACGGTTTTTGGTTTTGGCGCACCGGTTACAGAGCCGGCTGGCAAAAGTCTTAAAATTATGTCCCCCAAAAAATTCCTGTAATCCTCCGGTAACTCACCTGAAATCTTTGAGCTCATCTGCAACAATTCACCCCGGTGGGTGATGATTTTATCAAGATATTTAAACCTTTCAACCACAACATTTTCCGAAACCATACTCAGGTCGTTGCGGATCAAATCGACAATGGTGTTGTGTTCGGCTGTTTCCTTCGGGTCGTTCAACAGGTGATTTTCAGCATCGGGCAGCGAGGCATCAATGGTTCCTTTCATAGGGTACGACGAAATTTTGCCATCAGTTATTTCGATAAAAATCTCTGGCGAAAACACCACAAACCGCTCACCCACAAGCAATTTGTATTTTGCTTTGCTGTGGCTGAAAATCTGGAAAAGGCTCAGGTTGGTCTCTACAGGGGTCTGAAAAGTAAGGTTCAGCAGGTAAGTATTTCCCTTTTGAATTTCCGATTTCACCTTATCGAATGCCCGTTGATATTTTTGAAAAGTTGGGGGAATAAACGAAAAATGAAACGCTCCAAAAGGGTGAACATCGTTATGAAAATTGGAATAACCCGGGGTTTTAAAAAAAATGTCCCGGGGAATCTCGTTGTGCGAAAATACGACAGGCTCGTTTACATCAAAATCGATGATGAACAAAAACGGAGTTCCTGCGGTTGCCAAACGGTTTATCTTTGCTGCAAATTCATCCGGTAACATCGGTCAGATAAATGAAAATTCTTGTTGTTGATAATTACGACTCGTTCACCTGGAATCTGGTGAATATTTTACGCAAAAGTAAACAACACAGCTTTGATGTGTGGCTTTCGGATAAAATTGACCTGGATGATGTTCGAAATTTTGATAAAATTATTTTTTCACCTGGCCCTGATGTTCCAAAAGAAAGCGACATCATGTGGCAAATTCTCGAAAAATACAAAAATCAGAAAAGCATCCTGGGCATTTGCCTTGGTTTTCAAGCCATTGCCTTATTTTTCGGGGGCTCGCTCACAAATCTCAAAAATGTGGTTCATGGCCAGGCAAAACAAACAAACATCATCAACGAAAATGAAAAATTGTTTTTAAATATTCCTTCACCTTGCGTGGTTGGATTGTATCATTCGTGGGCGGTGTCAATTGAAAATCTTCCGGAATGCCTGCAAATAACGGCTATTTCGGAGGATGGCCGCTTGATGGCAGCCTCCCACAAGGCCTTCGACATCCGTGGGGTGCAATTTCATCCTGAATCGATTATGACCCCTTTCGGGGAAAAAATGATTGGCAACTGGCTTTCAGGATAACAAAAAAAATGGTGGCGAAAATTCGTGCTCATGAAATCAATTGTCAATAACTTTCTGTCGGGTAATCTTATCCGAACAAGTGGGTATGTTATTTTTGCCGGTTATTTTTTGAAAAGCCAACAATGAATTTTCAGTTTTCAGTTTTACTTCAGGAAAATAAAAAACTCGGACACCTTCTGCATCCTTTTCATTTACAAGCAACTGGCAAGGATTACTTGGTTGTGGCGGACCGCCTTTCGGCTGCGAACATGAATTATTACCGCGACAAGCTTACCGAAACAGAGATAAAAATCATCGAATTGGTTGAAGAGTACAGCGATTTACAGTTGGCAAAACGTTTTACGAACAAGAAAGTTAATCCTCGGGAATTTGTAAAAAACCTTGACGATGAATATGTTTCAAGGTTTGTGAGGCCATTCGTGGAACGGCAGATGGCAAAATGCATCTCGCTGATGGCAGAAAAAGGTATTAACCTTTTTATCAGAGAAAATAAAAACATTGTGTATTTAGCCGACATGCTGACACCCGAGCCCAAACCAGCTGAAATTGTCTTCAACTTTGTGAAGAATCCTACCGAAACGCACTATTATCAGACCATCCGGCACAACAACCAAATTATCAACCTCACCCGAAACGGCGGAAAAATAATTACCAATAATCCCTGCTGGCTACAGCTGAATTACCGGCTTTACCATTTTACCGAACAGGTTGACGGAAAAAAACTAAGTGTTTTCTTCGACAAAGCGTTTATTCAGGTTCCGCAACGCCTCGAAGAAAATTACTATTCAACTTTCGTTAAAAAATGCATCCAGAATTTCCCTGTTCATACAGAAGGATTTGAGCTTCGCACCGTTCAGCCCGACATTCGGTCACTTTTAACCCTGGAACATGATTTTGAAGGACTTCCGGGGCTTCATCTTACTTTTGCGTATGGTGAAAAAATTGTAAACCCGACCGAACCGGGGCAAAAGTTTGTTTTTGATAAAAAAGAAAAAGGAATTTTTTGGTTCGATATAATCAACAGAGATATTGAATTTGAAAAATCAAAACAACAGGTACTTATCCATCTTGGTCTTGTAAAAGTAAGGGATAACAAATATGTGGTGCATTCAACAGAAGAAAACGGCAGGACTACCGACAAATACAACCTGTTGAGATGGTTGAACAACAACGCAAAAGCCCTTACTGATGCCGGTATCCGCGTTGATGATGCAATTTCAAATTCCGGTTATTTTACCGGTGAAATTAGCATGGAAATCAGGCAGGAAGAGAAAAACGACTGGTTTGACGTGCATGCTGTGGCAAGATTTGGCGATGAATTTGAAATTCCAATCATCAAACTGCGCAAGTACCTGTTGGAAGGAATCCGCGAATACCCGCTTCCCAACGGAAAGATAGCCATCCTGCCCGAACATTGGTTTGAAAAATATGCCGATTTGCTTCAGGTAGCCCGGTATCGTGAAGGCAGGATTATGATCAACAGGTGGGATTTGCCCTTGATGGAAAAAGCGTTGGGCGATCTTATCGATATTTCGTCCGAAAGCTACCAAAGCAAGATTGCCCGGCTTATTGCCAGAAATAGATTTAAGGTTCCATCGGGTTTGAAGGCAGAACTCCGGTCGTACCAGTCCGAAGGTTTTCAATGGCTCAATGCCATGCGCAACAGCGGGTTGGGTGGCTGTCTGGCCGATGACATGGGGCTTGGAAAGACCCTTCAGACACTAAGTCTGTTGCTTAAATACAAACAGGACACCGCGGGTGCAACCATCAAATCGGCTCCGGCTTTCAACGGGCAGTTCGATTTATTCAGCCAACCCATTGATGAAGAACCAAAGGTGAATCCCTCGCTTGTCGTCATGCCGGCTTCGCTTATTCACAATTGGGAAAACGAAATCAGAAAATTCACACCCACCCTCCGGCATCTGGTTTACACCGGCCAGCAGCGCAGCGATCTGGTAAGCAAATTTGAATTTCACGACATCATCCTCTCCACTTATGGCACAGTTCGAAACGATATTCAGGTGCTCGAGAAGGTGAAATTTGGCTATGTGATTTTAGACGAAAGTCAGGTGATAAAAAATCCAGCATCGAAGGTATCGAAGGCAGTTTACCGGCTAAATTGTGCTCACCGGCTCACCATCAGCGGGACACCCATCGAAAACACCCTGACCGACCTTTGGTCGCAGATGCACTTTCTCAACAGGGGTTTGTTGGGTGATCAGGCATTTTTCAGGAAATTTTATACCACACCCATCGAAAAAAACGGCGAAACCGAAAAGCGGGACAAACTCCTGGCACTCATTCGTCCTTTTATTTTACGTCGTACCAAAAGCCAGGTTGAAAAGGAACTGCCCGAACTGAGCGAAGAAATCATTTACTGCGAAATGTCGGCAATGCAGGAGCGGGCTTATCTGACCGAAAAATCGAGTATCCGCAACTTCATCCTCGAAAACATCGAAAAACAGGGTGCCAGCAAATCAGCAATCGTTGTTTTGCAGGCATTGACAAAACTCAGGCAAATGGCCAATCACCCGGTGCTGATTGATGAAAGCTACAAATTTGACTCCGGCAAATTCAGCGAAGTGATACGCAACCTCCATACACTTTTAAGTGAAGGGCATAAGGTGTTGATTTTTTCGTCGTTTGTAAAACATTTAAATCTACTTTCGGCATATTTCGACCAAAACAACATTGGTTATTCCATGCTGACAGGCGAAACCGTGAATCGTGCCCAGGTGGTGAAAGAGTTTCAGACAGATGAACGCCGGAAGGTTTTCCTCATTTCCACAAAGGCAGGCGGAGTAGGTTTAAACCTTACGCAGGCAAGTTATGTATTCCTCTTGGAACCATGGTGGAATCCTGCTGTCGAAAACCAGGCCATCAGCCGTGCGCATCGTATTGGTCAAACCCAGCATGTTATTTGCTACCGGTTTATCAGCCTGGGTACCATTGAAGAAAAAATCGTACGGCTTCAGCAAAAAAAATCAACACTATCCGAAATATTTATTAGGTCAGATAATCCATTGAACGACCTTAACGTTAATCAAATCAACGAATTAATAAATTGACATCGAAATAAAATCTTAATTCTGATTCAATTATGAAAACCATCGTCCGAACCCATGCGGGTACCATTTTGCTCATTCTGCTGTTTTTCCTTTCATCGTGCAGGCAGCAGGCATTTCAACTGGTTTATCCATCACTTAGTGACGGTCGTTACGACAGCGAATTTCCATACAGAAATTGTTCGAAAGAATTGGGTGAAATCGCCGAAACTGTAAAGAAACTTTATTGCCTTGTTGAGTACGATCAGTACAATTTCCAGGTTTCCAACTTAATAACCAAAGATAACATCAAAAATCTGAATTTGAAGAAAAGTGCCTCAGGCAAGGGGTTTTACACCGAATCAGTTCATGGAACTGCCACCATCGTAAGCAACAGCGATGGAAATGTTGTTGTATTGACCTGCGCACACGTGGTAAATTATCCCGATTCAGTGTTTTCGTTTTTCCTTGACGAAACCGGCAAACCCACGCAATACCTTGAAAGTGTCAGCATTAAAAAGAAACAGCAGAATTTTATTCGTGATTTCCCCGATCAGGGTTTATTGGATATTATTGCATGGGACAAAGAACTTGATGTTGCATTTTTGGGCACTCACTTTGGCGAGACGGTTGAAGCCGCCATCGTTTTCGATTACCCGACAGGTGATGCAGACCAACTTGAATGGGGAAATTTTGTTTACATTGTTGGGTTTCCGGCAGGTTATCAAATGGTTACACGGGGTATTGTGAGCAATCCCAATCCCGGAAAAAAAGACGAATTTATAATTGATGCCCTTTTTAATACCGGAATAAGCGGCGGCGTTGTGCTTGCTGTGCGCGACGGCGTGCCCAATTTCGAATTGGTTGGCATTGCCAAATCGGTATCGGCGAAATACCACAATGTGCTGAAACCCGAAAAAGATAGTCACGAAGAGAATTACAACCCAAATGTGCCTTACGAAGGCAATTTGTTTGTTAAGACCGAAAAAGACATCAACTATGGCATCACGTTTACGGTATCGATAGGCGCCATTCGCCAGTTTTACCAGAAAAACCGCAATACTTTCATTCAGAAGGGATTCAACATTGATCATTTCTTTTAAAAAAGTTTAAGATTTTTGTACCGGATAATTAGGCCTAATTTTGCCAAAGCAAAACATAAAAACTATTTAAGATGAATATACCGAGATTACTTTGTATTGCATTGTTAAGTTTTTCGCTTACAAATTGCACCAGCTCAAGCGAAAAGAACAATCAGGAAAAAGAAAAACCGCAAGTAAAAGTTCCTGAAAAGAAAACAACCACGCCAGGCCAACCCGTTCAGGGACCCAGGATGGAAGACGATGCCAAACCTGGTTTTCAAAACATGTACGAACGCGGTAACAAGCGGCGCGAGTCGATTAAAGACAAATTTGACGATAAGGGAAACCTGATTGAACGATCTGATGAGATGTACGACAAGGATGGAAATATTAGAAAAAAGAACCGGTACACCTATAAATACAACGACGCCGGTAATCGTATCGAACAGTGGTATTATTGCAGCGACCCAAACGACGCCCCACTGTTCTCGCAGGTTAACTACTTAAAATACAACAATAAGGGACTTCAGACGGAAAATATCTTCATTTCGTATGACGACAAGGGTAACGAAACCCGCTGGGCTAAAAATATTTACACGCACAATGCTGATGGACGCGTTTTGGAAGATAAACTACTGACCAAAGATGGGGCTATTACCAGCCGAATACTTTACACCTACGAAAACGGCCTGCTTGTGCAGGAGGTTTTCTTCGATTACGACGAAAGTGGTAAGCAACTAAATAAAAAAACCATCCGATACAATGAAAAAGGCACTGTAATCAGTGCAAAGGACGAGTAATCCGCCTTGACTTGCCCTGGCAACCCGGCATTAAACCGAAAAGCTTATGCCAGGTTGTGGTTTTCAAATTCTTTTGTTTCGACAAAACAACAAATCAAATCATGCCGCAACAAATTCCATTGGCTGAAATATTGCGTCCTCAAACCCTCGAAGGCTATATTGGTCAGGAACATTTGTTGGGCAAAAATGCCATTTTGCGACGTAGCATCGACACGGGCAACATACCATCGATGATTCTGTGGGGGCCTCCCGGAGTGGGAAAAACAACACTTGCTTCTATTATTTCGAAATGCCTTGGCAGGCCATTCTACACGTTAAGTGCGGTTAACTCGGGCGTGAAGGAGGTTAGGGCAGTGATTGAAAAAGCCAAAGAAGAACAAAATGCTGTTTTGTTTATCGATGAAATTCATCGTTTCAGTAAGTCGCAGCAGGATTCGCTCCTGGGAGCCGTCGAAACCGGCATCATAACGCTTATTGGCGCTACCACCGAAAATCCTTCCTTTGAAGTGATTTCTCCCTTGCTTTCAAGATGCCAGGTTTACATCCTGAAATCTCTTGAAAAGGACCACCTGATGAAAATGCTTGAACTCGCCAAAGAACATTTGGAAAAAATAGCAGGAAAGAAGATTGAAATTCAGGAAAATGAAGCTTTAATAAGAATTTCGGGTGGTGACGCACGTAAACTGTTTAATGCCATTGAACTGGTTGTTAAAACATTAGAAAAGAATGAGGTTATTGTTGTTACAAACAAGGTTGTTTTGGATACCATCCAGCAAAATATTGCCTTGTACGACAAAGGAGGCGAACAGCATTACGATATTATTTCGGCGTTCATAAAATCGATGCGAGGCAGCGATCCTAACGCTGCTGTTTACTGGCTTGCCCGGATGATTGAAGGAGGTGAAGACCCAAAATTTATCGCCCGCAGGATGTTGATTTTAGCCGCAGAAGATATCGGAAATGCCAATCCCAATGCGCTGTTGCTGGCCAATGCCTGTTTTGATGCCATCAATAAAATCGGCTGGCCCGAAGGAAGGATCATCTTGTCGCAAACGGCTGTTTATCTGGCCACTTCTCCCAAAAGCAATTCCACCTACATGGCCATCGAAGAGGCGTTGGCCGAGGTTCATCGCACTGGCGATCAACCGGTTCCGCTTCATATCAGGAACTCACCAACAAAATTAATGAAAGAAATTGGCTATGGCAAAGATTACAAATATGCACACCAATACGACCAGAATTTCGTTGAACAGGAATTTCTGCCAGACAAAATTAAAGGTAGGAAGTTTTATGACCCCGGAAAAAATATGAGAGAAGAAGAGACCAGGAAATGGTTGAAATCGAGATGGGGTAAAAAATATGATTATTAGAACCGTCGCTATTTGATGATCAATTTTTCGCCGATTTTTAAGACTTTTTTCGGAGAAATATTGTTTACCTGGCAGATTTCGCTCACCGAGGTGTTGTACTTACGAGCTATGGCCGACAACGTATCCCCTTTTCTTATTTCGTGACTAATAGCGCCTTCCTCAAGGCTTTGGCTGTTACCGGCAATTAGGTTTGTTGCAATGCGCGGCGCCGGAAAATCTTCGAGGCAAGGCTCAATCCGGCCATTGATGTAATACAAGGTGTCGAACTTAAACTGCCCTGTTTCAAAATCGAGGTATTTCTCAGAATCAAAAGAAACACCATAAACCCTTGATTCGTAATGCAAATGATCGGTTGTTGCGCGTCCGGTTCTTCCCCCTAAACCCACAACATCACCGGCCTCAATAAAGTCGTTTTCTTTTACCAATAGTTTAGAAAGGTGTCCATACAAGGTTTCCAGCCCGTTGTTGTGCCGCACCAAAACCAAAAGTCCGTAACCATGAAATGACCTGGCCAGCCTTACTTTTCCATCGAAAGCGCACCTGACGGTGTCGCCTTTTTTCAGCTTTACATCAGTACCTGTATGATTTTTTCGGCGCGGTGTGCGGTATCCACTGATAACCTTTCCTTTAATTGGTGAAATAAAGCAGTTATCGGCAGGCCCTTCAAGCGGAATGATGATGGTGTCGGTTTTTGGCGGAAGTATGGCCGACTGGTAACGGATATTGTGGTTATCCCAAATGCAGTTGTACATCACCTCGGCAGGTACAAATGAAAGATCAGCCGGTATTATCCCAATACCTTCGTAAACTGAATCTACCGCAAGGCTGTCTGGAAATAAATAGAGCGAATCAGCATCAATAAACTCCTGACCATATCCGGCTGAAAAGCCTAATATTAACAGAGATGATATGAAAAATCGGATGTTCAAACGCGAAAAATATTTTGCGACAAAATTATTCTTTTGTTCAACTCATTCATTAACAGACACATTTAACAAAAGTTAAAAATGATGACATCAATAGGTGGGTGAGTTTGCATCATCTTCATCAAAATATAGGTTCGAATTTATGATTGCATCGGCGTCATTAAGTTCTCTTAAAATTGCGGAGTTTCTCTTTTCCTGTTTCAGGGTAATATGGTAAAATGCCTCAAGAATATTGTCAGTTCCTACGTTTTTCAAATTAACAAGTTTGATATTCCGGCAATGTTTTTTCAAAATCTGCTCAATCAAAACATCATTTTCCTGATTTGCGTGGTAAGTTATCTGGAGCAGAAACATCCGTTTGCGGGCGGCAGCAAAATTAAAGGTAGTTAAAACAATGATTGCCAAACTAATCACAATTGTTCCAACTATGGCAACACTGTAAAGACCAACACCGGCTGCCATTCCTATGCCTAAAGAAAAGAAGATAAATACTATATCCTGAACATCTCTTACAGCAGTTCTGAAACGGATAATCGACATGGCGCCCACCAGGCCAAAGGCACGTGCCAGATTATTACCAATGACCAAAATAACCACCGAGGTTATCATAGCCAGAATAACCAGAGAATTTACGAAGGTGGTCGAATAACTTGGCCCACGATAAACCTGCCTGTAAACCAGCGAAATGACCAACCCGCAAACAAAGGAAACCAGCAGGTTTCCTAAAACTGAATAAATGGTCACCGGAAACAATTCAACACTCTGAAATTCTTCAAACATGGTTTAATATGCGTTTTGATTACTAAAAAAACGGGTGCGTGCAAAAGTACTTGGCAATTTCTTTTTATTCAGAAAATTATGGTTATCAATAGATATGCAATATTTTGAAGCCGATTCTCTTTTCAAACCCAATATTCCAATGATTGGCTTCATCCATGAGGGAAAATAATCATTGAATTTCACTTCAAGGATGAACTGATCCTTCAAAGCTACCCTCGCTCTGCTTTCCGAATACAATTCATCGATTGTTGGGAAGGCAACACTGCGGAGATTCTTATCAAAGGTTACCCTGATTTTTTCATCAATCAGTCCCAGGTAGGCCTCCCTTTCGTAAATAATCAGAATTACCGGGCGTAAGTTGTTGCTGTAAAAATGATAAAAAAAACGCTTCACATTGTCCACCGCATTGGGAAACTTTTCGGAGTTATGGATGTATTGCTCAATATTTCCATTGGTAAATAATTTACAGGCATTATCGTAGGTAGTAACCGCCCGGTTTTTGAAAATTGGGATTTCGTATTTTCTCTTAATTTCAAAAAACACCTTTGATTCGGGTGAAATATTATTATACCCCCTGATTCTGAATTTCTTACGATGCTTAATGCCTTCAATCTTCTCGAAATAATAATCGTAATCCGGGGTGTCGAAGTAGATGCTGCGAACGGTGTAATGCCTATCTTTCTCGATTTCAGAATATTTATCAAGTTTCATAAATGGTGAAATCATGCTCCGCAGGGTTTCCATTTTACTGTTGTGAACAAAATATTTGTACTCGTACCTAAGCATCAACCCGATTAATTCATAAAAATGTTCAATGTTCTTCTGGCGTATTCCCGCAACAATATTCTGTCGCACTTAAGTTTGCATTGCACGGTCAGGCCTGGAAAAACCAGTGGTGAGCTTCCTGTAATTTCGGCAAACACAAATATTACCTGAGTGGTACTGACAACGTTCAGGCCGTTGGGCAAAAGTTCAACATTGTTGGAAATTTCATAAACCCTTGCATTCATTTTCTGGTCTGTTCCCGGAATTCTGAATTCGATGGTGGTATTGTAATCAATGTAAGGTCTGTAGTTGAATCTGACGGGGGCGTAAAGCAGGTAGTAAGAAGTATCTGAAATTGTAAGATAGTCCAGTGGGTCGAGGTTGATATTGTAAAGGTCAAAAATCACTTTGCCACCAAATGGAGCTTTGAGCGTGTAATCCTGTTTTAATTTGCGCGAAAGTTCCAATTCCCGCTTAAATGAACTTATCCTTTCCTCGATAAGGCTGATATCTTCGGGTTTCAACCCCGTGGACGCTACCCGGTAATCGCTGCGCGAGATTTCGACCAGCGATGAAGCATTTAAATAAGCGTTTTCGGCCAATTCAAAATCGGTGTGTGCGATTACGCTGTCTTTGACAAGCACCAGGGCACGTTCGTAATTTTTTCGGGCAAAATCGTAGTTCACTTCAGCATTAACCATCTTCTGCCTCAGGTTTTCGATAATTTCCTGTTTTTCACCGGATTTACCACTGGCCAAAGCCCTGGATTCAAGTTCGATAGAATTTTCGAGATCCTGAATTTTTTCATCCAGAAACTGCGAATGGATTTTCCCCAACGTGTCGCCGGCATTTATGAACGAATTGTTAACCAATCCCGGTTTTAACTTTAATTTGGCAATATCACCACGTTCAAATTTGTAACTGATTAAATCTTCGATAACTCCGGTTCTGAAATTTTTAAGTTCCCCAATAAAATTTCCGTCAAGATCGGTTTTCAGGCTCCATCGTTTAACCGGATAAACAATCGCAGTTGTCCGGAATGAAAAAGGGACATAAACAGGAAGGGAAAAAACCAGGACAATTAATAAAAGAATAGCAATTAAAAGGTATTTCCTGTACCTAATCTTCATCTTCGATAGTAAGTTTAAAAAACAATATAGTTAAAGCAGCATTTTTTGAGCGTCCAAGTATTTAGAGCGGACGGCATAAGAAACACCGGTATCACAATCTGCTAAAAGCAACAGCTCATTCAACGGCAAATTCACAGAACGGCCATTGTGGCGCAAAAGTATCAATTTTAGCCATTACCGGCATAAAAATCGGACCATTCTGGTTTTTCCTCGGAAAAATTAACCCGGCAAGGTTTACACAAAAACTTTTGCGACTTTTGCATTTCATTGACAAATTAAATTTTCGTTTTATTCAATTTTCTATGGTATTATGAAAAATTTCTTGATTGTTTTAATGGTTGCAACCCCGCTTTTATTATTCACTGGCTGCAGTGAAAATCCTCAAAGAGGAAATCCTGAACTGGCAGCTCTGGTAAAAGAACAATTTGTTTATGCATGGAATGCATACAAGACTTATGCTTGGGGAAAGGATGCGTTGAAACCCGTGTCAAAAACATCGGAAAACTGGTACGAACATTCGCTCCACATATCGCCCATCGACGCTTACAGCACGATGAAGGTGATGGGGCTGGAAAAAGAGGCTGCCGAGGTGGAGGCTTATGTCCTCGAAAATGTAAATTTTGACAAGGACATTTTTGTCAAGACCTTCGAGGTGAATATCAGGGTATTAGGTGGTTTGTTAGCCATGTACCAATATACACAAAATCCTGAGATACTTAGTCTGGCGGGTGATTTTGGCGACCGTCTGCTTCCGGCATTCAACTCTCCTACGGGCATTCCATACTATTGGGTCAACCTGAAAACAGGTGAGGTGAAAGGCGCCGATGTTAACATTGCTGAAGGAGGCTCGTACCTTTTCGAGATGGGAATTCTAAGCAAAGTAACCGGTAACCCGGTTTATTATGAAAAGGCGAAAAAAACTTCGAAAGCCATTTTTGAAAGGAGGTCGCCATTGGGATTGATAGGTGAAAGGATAAATATCGAAACCGGACAATGGACTGACAACCGGAGCCATATAGGCTGTTGCATCGACAGCTACTACGAATATCTGATTAAAAGCTGGATACTTTTTGGCGATGAAGAATTAAAGCAGATGTGGGATGAAAGCATTGCTGCTGTCAACAAATACATTGCCGACGAGCATTCATCAGGGTTTTGGTACAGCCAGGCCGACATGAATACCGGTGAAGTAATGAACCGGATTGTGACTTTGTACGACGCTTATTTTCCTGCTGTACTGGCACTGTCGGGTAAATTGGAACAGGCAGCAAAATTTCAGGATTCATTCGACAAATTGTGGAATAAGAATGGGTTGGAACCAATGGTTTACGATTATGCAACCGACTCTTTAACAAATGCATCCTACGATCTGAACCCCGAAATCATGGAATCGGCTTATTACCTTTATTATTATACACACGATCAAAAATATGCCCTGATGAATCAGAAATATTTAAATGACCTGATAAAGTACTGCAAAAACGAGGTAGCTTTCACCTGTATCGAAAATGTGGTAACCAAAGAACGAAGCGACAACCTTCCAACTTTCTTTTTTGCTGAAACCCTCAAATATCTTTACCTGACTTTTGCGCCAGAAGGACAATCATTTCTTGACGAGTACGTATTAAGCACAGAAGCTCATCCCTTCAAAAAAGATTTTATTAACCAGCAAAAAGGCGGCGAAAATTGAATAAAACCGGCTGACGTCAATCGCTTTGGCGCTATCATAACATCCTGATATTAGGAATAATTAACAGTTTTTGATAAAAATATCTTTAAAATAATTGATTAAATGATAATTACACATACATTTGCGCACACATTTTTTTAAATTATCATTTTACACAAATTTAGATCATGAACATTTTTGTAGGAAGTTTGCCCTTTCGTCTTGAAGAAAGTGAATTGCAGGAAATTTTTGAAGAGTATGGTGAAGTTAGTACAGTGAAGATTATTACTGATAAGTTCTCCGGCAGAAGTAAAGGTTTTGGTTTTGTTGAGATGCCAAACGAAGAAGAAGCCAAAAAAGCAGTTGAGGAATTGAATGGTGCTGAAATTGATGGACGCACAATTGTTGTAAACGAATCAGAAAAACGGGAAACACCCCGCCGTACCGGTGGTTTTGGCGGTGGTCCGAGAGGTGACAACCCTCGTGGTGGTTTCAACAAAGGTGGCGGCTTTAATAAAGGTGGCTTTAACAAAGGTGGTGGCGGTGGAAATCGTCGCGGTGGCGAACGTCGTCAGACCTATTAACAGATACAGCCTTTTCTAAAAGAGCTTTTCAAATTATTGTATTTAATTTCTTGAAAACCAATCTCTTTTGGTCAAGAGAAAGATCGGCATGTAATAATTTCAAAATTATATCATGCCGGTCTTTTTTTTTGGTAAAACATAATTAACGAATTTCGCAGCATGAAACTTGAGATAATACATGCAATACCCAGAATTAAACATCTTTCTGAGGGAAATTTTTTCGTAATGGCCGGCCCTTGTGTCATCGAAAACGAAAGGATGCCCTTGCTCATTGCCGAAAAACTTGTTGAAATAACTGATAATCTGAAAATTCCTTACATTTTCAAGGCATCCTACCGTAAAGCCAACCGTTCGCGAATGGATTCCTTTACAGGCATTGGCGACGAAAAAGCTTTGAAAATTCTCAAAAAAGTTGGAAATACATTCAACATTCCGGTGGTTACTGACATTCACACCAGCGACGAAGCCAAAATTGCAGCCGAATATGCCGATGTATTGCAGATTCCGGCATTCCTCTGTCGTCAGACCGATTTGCTGATAGCCGCTGCTCACACTGGCAAAACCGTCAATATAAAAAAGGGGCAGTTTGTTTCGCCGGAATCGATGAAATTTGCCGTGGAAAAAATCAGGGAATCGGGTAACCCACAGGTCATGCTAACTGAACGTGGAACCACTTTTGGCTATCAGGATTTGGTGGTTGACTTCCGCGGAATTCCCATCATGCAAAGCAATCAGGTGCCGGTAATTCTCGACTGTACACACTCCCTGCAACAACCCAATCAGTCATCAGGCGTTACAGGAGGGCGCCCCCAGCTGATAGAAACACTTGCCAGTGCCGGAATTGCTGTTGGCGCTGACGGCCTTTTCATCGAAACCCACCCTGAGCCGGAGAACGCACTATCAGATGGCGCCAACATGCTTCATCTTGACTATTTTGAAAAGTTGATGCTAAAATTGATCCGATTAAGAAAAGCCATAGTTAAACAAAATTGATGGCCGTTAAACTCCTCTGAAACTGGCTTTAATTTTTTAAATTCATTACAAATTATCATTTCTCCGAAAATTCCCAATTTTTGGCCGAGAACCAATGATAATTTATCTACTTTTGTTAACGAACAAACACTGACAATTGTAAATTCCATAAATTATTGAAATTATGAAAGATACACCTTTAAACGCAACCATTGTTTCAGAAAAAATCAAAGCAAGTGGTTTAAAAAAAATTGGAGATGCTTCCATTAGGGAAATTAAAAAACTAATCGATCAGATTGAAAAAGCGACCGGTGAAAAATATGTAAGAATGGAAATGGGGGTACCAGGACTTCCACCCTCAAAAATAGGCATCGAAGCACAAAAAGCTGCGTTGGATCAGGGTGTAGCTGCCATCTATCCTGATATTTTTGGGATTGCACCTTTAAAATTGGAAATTGCAAGGTTTGTAAAAAATTTCCTTGATATTGATGTAAGTTCCGAAGGTTGCCTGCCAACTGTTGGCTCGATGCAGGGAAGTTTTGCAGCATTTATGACTCTTAACCGGATGCATGCACACCGTGAAGGAACTTTGTTTCTCGACCCGGGTTTTCCCGTTCACAAACAACAACTCCGGGTTATGGGACAGGGATTCGAATCATTTGACGTTTACAATTTTCGCGGCGAGAAGCTCAGAGAAAAACTGGAATCGTACCTTTCTACCGGAAGATTTTGTACTGTTTTGTACTCAAATCCCAACAATCCCTCATGGATTTGTTTTACTGATGATGAACTAAAAATCATTGGTGAGCTCGCCAATAAATACGATGTTATTGTTATTGAAGACCTCGCCTATTTTGCCATGGATTTCCGCAAAGACTATTCAAGACCCGGCACCCCACCCTATCAGCCCACAGTGGCAAAATACACCAACAATTTTGTTTTGCTTATTTCAAGCTCCAAAGCATTTAGTTACGCTGGCGAAAGGGTTGGAATGATGGTAGTTTCAGATAAATTATTTGAAACCAAAGCCCCTGATTTACTCCGCTTTTACCGCTTTGACATTGTTGGGCATGCTTTGATATTCGGTTCTTTGTATTCGTTGAGTTCGGGCACCTGCCATTCAGCCCAATACGCCCTGACAGCAATGCTTAAAGCCGCCAATAACGGAGAATTCAATTTTGTTGATGAGGTAAAGGAATATGGCGAGAAAGCCAAAATCATGAAAAAAATGTTTACTGATAACGGTTTTAAAATTGTTTACGACACCGATATTGATGTACCCATTGCCGATGGTTTCTATTTTACATTTTCGTATCCCGGCATGAGTGGCGCCGACTTGATTGAAGAAATGCTGTACTACGGAATTTCGGCCATCACCCTCGATATTACCGGAAGCGACAGGCATGAAGGGATCAGAGCTTGTGTATCTCTGGTACCCAGGTCGCAATTTCCATTACTTGAAGACCGGTTAAGAAAGTTTAACCAGAATCATAAAAATTAAGTCAGACTCACCATTCTGCCGTCAGGCTAAATGATTTGAACGAAGTGACTTTACCTGTCTTCCATGTAAAATTTCACAACTTACAAATGCTAACCATGCCAGCTGATTTACCTTGTAAATTAATAAACTGGTTTCAAAAAAGTTGATCGACAGATTTTCAATAACAGATTGAAAAATAACATTTTTCATTCATTTACCGGGGACTTATTCAGAATTTATACTCAATAAAAATTAAGGCAAAAAGACAGAAAACAGACAGGTTTAAAAAATGGGTACTGGTAAAAGGATTAATTTCGTGCATTAAAAAAACATTAAATTTTAAATACAAAGTTTATGGCAAAAGTTCAGGGAGCTATAGTTGTTGACAGGGAAAAATGCAAAGGGTGCGAAGTATGCGTACCGGCCTGTCCCACCCATGTCATCGAACTGGCGAAGGAAGTTAACGGAAAGGGGTATCATTATGCCTACATGGCTAATCCTGATGGATGCACAGGATGTTCAAACTGCGCCATCGTTTGTCCGGATGGAGTAATCACTGTTTACAGGGTAAAGACATCATAACGAACAACAAAAAATTCAGATAATAATGGGTGAATTAAAGTTAATGAAAGGAAATGAGGCCATTGCCGAAGCAGCAATCCGCGCGGGAGTGGATGCTTATTTTGGATACCCGATCACGCCTCAGTCGGAGGTACTTGAGTACCTTATGCAGGAACAGCCTGAAGAAAGAACCGGAATGGTTGTTTTACAGGCCGAAAGCGAACTGGCAGCAATCAACATGGTTTATGGTGCGGCCTCAACAGGAAAAAAAGTGATGACCACCTCTTCGAGCCCGGGAATTAGCTTGTATCAGGAAGGGATATCCTATATTGCCGGCGCCGAATTACCTTGTGTTATTGCCAACGTGGTTCGGGGAGGCCCCGGACTTGGCACCATTCAACCCTCGCAGGCCGATTATTTTCAGGCTACAAAAGGAGGCGGGCATGGTGATTACAAGCTGTATGTGCTTGCTCCAGCATCGGTTCAGGAAATGGCTGATTTTGTTGAAGATGGGTTTAATATTGCCTATAAATACCGCAACCCTGTCATGATCCTGACCGATGGGATGATTGGACAAATGATGGAAAAAGTAGAATTAAAAGACCAAAAACCACGCTGGACAGATGAAGAAATCAAGAAAATGTCTGATTCGTGGGCTACCATAGGCAAAGGCAACCACCGCGAACGGAACATCATCACCTCACTTGATCTGGATTCTGCCAAACAGGAAAAGCATAACCATCATCTTCAAAAAAAATACAGGCAGATGGAAGAAGAAGATGTGCGTTTTGAAGAAATAAATTGTGATGATGCGGATTATCTCATCGTGGCTTATGGATCAAGCTCACGAATTGCCATGAAAACCCTTAATTTGGCCAGGGCAAAAGGCATCAGGGTTGGTCTGTTCAGACCAATAACCCTTTACCCATTCCCGATGAAAGCCCTAAACAAGTATATTGGTCAGGTTAAAGGTATTTTATCAGTAGAAATGAGTGCAGGTCAGCTTATCGAAGACATAATGCTTGCGGTGGAATGTAAAATTAATGTTCAACATTTTGGCCGCTATGGCGGGATGATTCATTCACCGGATGAAGTTCTTCAAGCACTTGAAACATTAATCAACGGAGGCAACAATGGACGTTAAAGAAATAATCAAAGACGAAAACCTGGTTTACAAGAAAACCAGCCTGATGACCAGCAATGTGTTGTCGTATTGTCCGGGTTGCGGACATGGTACTGCTCACCGAATCATCATGGAAACACTGGATGAAATGGGATTGCAATCGCAAACAATTGGCGTTGCACCCGTCGGATGCTCAGTACTGGCCTACGATTTTATGAATATCGACATGATCCAGGCCGCTCACGGACGTGCACCGGCAGTTGCTACCGGAGTGAAACGCACCCGCCCCGATAAATTTGTATTTACTTACCAGGGCGATGGCGACCTTGCAGCCATTGGTACTGCCGAAACCATACATGCCTGCAACAGAGGTGAAAACATAACCATTGTTTTCATCAACAATGGTATTTATGGCATGACTGGAGGACAAATGGCGCCAACAACACTCGAAGGCATGAAAACCGCAACTTCGCCTTACGGCAGAAACCTGCGATCGATGGGTAATCCATTGAAAATAACTGAGCTGATTGCACAGCTTCCAGGCACGTATTACGTTTCCCGGCAGGCGGTTCACACTCCTTCAGCCGTAAGAAAAGCAAAAAAAGCCATCCGGCTGGCCTTTGAAATTCAAAAGGAGAACAAAGGACTCTCATTCGTCGAAATCGTATCAAATTGCAATTCAGGTTGGAAACTCCCTCCGGTGAAAGCCAACCAATGGATGGTTGACAACATGTTTCCTTTTTATCCGTTGGGCGACATCAAAGTGGACGGGCAACTCGTTAATGCACAGTAATTGTTTGATCAAAAATTGAAAAATCATGACAGAAGAAATAATCATAGCAGGATTTGGTGGTCAGGGTGTACTTTCGATGGGTAAAATTCTGGCTTATTCGGGCATTATGCAGGACCAGGAAGTAAGTTGGATGCCTTCGTATGGCCCCGAAATGAGGGGCGGAACTGCCAACGTTACCGTTATTGTCAGCGACGAAAGGATTAGTTCCCCGATTCTTAACTTTTATGATACTGCCATTATTCTTAATCAGCAGTCGATGGATAAATTTGAAAGCCGGGTAAAACCTGGGGGCATTTTGCTCTACGACCCGAACGGTATTACCCACCATCCTACCCGCACCGACATCACCATTTACAGGATTGAAGGCGCCAGGCTGGCTGCTGAAATGGGAAATACCAAAATTTTCAACATGATTGTGCTTGGCGCATATCTGAAAATAAAACCCGTCGTGAAACTGGAAAATGTGATCCTGGGCTTGAAAAAATCATTACCCGAACGTTATCACAAACTTATCCCGATGAATCAGGCTGCACTTACTAAAGGAATGGAAAATCCGGCAGTGTATAAACCGGCTTAATCAACCGGGTTTCGTTTCACGGAATAACTTGCCTGAAAAACATAAATTAACCAACCTTACAAGGTTGGTTTTTTTATTAACAAGAAATTCAAACCGAATCCATAAAAAAATTTGCAATGTTATCATCTGATTTTCAAATAGTAAAAGAATTCTTAGACCAAAAAACAACTTTCTACAATACACCTGAGTTCATCGGTGACGACCCCATTTCAATACCTCATTCCTTTACCAAAAAAGAAGACATTGAGATTTCAGCTTTTTTTGCCGCCACACTGGCCTGGGGCAAAAGGTGTTCAACCATCAGAAGTGCACAAAAATTGATCAACCTGATGGATGATTCACCTTTTGATTTTATCAGCAATTTTGAAGAAAATGATCTTCGCCGGTTCGAAAAATTTGTCCACCGGACATTTAACAGTGATGATTGCATTTTTTTTATGACGTCACTGCAAAACATTTACAAAAACCATGGCGGTCTCGAAAATGTATTCACAGCGCCAGGTAAACTACATGATGAGGTGATTTTCCATTCAATTGTTCATTTCAGACAAATGTTTTTGCAATCAGCGCATATGCAACGCTCAGAAAAACACATTTCAAACCCTGCCAAAAATGCTACGGCAAAAAGGTTGAATATGTTTTTGCGATGGATGGTGAGACAGGACAGCAATGGCGTTGATTTTGGCATTTGGAAATCGATAAGTCCAGGTCAGCTTATTTGCCCTTTGGATGTTCATAGCGGTAATTCAGCCCGAAAACTTGGCATCCTGACCAGAAAAACCAACGATTGGAAGGCTGCAACTGAGCTAACACAAAATCTCAGGCTTTTCGCTCCTGACGATCCAGTAAAATACGATTTCGCTTTATTCGGTCTGGGAGTTTTTGAGAGGTTTTAATCAGATCTCAATTTTCCTTTCGTTAAAATTTCCTTTTCAGGGATTTATTCAGGCTTGTTATGGCCGATTAATTGGCCGGAACCCGTTTTCCATCAATAAAAGTAACCACGAATGAATCGGCCATTCCCTTTTCAATCAGCGCTTTATTAAAATCCTTTGCTTCAGCAAGCTGGCTAAATTCTCCAACAAAATACCGGTACCAGGTTCCGTCAAAATCTTCCACAACGGTTTCATAAAATCCCAACGATCGAACAAACGATTTTATATCCGTAAGGTGTGCTTTTGATGCTCCAACCTGAACCTTGTAGGTTTTATTCCCTTCGTTTCCAGCATCTTTCAGTACAGGTTTTTCGGCTTGTAACAATTCCTTGCCTTTATTCCCTGCTTCGCCAGCAACCTGATTTAATGCATTATCAGGGTTTTGCTCACGGGTTTTAACTGAATCATTTTTTGAATCAACAATTGTTTCAATCGCTGAAACCTGCTTTGTTTCTTCGGGTTGTTCAGTGGTTTTTGTAGTATTGTTTTGATTTGTTTGCGTCTGTTCCGGCTGCTCCTTTTTTACATTGTCAAACTGTTTTATTTCAACACTTGCTGCCTTATCTGACTTTTGCGTCAAATCAGGTTGCGCCGGTTCGTTTTTTATGTGGTTCTTTCCGGTTTCGACAGTAACAATTTTTGTGGCATTTTTCCATTGATTAAGCAATTCGTCCATCTCAGCGTACAATTTCAAAGAATCTGATTTTATAGCAGGGCTGTCGCTTTTCGCCTTTGAAGTATTTCCTGCACTTGAAACCATGGCTTTTTCTGAAATATAGATGCTGTTGGAAAACACCGCCTTTGATTTTTCATCAACAAACAATTCTGCAGAAATTGGATAAACCGCCTTCGAAATACCTGATGAGGTGATGCGACAGGTTAAGCTAATTTCTGATGTTTCAGGCAGATTTTTCCAGTTTATCCTAAGCCTACCCGAATTTTTATCGTACTCATAATTTTCATAATCCACCACCTGCAGATCGGAAAAAGGAGGTACCGACAAGTTCAGAGCAGCTTTTGCGGTTGAGGTGTTTTTCCGGATTTTTACAGCAAGGTTATACTGGCTTCCCGAAACGACTTCCCGCGGATATTCCAGAACAAGGCTAAAGGTACCCAACGTCGCATTGATGGTGTGTTGCGGAAAATTCCCCGATTTGTTAACATCGACCCTAATTTTCGTATTCTTTTCAATCTGAAGCCCCCCGATCACTGTCAACACCGAAAGAATGGGATAAACACCTGACGCTACATTGTTTACCTGCACCGGATAAGAAATTGCCACATCATCAGAAAATGTTTGGGCGTTCCATTCAACCACCATATCGTTTTTGACTACACTGAAAATTGCTTTATCCGATTCAGGCAACACCGGCACAAATCCACGAGGCCAGGTAAACCTGAATTTTCCGCCGATTGAATGTTGTGCCTGCTTTTTAATCACAAATTCGAACATAAAAACATCACCAGGCGAAACCATCTCAGGAAAATTGAAATCGATTTGCAGCATATTGTCAGCCTGACTATTTTCAAAATCTTCATATTGGGAAATCGTTGGATTCCCAGTTAATATTCCTTCGGCAATATCAAAATCCCGGCTGTTTGCCTTTTGGGTTATCGAATTGATAACGATTGTTATTATCAGCAAAGTCGCCCATTTTACTCTGACCATATTATGAATCATTAAATTTTTTTTGATGTGGTAAAATTAAATTTTTTAGCTTATCACATTCAGAATCTTAGGGAATCTTTGACACTTTGGATCTTCGTTGCATTTTAACTTTTCACCACAAAGGCGTTAAGACACTAAGAATCATAAAATTGATGGATTTTATGAATCTTCCATATTAGAACAATTATCCTTTTTTTGGCAAAAATACTGAAAGCTTATCATTCGTGAACCAATTAATTATCAGTACAAAATAAACCCCAATCAAGCAGTAGATCCATAAAAATGCACACTTCAAAAACCTCGAATTTGGCAAGTAAGTAACCATTAAACATCGGAAAATTCAAATCTGTTGGGGTATTTGGCAGGGGTATTAATCTGACCGTACTATACTTATTTTTCTCCGTCTGAACGACCATAAAAGCACAACAATAGCGATCATCAGTGCGACAATGGCAATAGCAAAAGTGAGTGTAAAGCCAAATTTTTCGTAATACAAAATTCCGGTAACCGGCGCTGTCATTGCTCTTACACCTGTTAAAAACAGGTGCGTACTCTGGTAAATTTCTGCCTCATTGTCGTTGGCAAAATAAGCTGAACCGATGTTCCAGAGTAGCGGCATGGTTGCGGCAAACAATCCCTGAAAAATTACATAAAAAATAAGTGTGAAATAAAGCTTAATACCAATAAAATCAGTGTAATAAGGAAGAAATTCGGTTAGAGCCAGAAAAAACAGATACAAGCCCAGTGCCCCAAAACTGATTACCCCAATCTGACGGGGATCAAATTTACCCATTAGTTTTCCAAAAAAAGGCAACAGGATGATTGCCAGTATATTGTATGAATTTTTGTAAAAAGCCACGCTCGAATAATTCAGGTTGAGAATTTCGTAAAAGAAAATGGTTGTTACTGCATAGGTAATCATGTAAGAAAAACCATAAATCATGAAACTGATTTCGAAATGAAGGTATGGCCTGTTATTTCTCAAAATCCGGTACATATTTTTAATCGATTCTTTGATGGTCTGCCAGAAGGAAACGGAATGACCTGGCAATTGCGGCGCCGTAAAATCTATTTCTGATAAAAACCAGATAGAAACCATACCCATAAGCCCTGCAGCTGGCAACACATAAGCAAATGCAAACGGATCGTAATCAAGCAGAAGCCCGTAAAAAAAAGTTGTTATCAGCATCACTATTTTGTTCACTGAAGTAGCATAGCTATAAAGACTACCAAAATTCTGGCTTCGGTAGTTGTTTTTCAAAAAAAGGTTGATAGTTGGATTAACCACTGGCGCCGCAAGGTAATAAACCAGGAAAATAAGCAAGAAAAACAAATGGTACATTGAGGTTGCCTGCAAAGCTTCGGCTGATCGTGGGAAAAAAAACAGCAACAATAGCGGAAGTCGTGTGATTATCCCAACCTTTCGTAAAAACACCCTGCGCTTTTTTATTTGTTTAAGAAATTCATTGACAAACACCAACAATAGAAAAACCACCAAACTCATTTGAAAAAGAATTCCCAACTCAAGATTCGTTCCTTTGAGGCTTTTGATGAAGACAAACTCGTTGAGAGCCAACGATCCCAGTATGAAGCCTTCGATGATGGAATACGTTAGATGCAGCCTGAAAGTCCGCCTTTCCAATGGATTGATGTTGGGTGAAAACAATTTCAAAACAATGTCCCCGCTTAAAGTTTTTGAAGCACAAAGATACTTGATTTAGATGTTCAGATTATTGCATACCAGCAAAGACCGCTTCGACAATCTTTTGAACAAACCGATTGACGAGATTGTTGTTTTAGAAATTTTTAAACCTGATACAATGAAAAAAACAGCACTGCTTTTATCTTTTTTACTGTCATTCACATGGATATATGGTCAAACAATGAAAACGTTTCACGATTTCACGGTTGAAACCCTTGAAGGTGAAAAATTTGACCTTGGCACACTAAAAGGCAAAAAAGTCTTGGTTGTAAATACTGCATCAAAATGCGGTTTGACCCCACAATATGAAGACCTTCAAAAACTCTTTGAAGTTTATGGTGGCGAAAAATTTACGATTATTGGCTTTCCCGCAAACAATTTTTTGAAACAGGAGCCCGGTACCAACGATGAAATCCGCGAGTTTTGTAGCGCCAATTATGGAGTAACCTTCCCGATGATGTCCAAAATATCGGTAAAAGGAAAAGACATACACCCTGTTTATGAATGGCTTACTCAAAAATCGGAAAACGGAGTAATGGATTCTGAAGTTAAATGGAATTTTCAGAAATACATGATCGACGAAAACGGTCATCTTGTTGATATGGTACCTCCGAAAGAAAAACCCGATTCAGAGAAAATAATAAACTGGATCAAAGGTCATTAATCTGGTCGTTAGCAACTGTTGAAATGAACCCCTGGCTTTCGATACCAGCATCTGACTACGAGGCACACATGAGTGATTTGGGTGTTATGCAGATGCAAATGTTAAACAGTTGCCTCCAACAAATCATTGCAGAAAAAAAGCCAGCATCGGCATTGGTTCTGGGAAGTGCCACTGGCAACGGGTTTGAGCACTTTTTGAATAGCGAAACCCAATTTGTAAAAGCCATTGATATTAACCCCGAATACTGTGAAATTCTTAAAAAACGGTTTTCAGAAAAGATTTTGGGACTTGATGTTGAATGTATAGACCTGAATGAGGTGCAATTGCTTGATGGCTTTTACGATCTTGTTCACTGCGCATTGGTTTTTGAATATGTGGATATTCCAAATCTTTTGAAAAAAATAAAAGGTGTAGTCAAAACCGATGGCTGGATGTCGGTTGTGTTGCAACAACCCTCGATCAAGACATCCCCAGTAACCCAAACATCTTACAAAAGCCTTGAAAAATTATCGGGTTTTATGCATCTTATCAGCTCGGATGAATTTGTAAAAATGGCGTCTGAAGCCGGTTTCCACCTCACTAAGAAACAGGAAATACTATTGCCGACTGGCAAGAGTTTTTTTATTGGAATTTTTAATATTTAACACATGAAAAGAGTTGGCGCTCATGTAAGTGCTTCGGGCGGAGTTGAAATAGCCCCCAAAAACGCCCATGAAATTGGCGCAAAAGCATTTGCCCTGTTCACTAAAAATCAGAAACAATGGGTTTCAAAACCTTTAACCGCCGAAAACATAAGGCTATTCAGGATTAACCTCGAGAAATATGATTTTGCCCCTGAACATGTTTTGCCACACGATGGCTACCTAATAAATTTAGGCCATCCTGAACAGGAAGGTCTCTCAAAGTCGAGAAGTGCTTTTCTTGACGAAATGCAACGGTGCGAGCAACTGGGAATTAAATTGTTAAACTTCCATCCTGGTAGTCATCTTGGAAAAATTACTTCTGAAGAAAGCCTTAACAGGATTGCAGAGTCAATAAACCTTGCGCTCGAAAAAACCAGTGGTGTAACAGCCGTGATCGAAAATACCGCCGGCCAGGGCACTAACCTGGGCTTTAGTTTTGAGCATCTTGCCCACATTATCAGCAAAGTAGAAGATAAAAGCCGCGTGGGCGTGTGTTTCGACACCTGTCATGCTTTTGCTGCCGGCTACGACATAAAAACCAGACCGGGTTATGAGCATACTTTCATGAAATTTGACGAGATTATTGGCCTCAAATACCTGAAAGGGATGCACCTGAATGATGCCAAAAAAGGGCTTGGCTCCAGAGTTGACCGGCACGAAAACATTGGAAAAGGCGAACTTGGCGCCGAAACCTTTAGATGGATCATGAATGATCCTCGTTTTGACGAGATTCCGCTAATCCTGGAAACTCCTGATGAAGAAATGTGGGCTGATGAAATAAAAATGCTATACCGGCTTGTTGATCAGGATTCCTGAGAAGAATCGGCCCTATGCTGAACTAACAATTTAAAATCAGTACTTGTTGGGTTTTGGAATACCTTTAAATCAAACTCCGGAATTACAGCAAGAATATGATCAAAAATATCCGACTGAACCGCTTCATAGTCAACCCAATTTTTAACCCGGCTGAAAGCATAAATTTCAATAGGTAATCCTTTCTCGGTAGGTTGTAGGTGTCTGGACATGAAGGTCAAATCCTGGTTTATTTCATTTTTGTTGCTAAGATAAGCATTAAGGTATGCCCTGAAAACACCGATGTTGGTTTGCCGCCGGCCATTAATCGTAAAGTCTGGATTAATATTGTTATCAATGTTAAACCTTGAAATTTCTTCTTCTTTGTCGTGAATATAATCTGAAATGTACTGAAAGTTTTCAAATTTTTTCAGCATTTCAGGTGTGCAAAACTTAATGCTTCCCATGTCGATGTTTATCGATCGCTTAATTCGTCTGCCTTCCGATTCCTCCATCCCTCTCCAGTTTTTAAATGAATCGGTGAACAGGGAATAAGCTGGAATGGTAGAAATTGTGTTGTCAAAATTCTGGATTTTGATGGTAGTAAGCGTGATATCATTTACAATACCATCGGCGTCAAATTTAGGCACTGTTATCCAGTCGCCGGGACGAAGCAAATCGTTTGAGGTAAGTTGTATTCCAGCAACCAGACCAAGTAAGCTATCCTTGAATACAAGTAATAACACTGCCGAAAATGCTCCGAGACCTCCCAGAATCAGGATTGGACTTTGACCTAACAAAACCGAAATGACCAAAACAGCAAAAAAGATGTAAACAATTATTTTGGCTACCTGTATGTAGCCCTTTATTGGTCGTTGTTTCGAAATTTCGTACTGTTGGTAAATGGCATACACAGTGTCGAGAAATGCCAATATGAGAAACATGAAAATTAACACCGAGTAAACACGTATGGCTAACAGCAAAACGCTAATCAGTTCAGGATAGGGTTCAAGCGCAATAGGTATCAGATAATACAAACCATAGGCTGGCGCAAGGTAGGCCAACCTGTCAAAAACTTTTCTTTCTATCAGAATATCGTCCCATTGGGAGGATGTACGGGCAGCGATCCGCTTAATAACCTGTAGAATGAACTTACGGGCAAAAATGTAAATTAAAAAACTCGCCACCAATGCCAACAAAAATTCGGCGAATGAAGTTGCTGGTTCGATCCAGGCTTTTTGAAACCCCAGCGATGCAATTAAGTCGGTTAATGATTCATCAAAATATTTAAACATAGACGGGATAAATAACATTAAATCAATAAAAACCCTTGTAAACTGTTTTATTGCTTATTTGAAAATGGTAAAATAAAAGATTTCTGCTCAAGATTAAGGAATATCTTGGGTTCAGGAGAACCGCAAAATTTCATCCAGATATTTCGTCCTGAGGATTTTTATTTCCTTGATATTAATTTCATTATGATAAATCCTCACAATGTCGATTACTCCTTTTGGCGTAAAAAACACGCCCATAGCCGCATCAAAATTGTTGTATTCCACATTGGGTTTTATGCCGTAAGTAATCTTTTCAAATTTTTCCCAGGTAATAAAACCTGGAAGCTCAAAATACGCCATCGATGGCTCGTCGAGGTCGCAATAAATAGCCTCCTCCACTTCCTCCAGTCTGAAATATTTCCTTACAACGATCAATCCATCGAAAGGGTCGATTTTCTTATACTTTTTAAACTCAATTCCACATTCGCGATAGAGCGTAATGAGCTTATCCACCTGATCGCATGACTGTAAATCGAGGATTCTGATACAGGGATTCATCGTGTTAAAAAGTGAAATCCTTGCAGGAGCTGCATCGAAGTTTATGTCCGTTTTCTTCTTCACCGCCATGGTCGCCCTGATTACTGCCTCACCCGAATAGTTTTCGCGCGTCACCAAAAACATACCGCCAGGATGCAAATCCTCAGGCACGGTGGTGCCATTGTATCCAGGATATGGTTTCAGAGACTCCATGATCAGGATGTGGTTTTTTTCACATTCAAATGCTACCAGATTTTCCTTTTTGGTAATAGTACCAACAGTTTCTATTATTCTTTTATGTGCCATTAGTCAATGTCTTTATTGTTTAACTTTACAATTGCGAAGATAATAAAAAGTTTTTCAAACCAACCTCATTCATGTGTTTTCACCCCTAAAAACGCAATTGCCACCGGGGCTTTTGTTAAATTAACTTATTTTGCACAAAACTTTCAATAATTGGCGACCCGATGAATATTCTTACCGTTGAGAACCTTACCAAAACATTTGGTGAAAAACTCCTTTTCGAGAACATTACCTTTGGCATTGAAGCCGGACAAAAAATTGCTCTTATTGCCAGAAACGGTGCAGGCAAAAGCAGCCTGATAAGAATTATTGCCGGGAAAGATACGCCCGATACCGGAAAAGTTATCACGGGTAATGATTTAAAAATATCATACTTACCCCAGAATCCCGAAATGGACCCACACTCAACCATTATTGATTATCTGTTCGATAGCGACAACGAAACCATTGTTCTTGTTAAAAATTACGAAGAAATGCTTTTTGAAATGAGTTCGGGAAACGGCGAAATGGAAAAACTCATCAGCCGCATGGATGAACTTAATGCCTGGAATTTTGAAGCCAAAATCAAAGAAATTTTAGGCAAATTTGATATAACTGATTTGAAGCAGAAAATTGGAGAACTTTCGGGAGGAACACGGAAAAAAGTTGCTTTGGCCAAGGCGCTGATTGAAGAAGCCAACCTTATTATTCTTGATGAACCCACCAACCATCTTGATGTAACCATGATTGAGTGGCTCGAGAATTACCTCGACAGGCAAAACCTGAGCATTTTGATCGTTACCCACGACCGCTATTTCCTCGACAATGTATGCAACGAAATTATTGAACTCGAAAACCAGACCATTTTTAAATACAAAGGTAACTACACCTATTATCTCGAAAAAAAAGAGGAACGGCTGGCCATCGAAAGAGCGGGAATCGAGAAAGCACAAGCACTCTACAACCGCGAACTGGAATGGATGAGACGGCAACCAAAGGCCAGAGCCACCAAAGCTAAGGCAAGGGAAGATGCTTTTTATGCCATCGAAGAAAAACTCAAATCGAAATCGGAGGCTGAGCCAAAAGAATTTGATGTGCAGATGCAGCGACTTGGAGGTAAAATATTGGAATTAAATAACATAGATAAACAATACCATAGCAAAATCATACTTAGCGATTTCACTTACACATTTAATAAAGGCGACAGAATTGGCGTAATTGGAAAAAACGGAACCGGCAAATCGACACTTCTCAAGATTATTATGGGTGAAACAAAACCTGACAAAGGCAAACTGATTACTGGTAAAACAGTTGAATTTGGATATTTTCAACAAGAAGGGCTGCCAATCGAAAGTGACAAAAGAATTATTGAAATTATAAAAGATATTGCCGAACAGGTTGAATTTAAAAAGGGCAGCATGTCGCCAACCCAGTTCCTGACACATTTTGGTTTTCACCCAAATGTTCATTACAATTATTTTTCGAACCTGAGCGGTGGCGAAAAAAGAAAACTTTACCTGTTAACCACCCTGCTGAAAAACCCAAACTTTCTCATACTTGACGAACCCACCAACGATCTCGACATCGAAACCCTGAACAAACTCGAGGATTTTTTGCAGCATTTCGAAGGTTGCCTGATGATCGTTTCACACGACCGCTACTTTATGGACCACATGGTAGATCATATTTTCGCTTTTGAAGGAAATGGAAAGGTAAAAGACTATTATGGTAATTATTCTGAATACTTCAGGCTGCGAAAACTGGAAGAAAAGTCAGTAAAGACAAAATCTGACAAAGAAAAATCTGTGAGGCAGAAACCAGTTCAAAAAACTCAAAACAGGCCATCTTACAAGGAATTAAGAGAATTTGAAAACCTTGAAAAAGAGCTATCGGAACTTGAAAATGAAAAGCAAATAATTCTTGCAAACCTCAATACCGGAATAGGAACACCTGGTGAATTCGATGCATGGTCGGTTAAACTGAACCATCTGAACAGAATAATTGATGAAAAATCAGACAGATGGCTTGAATTGAGCGAATTAATCAGTTGCTAAAAAAATTGCTGATACAAAAAAAGCCGCGGGCGCGGCTCTTTTTTTGCAATCAAAATCAGATACTAACTTAAATCAACTATGAGGGAGAGAATAACATAATCCTTACGAGTTTACCTCAAGCAACAAGACAATCCATTTTACCAATAAATCAAACATAGTGGTTTTCGCTTGCTTGCTGGCGTTTTCGCTTTTGGCTGATTCATTGCACACTTTTAATGCTGTGGTGTCAGAAATCTGCCTTTCCTTATTTTTAATCACCTTTAATGAATCCGCAAATCTTTCAGAAAACAAAGCATCAATTACGTTGTCAGTTTTCGTACGCTGGCTTGGGTAAACAATATTTTCAAGCGGTGATGCGATAATTTCATCATTTACATTTAAGGAAATACGCTCTGTACTTCCACTGAGGCTGAGCGAAAGAAAGAAAACCAACAGAATATTTCCAAAAATTGTTTTCATGTAATTATTGAATTACACACCGCTGATCTAATATTATGCCGATGATTTTATTTAGCTGATTTTATGCGATTTACAAAACAATTTGTAGGTAATTCTACCTATTCATGTCCGAAATTTTAAAACCCATGTTCGCAATCGAACATGAAAAAAACAAGGACGTCCCAATCGAATGAAATTCATGGTTTTGGGCGCCATTAATCCAAACGAAAATATCGAAAGCAGGGTAATTTTACACAATGTTGCCTTCGCCGGATATTCCACTTACGAATGGATAGCGGTCAAGACTTTACTTTTTTCGTGCAAGTGAAATTCTTGTTTAAAACGGGAAGAAAAAAAATCGAATCCGGACAGTTGAAAAAGGCATAATGCTGAATTTCGTGTACTTTTGCTCAATGACAAATCAACAGAAAGCTTACCTATACGCCATTTCAGCTATTTTGTGCTGGTCAACCATTGGTTCGGCGCTCAAACTCAGTTTAAGGTACATTTCCTTTGTTGATTTACTGTTTATCGCCTCTTTGGTTTCAACAATCATTTTGCTTTTTGCCTTAAAAATTTTCGATAGAATTCAATTGTTGCGAAAGCTTAAAGCACAGGATTTAAAAAGAGCGGCTCTATTAGGTTTTCTTAATCCGTTTTTGTACTATCTTGTTCTGCTGAAGGCTTATGATATGCTTTTGGCACAAGAAGCAGGCACATTAAACTACATATGGCCGGTGGTACTTGTTCTGCTGTCAATTCCGCTATTGAAGCAACGGATAGGCTGGCTGAGCATTCTTGCCATTTTGATCAGTTTTGTGGGCACTATTATAATAGGTACAAGAGGAAAGTTTTTTCAACTTCAATTTGATAATCTGCCTGGTATTGCCCTTGCGCTTGGAAGTGCTGTTTTTTGGGCGCTTTACTGGATTTTTAATGTAAAAGATAAAAAAGATGAAATGCTGAAATTGTTCCTTAATTTTTGTTTTGGATTGGTTTACGTTTTTCTTTATATGCTAATTACCAAAGGATTACCAACAATTACAAAAGTAGGATTATTGGGATCGGTTTACATTGGTTTTTTTGAAATGGGTATTACCTATATTTTATGGCTAAAAGGATTACATTTATCAAAAACAACTGCCAAAGTATCAAACCTTGTTTTCATTTCACCATTTATCTCACTGATTATCATAAATGTTACGGTTGGCGAAACAATCATGTTTTCAACCATCACAGGGTTGGTTTTAATTGTAGGAGGAATTCTTCTTCAGCGTTATGCCGGCAAAATTAACCGCAATAGGTACTAAAACTTGGCATCAAATCTCACAAATTGAATTTGAATAGACGTTTTTGGGAACTGCTTACCAAGTTCAATTTCAAGATCAGACCAGTATTTTGTAGTGAGATTGGGGACAAACCGAGTCTGAAAAGTGTTAACAGAATCAGAATATGCCTGATTGAGAATGAACTTAATTGCCGTGTTTCCATCAACGTAATAATCAATTACGCCTTTGGCAGTGGTCTGTTTGAATGCCCATTCGTTCTGAAATTTCACAAGTTGTCTGAGTTGCTCGGTTGACAGATTTGAAATTTTGCTCGTCCGGGACTTTTCATTCATCTCGGTGTCGGGCTCCTCCGTAACTGTTACTTTTTGATTTTCAGATTTTTTCTCAGGCTCCGGTTTATTTTTGATATCAGCGGGTTCTTTTTGTTGATTCGAATTGGCTGTTTGTGTGTTCCTTACTGTTTCGCCACCCCTAACACCCTGATTTTTACCATTCTTGTCTTCCGTGATCTGAACAGGGGGATTTTGACTTACTTGTTGCGTAGTTTCTATATTTTTTACAGCCTGACTATTTTCATGATTTACTGGTTTTTCGGTGCTTTCAGACAACATTTTATCGGGTTCAGATATCCTGACGACTCCCGATGCCTGCGGTTGATCGTTATTGGGTAAAGATTGAACCCCATTTGTGGTCAGGTTTTGATCAGAACTCATTTTGTTTTCAGGGGCTTTTAATTCTTCTTTCGCCATTGGGTCCGAATGGTCGATTTGCGTAATTTCCTGATTTTCTGTAAAGAGCACCGGCTCTGACTTTTGTTTTATCAAACTACTGACAATAAAAAACATCAAAACAACAAATGCAACACCGCCGGCAACGATGGCTACTTTTCTCAAATTCAGGGCTATTTGGCTTTGGTCGGATAAAATATCAGGATTGTAATATGCATCATTTTCGCCGTTAAAATCTTTGTTGGAGAAATACCGGTTACGTGCTTCCTGATCAATCAAACTCAGTTTCCTGCCGGTAAACATATCTCTGTTTACCAATAGTTCTGAGAATTCTTCATCGGTAAGTTTTTCCAATTTCAATTTAAAAGACTGCCCCATTTCGGTTATATTTTTTCCTGTTTTGCCTGATGAAAATTTTTTTTCATCAGGATTTTATTAACCATTAACATTTAGTTTTATTGTGAAACTAAATACCGCACATTTAACGAAAATCATTACTTATTGTTTTCATTAGCGCTGTTGTTGTGTAAAAATTTGTATGAAAAAGCATGAAAAAATACTCATAACCTATTTCTCAACATTTCAAATGATTTCAGTACAAATTTACATTAAACAACCAACTCTCACATAAAGCCATGGAAAGCCATTTTCAGGGAAAATTAATAATATTAATTTTGGCGGGGTTTTAACCATAGTGACATTAACTTATCTATCTGTTTTACAATATTTTATAATAATGACCGAAAAAATATTAGAAAAACTAACACTCGAGGTTTGCGAGTTGGTAAAGGAAACGGGTAAATTTCTTGCCTCTGAAATCAACCTTTTGAACATGAACGATATAGAAACCAAAGGACTTCATGATTTTGTTACCCGTGTGGATAAGGCTTCAGAAAAAATGCTCATTACTGGTTTGCGTAAGATTTTGCCTGATGCAGGATTTATTGCAGAAGAATCACCCGGCTTAAAACCAAATGAAAAATACAATTGGATTATTGACCCGCTCGACGGAACTACCAACTACATTCACGGAATCCCTTTATTTTCAATCAGTATAGGGCTTACCAAGGGCCGTGAAATTATTGCCGGGGTAGTTTACGAAATCAACAGCAATGAGTGTTTTTATGCCTGGGAGGGGAGTCCTGCGTTTTTAAATGGAAAGATGATCTCGGTAAGTCAAAGGGCTGAAATCAACCAGGGGCTTTTTGCGACTGGTTTTCCGTACCACGATTTTTCCAAACTCGATCCATATCTTGGTTTTTTTAAATATCTTATCCAACAATCACACGGAGTCCGGCGATTGGGTTCGGCAGCAGTAGACCTTGCCTGGGTGGCTTGTGGCAGGTTTGAAGGCTTTTATGAATATGGCCTCAATCCCTGGGATGTGGCTGCAGGGGCAATAATTGTTCAACAGGCTGGTGGAAAAGTATCTGATTTCTCCGGAAATAGAAATTATTTATTTGGAAAAGAGATTGTTGCCACAAATGGCTTTGTTCACAACAATTTCATGGATGCGTTGAAAGTTTTTTTTGCTTAGGAGTCATTTTAAATTATCATTGTAAAAAATTTAACAATTTGCAACATCGGATGTCAACGAATTTAGAAAAAAAGAGGGCTGTCAGGACAAAATCGAGGACTAAGGCAAAAATTGAAAACACCAAAGAAAGCCCTGGAAGAAGTATGGCCAAAGCCATCAGTTGGCGGGTGATGGGTTCGATGGGTACTTTTTTAATTTCATTCGTCATTTTCAGACGGTTTACCAATCAAAGCCTGAGTGAGGTACTGGGTAATGCCACCTTTGTGACCATTTTGGAAGTTGTATTTAAAATTCTTTTGTACTACCTGCACGAGCGACTTTGGACCAACATCAAATGGGGAAAATACTGGAGGAAAAATTACTGGACACGCAAAGCATGGCGCCGCATGTATCGTGAAATGCACGAAAAAAGAAATGCACAGAATTAAACCATTTTTCAAGGATTTTTAATACGATAAACCCGATACAGATCATACTATGAATAAGATTAACATCAAGTATACAGTTTTATTTCTGTTGATTCTCAACACGTCAGGCTTACTTACTTCAGGCAATAACGCAATTGCATCGGACGATTCCAACAAAAAGTACCGGATTTACACTTTTGAGATCAAGGAAGAGATTGCACCACCAGTTTTGCGCATGACGCAAAAAGCCTTTGATGCTGCCCGCGATACTTCAGCCAACCTTATCATCATCGATATGAACACCTACGGAGGAATGCTGGAAAGCGCCGATTCGATAAGGACAATTATTCTGGAATCAAAAATTCCGGTTTGGGTATTTATCAACAACAATGCGGCTTCGGCAGGTGCGCTGATTTCGATAGCCTGCGACAGCATTTACATGAGAAATGGCGCTAACATTGGAGCAGCAACTGTCGTTAATCAAACGGGTGAAGCCCTTCCTGACAAATACCAGTCGTACATGCGTTCGATGATGCGGTCAACAGCTGAAGCAAAAGGCCGCGATCCGCGTATTGCTGAAGCTATGGTAGATCCTCGCATCGAAGTACCGGGAGTTTCCGACTCGGGGCAGGTGATAACATTTACCGTTTCTGAAGCTATGAAATATGGTTATTGTGAGGGCAAAGCAGAATCTTTGATTGAGGTAATTGAAAATACAGGCATTAAAAATTATGAAATTATCAAGCACAAATCAACCGGTCTCGACAGCATAATCGGATTTCTTATCAGCCCGATAATTTCCGGAATTCTAATCATGATCATTATTGGAGGTATTTATTTTGAACTTCAAACACCTGGAATTGGCTTCCCGCTTGCAGCCTCAGTGGTGGCAGCCTTGCTTTATTTTGCACCTCTTTATCTTGAAGGATTGGCGGCAAATTGGGAAATTCTCATTTTCGTGCTGGGTATTGTATTAATCATCGTCGAACTTTTTGCGATACCTGGCTTTGGAGTTACCGGTATTTCAGGTGTAATACTGGTAGTCGGAGGCCTTACCCTGAGCATGATCGACAATATGGCCTTCGAAAGTGGCCAGTTTCCTTTTTCACAATTGGCATCCGCATTTTTCACGGTCATCATTGCTGCATTTCTTTCGCTCATTGGCTCCATTTACCTCAGTCGCAAATTATTGACCACCACCCGGTTTGGCGAAATTGCGCTCGTCACAACACAGGAGAAATCAGAGGGATACACCTCTGCAACAAGCGATTATTCCCAGATGATTGGGAAACAAGGAGTGGCCAGGACAATTTTGCGTCCTGCCGGGAAAATTCTGATTGAAGGGAAAACCTTTGACGCCACTTCCGAATCGGGTTTTATCGAAAAAGGTGAAAAAATAATGGTTGTACAATACATAAATGCACAGCTTTTTGTAAGAAAACTTTCCTGATAGGCTCCTGCGGATTATCCTTACTATCTAAATTTCAATTCCTTAAAGGAACCACGGGTTAGTAAATATTATCTATCTTTGCTGCCCGAAATATTTAAACACTTTTATGCTTGAAAAATTAGAAGCAATTAAAAAGAGGTGGATAGAAATTGAGCAACAGATGAACGAACCCAACGTGATGGAAGACATGAAAAAGTTCATCAAACTCAATAAAGACTATAAAGACCTTCAACCAATTATAGCTGGTTACGAAGACCTTAAAACCATTTACAACAATATCCTGTCAGCAAAGGAAGTATTGAAAAACGAGAAAGAAGAAGATTTCAGGGCGATGGCAAAAGAGGAACTTGCCGAACTTACCACCCGTCGTGACAATCTTGAAGAAAAAATAAGGGTGATGCTTATTCCAGCCGATCCTCAGGATGAGAAGAATGCCATCGTTGAAATCAGAGCCGGAACGGGAGGTGACGAAGCCAGCATTTTTGCAGGCGACCTTTACAGAATGTATTTTAAATTCTGTGAATCGAAAGGCTGGAAAATTGAAGGTGTGGACATGACAGAAGGAACGGTTGGAGGTTTCAAGGAGATAATTTTCAATGTTACCGGCGAAAATGTGTATGGTCAGCTTAAATATGAATCAGGCGTTCACCGTGTGCAGCGTGTTCCGAAAACCGAAACACAGGGCAGGGTTCACACTTCAGCCGCATCGGTGGTGGTATTGCCCGAAGCCGACGAATTCGACATCGACCTTAAGCCCGCTGATATCCGCAAGGATTTGTTTTGTTCATCAGGTCCGGGTGGTCAATCTGTAAATACAACTTATTCAGCCGTCAGGCTGACCCATATTCCCACAGGAGTTGTGGCAACCTGCCAGGATCAGAAATCCCAACAAAAAAATTACCAGAAAGCATTATCGGTGCTTAGAACAAGAATTTTTGAAATCGAATTTCAAAAACACCTCGACGACATTGCTTCAAAACGCAAAACGATGGTTTCGACAGGTGACAGGTCGGCAAAAATCAGAACCTACAATTATCCACAGGGCAGGGTAACCGACCACCGAATCAACCTTACCCTCTACAACCTGCAATCGATAGTTGATGGCAGCATTCAGGAAATTATTGACCAGTTGCAGCTTGCCGAAAACGCCGAACGACTTAAGGCAGAAGTCGAAAAAGTTTGATCCCAAAAATCCTGATCATCCATTTTCTGCTATTTTTTGTTTGCTTACACATTTTAAAATTTTAATACTTATCCTTTTCATAAAAAACAGGGACACAACATGGAATACAACTCACAACGATCAAAACTGGTAATTCCCGAATATGGCAGAAATCTGCAAAAAATGATCGAGCTCATTACAACAATCGAAGACCGCAACAAGCGGACTCAACTGGCTTACCTTATTGTTGATATCATGGCTCAGTTGCACACGCAGTCGAAAGAAAAGGATTCTGACGATCTGAGGAACAGACTTTGGGATCATTTGCACATCATTTCCGAATTCAAACTTGATGTTGATTCGCCCTACCCTGTGCCGGATAAGGAAGTATTGACAAAAAGCCCGAAAAGACTTTCGTATCCCAAACACCGGATGAGATACGCCCATCATGGTAAAAATATCGAACTGATTATCGACAAAGCCATTCATTTTGAAGACGGGCCAGAAAAAGATGCCTTTGTTAAAAATATTGCCAACCAGCTAAAAAAATCGTACCTGACCTGGAACCGCGATTCCGTTGACGATGATCTGATTATTGCTCAATTAGGCGAATTGTCGCATTTTATGCTGAAAATACCTGATGGCGAACAACTTCAAACCACCAGTGAAATTCTTGGCCCTCAGAAGAAAAAAAACAAACAGCAAGGCAATCCAAACCAGCAGCAAGGCAAACAAAACAAGCAAAACCAGCAGAAAAAGCAAAACCAGCCAAACCAACAAAACCAACAAAAGAAAAAGTTTAACCAGCCTCAGAATCAACACAGGTGGAAGAGCAAATAAGGATTTTTTCTATTTAAATTTTAAAAAAATTGCCCAATGAGTTCATTCGAAATATGCGGAGGCAAGCAATTGCGAGGTGAACTAACCCCTCAGGGTGCCAAAAATGAAGCACTTCAGGTAATTTGCGCAACGCTTCTCACACCACACAAAGTTACACTCAGCAATATCCCACACATCAGGGATGTAATTAAACTCATCGAATTACTTCAGGATTTAGGTGTAAAAACCGAACAAACCGATGCATCGACCTATACTTTTGAAGCAAACGACATCAACCTCGATTATTTAAAATCGGAAGAATTTAAGAGAAAAGGCGCCGGATTACGTGGGTCGATTATGATTGTAGGTCCGCTGCTTGCACGGTTTGGACATGGTTACATTCCACAACCAGGAGGAGATAAAATAGGACGCCGGCGACTTGACACGCATTTCATCGGACTTCAAAAACTGGGCGCGAGGTTCGATTACGACTTTGCCAATAGTTTTTATAAAGTTGATGCATCTGAACTCAAAGGCACCTACATGCTGTTAGACGAGGCATCGGTTACCGGAACCGCCAACATTGTTATGGCAGCCACCCTTGCCAGAGGAACCACCACCATTTTTAATGCCGCCTGCGAACCTTATGTGGTTCAGTTGTGCAAAATGCTCAACCGGATGGGCGCAAAAATTACAGGAGTTGGTTCAAACCTACTAACCATCGAGGGCGTCGAAATGCTGACTGGATGCCAGCATCGCCTGTTGCCCGACATGATCGAAATAGGAAGTTTCATTGGTCTGGCAGCCATGACCCGGTCAGAAATTACCATTAAGCAGGTAAACTTCGAAAACCTGGGTATTATCCCAGATGTTTTCAAACGCCTGGGGATCAAAATTGAAAAAATTGGTGAAGATTTATTCGTTCCCGAACAGGATAGCTACGAAGTTGAAACCTTTATGGATGGTTCAATTATGACCATTGCCGATGCTCCGTGGCCAGGGTTTACACCCGATCTGATAAGTATTGCGCTGGTTGTGGCAACACAAGCCAAAGGCAGTGTTCTGATACACCAAAAGATGTTTGAAAGCCGGTTGTTTTTTGTTGACAAACTCATAGATATGGGGGCTCAAATCATTCTTTGCGATCCACACCGGGCAACCGTTATTGGCTCGGACAGGCGACATCAACTCCGTGGAATCAGGATGAGTTCGCCCGACATCAGAGCTGGCGTAGCTTTGCTTATTGCTGCACTCTCAGCCGAAGGCAAAAGTATTATCGACAACATCGACCAGATCGATCGTGGATACCAGAACATCGATGGCCGGCTCCGTTCAATCGGGGCAGAAATCCACCGCATTTGATGCAATTTTAATACATGACTCACATTTCAAATTAGCCAATGAATAACATGAAAAGAAATCATAACCTGAAACCATCAAACCATCAAAAATATTTATGGCAGTTTCAGCCATTAAAAAAAATCACGGCCATTGCTTTGATTTTGTTCTTTACAATTTCAATACCCCAATCGGAACTTCTTGCACAAACAAATACCGAAACCGGCACTACTATCGGAAAAACTCTTCCTGACATTGCATTGCAAAACCCTGAAGGTGAAACTTTAAAGTTGTCAGATTTGCGTGGCAGCATAGTCCTTGTCGATTTCTGGGCTTCATGGTGCCGACCTTGCCGTCGCGAAAATCCTGTGGTTAGAGAAGCTTACTCCAGGTTTGCCCAAAAAAAGTTTGATGGGGCTTCGGGGTTTAAAATTTTTAGTGTATCGCTCGACAACAACAAATCAGCCTGGACAGAGGCTATTTCGGCTGATAGCCTTTACTGGTCATGGCATGTGAGCGACCTGCAGGGATGGCGATCAACCACAGCGAGGCAGATGGGTGTAAGGTCAATACCTGCCAACTTCCTTATAGACCAAGATGGGGTAATTCTCGCCACCAATCTCCGGGGACTGCAACTCGAACAATTTTTAGAAAAAATTGTCCTGCATTAGCACAGTGCTGGCACTTCTATTTTGTTATAATGACAAATTGACGTTTGACCGCTAATGGCAGAATTTTTGATTCGCCCGGATTCCACAATTCTGACAAAATTATTATCCATTATTAAAACACATTTTAGGACAAATGGCCGAAGATATTAATACAACTGACCAAGACCTGACATCACAATCAGATGAAAATGAACATGTTGATATCGAAACGGATGACAGCGAAACCACAAATTCTGCTGATGAAAATGAAGAAAAAAAGACCAAAATGAACGCAAAGAAAGAGGTAAAAGTTTTGCATGAAAAGGTTGACGAGCTCGAGGCAAATCTGGCAGAATTGAATGATAAATACCTCAGGTTGTTTTCCGAATTCGACAATTACCGCAAAAGAACGCTCAAAGAGCGGGTTGAACTGACTAAAACTGCATCAGAAGAACTTATTGTTGAATTGCTACCGGTTCTCGACGATTTTGAGCGAGCCCTGAAATCGATGGAAACCATGGCTGAAAACAAAAACACAACCGATGGTGTTAAATTAATCTATTCGAAGTTTGTCAACATTCTTTCAAGAAAAGGACTTGAAGCCTTGAAATCGGTTGGTAATGATTTTGATACCGATTTTCACGAAGCGTTGACCAATATTCCGGCTCCCGACGAGGACATGAAAGGCAAAGTTGTAGATGAAATTGAAAAAGGTTACCTGCTTGGCGGGAAGGTCATCAGGTTTGCCAAGGTTGTGGTGGGGCAATAAATAATGCGCAATAAATATTATGTAAGGTAAGCTGCCATGAGTAAAAGAGATTATTACGAAATTCTTGAAATTGAAAAAAATGCCGATGATACTGAGATAAAAAAGGCATACCGAAAAATGGCCATTAAGTATCATCCTGACAAAAATCCGGGTGACAAAGAGGCTGAAGAAAAGTTTAAGGAAGCAGCCGAGGCTTATGAGGTATTGCGCGACCCGCAAAAGCGCGAACGATACAACCGGTTTGGGCATGCTGGTGTTAAAGGTGGCGGCGCAAGTGATTTTGGAATGTCGATGGATGACATTTTCAGCAATTTTGGCGATATTTTCGGTGGAGCCTTTGGCGGATTTGGAGGAGGATTTGGAAGCAGCACCCGGCGCAGGCACGTCAACCGTGGCTCTAATCTCAGGGTTAAGGTGAAGCTCACACTTGATGAAATTGCCAATGGTGTCGAAAAAAAAATCAAAGTCAGCAAATACGTAAAATGCGGTTCCTGTTCAGGAACCGGTGCAAAAAACGGCTCATCCTACAACACCTGTTCTACCTGCCGTGGGACAGGTCAGGTAACACGAGTTACAAGCACCTTTTTAGGACAAATGCAAACCACCTCAACTTGCCCCAACTGCGGCGGCGAAGGACAAACCATCACTGCAAAGTGTACCAGTTGCGCCGGTGATGGCATTGTAAAAGGTGAAGAAATAATCACCATAAATGTTCCGGCTGGTGTGGCCGAAGGCATGCAACTTTCGGTAGGTGGAAAAGGCAATGCCGGCGCCCGTGGTGGTATTAACGGCGACCTCATTATTCTGATCGAGGAAATAAAACACGAAGACCTTATCAGGGACGGAAATAACCTGATTTTCGACAAATTTATCACCTTCCCCGACGCTGCTTTAGGCTGCTCCATCGATGTGCCGACACTTGACGGTAAAGCCAGAATAAAAATTGACCCCGGCACCCAAAGCGGTAAAATGTTACGCCTCAAGGGAAAAGGGCTACCCAGCATCGATTCTTATGGTCGTGGCGATTTGCTGGTAAATATCAATGTGTGGGTACCTCAAAATCTTTCACGTGAAGAAAGAGCCATGATGGAAAAACTTGCTACGTCACCCAATTTTGAACCCAATCCAACGCAAAGTCAGAAAAACTTTTTCAGCAGGATGAAGGAATATTTCCATTCCTGAAAATAAAAAATCCACCGATGGAAACCCTCCGTGCTGAAAATATCACCAAACAATACGCCGGCCACCTTGCCCTGGACAAAGTAAGTATTTCGGTTCCAAAAGGAAGCATTTTTGGTTTATTGGGACCCAACGGCGCCGGCAAAACATCACTTATCAGAATTATCAATCAGATAACAGCACCTGACGAAGGTGAACTGTTTTTCAACGGAAACAAGCTGACCAGTGAGCATGTTTCCAAAATTGGTTATCTGCCTGAGGAACGTGGTTTGTACAAAAAAATGAATGTTGGAGAACAGGCCTTGTACCTGGCACAACTCAAAGGCTTATCGAAAGCTGACGCCACGGAAAGACTGAAATTCTGGTTTAAAAAATTCGACATTGGCCTATGGTGGAACAAAAAGGTTGAAGAACTCTCGAAAGGAATGCAGCAAAAAGTGCAATTTATCGTTACCGTGATTCATCAACCTGAATTGCTGATTTTTGATGAACCTTTCAGCGGATTCGACCCGATTAATGTAAACCTGCTGAAAGAAGAAATTTTAAAACTTAAAGAAAAAGGAAACACCATCATTTTTTCGACCCACAACATGTCGTCAGTTGAAGAATTGTGCGATCATATTGCCTTGATAAACAAATCTCAGAAAATTCTGGACGGAAAAGTAAGCGACATCAAATCCCGTTTCAAACAAAATATTTTTGAATTATTATATTCCAGCAACGCTTCGGGAATTGGCCATTTTTTGCCGGAGAAATTTGTTTTAATCAGCGAAACCGAAGAAAAGCATCTGAAAAAAGCTACCATTCGCATCCCTGAAAACACTTCCCCAAACACATTACTCAATTTCGCCATCCAACAGGTTGAAGTACATGGATTTAGCGAAATCATGCCCTCGATGAACGATATTTTCATTTCGAAAGTAAACGAATTTAACGATTCGGCCAAAAAGCAAATGCCATGAACAAAACGTTGATAATCATTAAAAGGGAATATTTGTCGAGGGTAAAAAAGAAATCCTTCATCATCATGACCCTGCTTGGCCCCCTGCTGATGGCTTCAATTTGGGTGATTCCACTCTATCTGGCCAATACTGTTGAAGAAGAGAGGATAATTCAGGTGTTGGACGAAACCGGATTATTTGCCAGACAATTCGCAAACAAAGAGAATATTAAATTCCTGACCATCAGCTCGGACCTCGAAACCGCTAAAAAGAACCTCGACAAAGACGGGAAATTTTCATTACTTTACATTCCATCAACCGAACTGAGTGTTCCGGGCACTGCTTTTTTTTATTCAACAAACCAGCCGTCGCTTGATGTTACCAGTTATGTAAAAGATGTGATGCGGCGCGAAATAGAAAGCCTGAAACTCGAAAGTTCGGGCATTGATCCCAATATCGTCCGTTCGATAAAATCAACAGTAATTTTAAACACCATTAAAATTGATGAAAGTGGTAAAGAAGAAAAGAGCTTTATTGAAGTGAACATGGTGTTGGGGATTTTTTCGGGGATTTTGATCTATATTTTCATTTTTTTATTTGGATCACAGGTTCTTCGGGGAGTCATCGAAGAAAAAACCAACCGGATTATCGAGGTGATTGTTTCGTCGGTGAGGCCGTTCCAGTTGATGATGGGAAAAATTGTAGGTGTTGCTCTGGTTGGCCTTACCCAATTTTTATTGTGGATTTTGCTTACCCTTACCATTGTCACATTTTTCCAGCTTTCGGTACTCGATACCACCAGTTTGCCAAACAGTCAGAAATTAATAACCACCAATGATAAAATCCTGAATCAGGAACAATTGCAGGAATTCAGCAACAAAATGGCTCAGCAGGACGATTTGAATGTTCAGATCGTTGAAGCCATCAGAAGCATCGATTACGGGTTGATGATTTTTTCGTTTCTGTTTTTCTTTATTGGCGGTTACCTGCTGTACGCCTCACTTTTTGCGGCGGTTGGTTCAGCAGTTGACAGCGAAGCTGATACACAACAGTTTATGTTGCCCATAACCATTCCACTTATTCTTGCTATCGTCATTTCGCAGATCATTATTAACAATCCCAATGGAGCAGTAGCATTCTGGTTTTCGATTATTCCGCTTACTTCACCCATCATCATGATGGTGAGAATACCTTTTGGGGTTCCATACTGGCAGGTTTTCCTTGCAGCCGGATTGCTCATACTGGGTTTTCTTTTTACAACCTGGCTTGCCGCCAAGATTTACAGAACCGGGATTTTAATGTACGGCAAAAAAGTGAATTACAAAGAACTATGGAAATGGCTCAGGTACAGCCGCTAATATCAAATAACATCATGAATTACATAAAAATAAGCATAATACTGGCAACTGGTGAAAACCCGGACGCAACCGACATTATCAGCGCTAATCTGTCCGATCAGGGTTTCGAAAGTTTTGTGGAAACCGAAAACGGTCTTGAAGCATTTGTTCCTGAAAATTGTTACAACAAAACCGAAATTGACAGTTTGCTTGAGTCGTTGAACCAGACTATGCCGTTTTCGTGGTCGCACGAACTGATTCAGGAAAAAAACTGGAACGAAGAATGGGAAAAAAACTACGAACCTGTACTCGTGGCAGGCCGTTGTCACATACGGGCGCCCTTTCACCCCAGGATGATGGATGTTGATTTCGAAATAGAAATTGAACCCAAAATGTCGTTCGGAACGGCGCACCACGAAACCACCCGAATGATGATTGAACTGATGCTTGAACATGATTTCCACAACCAGAAAGTGCTCGATATGGGCTGCGGGACAGGTGTGTTAGCCATTTTGGCCTCTAAAATGGGAGCATCAGAAGTGTTAGCCATCGACAACGATGAGTGGGCATTCAACAACGCGATTGAAAATGTTGTAAAAAACGACGCCAAAAATGTAAAAGTCTTGCTGGGTGACGACAGGCTGCTTGACAATGAATTGTTCGACATTGTGATAGCCAATATCAACCGCAACATTTTGTTACAGCAATTTGATGCTTACGCCAAAAGCCTGAAAAAAAGCGGTTGTATATTTCTGAGTGGATTTTATGAAGCTGACATTCCCCACCTGCTCCAAAAAGCCAGCAGTTGGAAATTTGATCTGATAAAAAAAATCCGGATCAATTCGTGGGTAGCTATCATTGTTGGTTAAAATACATTGCCTGATAATTTCACAGCAATAAAAGTCATATTTTTAACGATTTCTTATTCGAAAGAAAATCGTTCACCGCTTATCCGGAAATGCGTTTATGAGATGTAAATTTTTGATTTTCATAATAATATTGTTTTCTTTTTCCCTTCATGTAAAAGGCCAGACGCCAAAGTCTTTCAGTGAAGATTCGGTTGCTTTCATCAACGAACTCCGCGAATATTTCAAACAAATTGTTATTAAGGAGAATTTAGCACTGGCCAATCAAACACTGGATTCATTTTCAGAGCTGTGGTTTGGCAACCGTTTCGACCATCGCCAGAAGCATGAAATATATTCGATCGCTAACCTGATGATTAAGAATAGGTTGAAAGCGTTTCCTGCAATGGAGGTTTTTTTAAGCAACCTGAATAAGTTCAAACTTTCAGACCACAACACCTTAAGTTTCAATAACTGGCTGGCAAGCGCCCGATTAATGCTTGAAAGCTCGCGAAACAGTCGCAAATTCAACGATTACAATGAATTTACCAATGGACTGCTCTCAAGAAAAACGCTATATTCCTCAAAAATTTTTACCTGGAAAATCAACACTGAGAATTACCGGTTCAACGCCGATACGGCTTTTAGCCTCACAGTTACAGACGTTAACCTGAAATGCGCCTCGCGTTACGATAGCTCGACCATCCTAAACACACGGGGAACATTTTTTCCACTTTCGGGGGGCTGGATTGGGCAAGGAGGCAAAATTACGTGGTGGCGAACGGGGCTTTCAACTGACAGCGTATTTGCATTTATCGGTAACTACAAAATCTCGATCAGAAGCAGCCAGTTTGAAGCCGATTCGGTGGTTTTTTACAATAAAAAATTTTTCAAAGAAGCGCTAATTGGCAAACTCACCGAAAAAGTATCGACCAATGCCTTCGATCCCGACAATGTTAGTTATCCACAATTTGAATCGTATGTGGAAAACCTGTTTATCCCTGAACTTTTCAGAGATATCGACTATTATGGTGGATTTTCGATGAAAGGTAATACCATGATCGGAACAAGTTTGCACGACAACCTGGCTCAAATTGTTTTCAAACGTCCTTACAAAGACAAATCGGGAAAATACGATGTACTTGTAGCCAGGTCGGGTGCATTTATTATCGAAAACGACAGAATTAATTCATCCAAAGCAGCGGTAAGCATTTTTCATCAGGAAGATTCGATTTTCCATTCAGGGCTTTATTTCAAATACATGGACAAAAACCGTGAAATCTCGATGCTTCGGACCGAAGACGGCAACATGCAAAGCCCATATTTCGATAATTTTCACGGGCTGTACATCGATTGTGAGGCAGTTTACTGGAAAATGGATGAGCCATTTATCAGTTTCAAATCGATAATCGGAATGCAGCAACTCAGCACAGCCACCTTCATCAGCGATAAGTTTTACTTTGAAGAGCATTTTGACAAACTACAGGGTTTGAACACCAAACACCCGCTTTTATTAATCAGCGGGTTTTTGAAAAAATACAACACCAGCGAGTTTTACGTTTACGAACTCGCACGGTTTATGAATTATCCCGAATCGCAGATTGAGGCAATGGTGATAAACCTGGCAAAACAAGGATTTTTGTATTACGACGTTGCTAAAAAAAAGGCTGTAATTGGCAGTAAATTACAACATTATATCGATGCAAAGAATAAAAAGACCGATTACGATGTAATCGCTTTTATTTCGAATGTTGAAAACAAAAACAATGCAACACTCAGCCTCGACAATTTTGATTTGGCCATTGGCGGCGTTCCTGATGTTTTGCTGAGCGACTCCCAAAAGGTTTTTCTGCAACCTTCGAGAGAAGAAGTGATTCTGCGTAAAAACAAAGATTTCCTTTTTTCGGGAAAAGTGGATGCAGGATTGTTTAACTTCATGGCCACCGATTGTTCATTTGAATACGACACTTTCAGGCTAAACCTGCCAACCATCGAATACATGAAATTCAAGGTAAAATCTTTCGAACCTGGTTTTGACGGCAAACATTCGCTGGTTGAGGTAAGAACAGTGGTTTCGGATATTAGTGGAGATCTGCTTGTGGATTTTCCAACCAATAAAAGCGGTTTGAAAAATTACCCCTCGTATCCGGTATTCAACAGCAAAACCGAGTCGTTCGTCTATTATGATGTAAAGGACTCATACAAAGAGGCATACAACCGCGAAAGGTTTAAATATTACCTCCGTCCATTCAAAATTGAAGACCTCGAAAATTTCTCAACCGATAATTTACAGTTTTTTGGCGAACTGAACAGCGGCGGCATTTTTCCTGAAATTTCGCAACCACTCAGGGTTCAGGATGATTATTCGCTTGGTTTTAAAACCAAAACACCCGCTAACGGCTATCCGGTTTATGGCGGAAAGGGCACATTTATTTCAGACATCTCGCTTAGCAACAATGGATTGAGAGGAAAAGGCACATTGCAATATTTGAATTGCACCCTACTTAGCAACGATTTTGTGTTCTTTTTAGATTCAGCCAATTCAGTGGCCGAAAATTTAACCATCCGGGAGATTGCCGGGCAGGAAGTTGAATACCCTTCAGCTTCAGGCAAAAACCTTGATCAGCACTGGCTGCCGTATCAAGACCTGATGTACCTCGAAACCAGAGATTCGCTTGTCAGGATGTTCGACAACCAGGCCAGGTTCAGGGGTAAACTATTAATGGCACCATCAGGCCTATTGGGAGATGGAATACTGGAATTTTATGACGCCAGACTCACAGCCAACAAGATTAGTTTTGCATCCAATTCGTTTAAAAGTGACACCACTCAACTGAAACTCAATGCACTGGATGAAGCAGGCGTAGCGTTTTTGACAAACATATACAAAGCCGATGTCGATTTTACCAAAAAACTTGGACATTTTGAAACCAACGGGGCAGGCTCGACCATTGAATTTCCTTTGAATGATTTTAATTGCTACATGGACGAATTTGACTGGTTTTTAAACGAAAACCGGATAGAACTCAGAAATACACTTGATATCCACATCCCAGATCTTCATTCGATTTCAAACAATGACCTCATCGATCTCGACTTAACAGGTTCCGATTTTGTTTCAACCCATCCCGGGCAGGATTCACTTCAGTTTTTTTCGGTAAAAGCCAATTATGACCTCAATACCAGTATTTTACAAGCCATGGATGTGCAAATTGTGAAGGTGGCCGATGCGGCAATCTTTCCGAACGACGGCCTCATCGAAATCGATAAAAATGCAGTAATCAAGCCTTTATCAAATGCCACCATCATTGCTGATACCCTCAACCGAAATCATGTGATAAAGGAGGCCGATGTAAATATTATTTCAAAACATTCGTACACTGCCAAAGGCAATTATTCTTTCAAGAATGCTGTTGACGAAGTACAGGTAATTCATTTTGAAGACATTAAAGTTGATACTTCTGGAAAAACATTGGCATTTGGCACCATTTTACCTGACCAGAACTTTACATTCAGCCCACAATTTGCGTTTAAAGGAAATGCGGCACTTACGGCATCAGAACCATTCCTCGAATTTGACGGTGCCTTCAGGATTATTCAGGATTGCAGCGATATTTTTTCAAGATGGGTAAAATTCAATTCTCCTGTCGATCCCAAAAATATCGTACTACCCGTTCCGGAGGTTATTGAAGAATTTGGTGCAAAGAAACTGTATGCAGGTTTTTTTCATTCCATGGAGGAAAACAGGGTTTACCCAGCCTTTTTTTCCCGAAAATCGTATTACAGCGACACGCTGATGATGGGCGTGAATGGCTGGCTTAGCCCAAAAAACAATGGAACAAAACTGCTTATTGCGTCACCGGACGAAACGGGTCTTCCCGACAATACGGTGCTGACAGAGCCAAACATACTATTTAGCTCGGCGGACTGCAAAATTACTCTGTCAGGACCAGTTAATTTTGGCGCTGATTTTGGCCAGGTAAGTGTAATATCTACCGGTCGGATCGACCACTATATTATTCCCGATTCAACCATTTTCAAATTGTTTATGGTCATCGATTTTTATTTTGCGAATGAAGCACTCCTTTCGATGAAGGATAACCTAAACGAAATCAATGCAAAAAGCCTCGATCTTACCAACCCGGTTTACTCCCTGGGGCTGAGTAGTTTCGTTGGAAAGGAGGCTGCCGGAAGAATGCTATCTGAAATTAACCTGTTTGGCTCACTTAAAAAGAGTCCTGAAGAACTAATTAAATCGTTTGTACTTGCAGATGTTGTGTTAAGCTACAATAAACCAACACGTTCGTTTGTTTCTCGTGGACAAATTGGGGTTGCCATGATTTTGGGAGAACCGGTAAACAAGTATTTCGATGGTTACATCGAATTGATCAGACGAAGAAGTGGCGATGTGATTAATGTTTACATCGAAACCGACAGAAAAAACTGGTATTATTTCAGGTATGGCAGCAAAATGATGGAAGCCATTTCGTCTTCAGCGGATTTTAACAAGTTTATTACAGAGGTTAAAACAGAGAAACGGAAGGATAAAGAAGACAGCCTCGAAGAAGGTTACCGTTTTCAAGCCTCCAACGTGCAGAGAAAAAACAACTTTTTAAGAAGCATGAAATCGTTGAATAACAATGAAGGAGAAGAGTAAATGACTGAAAATTTGATGTTAGTCCTGGGTATTATTTTTGCCTACCTGTCAGGTTCAATCCCTACATCGGTTTGGGTTGGAAGGATTTTTTACGATATCGACATCCGAACCCAGGGAAGTGGTAATGCAGGAGCGACAAACACCATGCGGATACTGGGCTGGAAAGCTGGCGTACCGGTAATGATTATTGATGTTTTAAAAGGCTGGTTTGCAGTATATTTATACATTTTTTTTGCCCCCGAAGTCATGAATGAATCATCATTGGTACTTTACAAAATAGGACTGGCCTCGGCTGCTGTAGTGGGTCATGTGTTTCCGGTGTTTGCCGGTTTCAGGGGGGGTAAGGGAATTGCTACGCTGCTTGGGGTCGGCATTGCACTTTATCCAACTGCGGTATTTTTTGTGTTGGGAATATTTACAATAATCCTTCTTGTTACAGGATTTGTTTCGTTATCATCAGTCGTTGGCGCCATTAGTTTCCCGGTTATTGTAATTTTTTTCTTTAACCCAAATTCTATTCCTCTTATAATTCTTGCAATTTGTGTTGGTTTGTTTGTGCCAGTTACCCACAGGAAAAACATTGTTCGACTGATTAACGGCACCGAGCCCAAATTCAGGATAAAAAAGAAATCCGATCCTCTCAAACGCCAATCATAAAGATAAAACTTACAAAAAAACCGGACTTTAACATCGACAGTTTAATTACTTTTGCAGCGCCAGGCATTAACTATTAGTTAGTTGTACCTCAACATGATTTATCAACAAGTGGTTTAAAAATTTTAAATCATTCCAAGTCATACACAAAGATTAATTTTTGTTAATATTGCGCCAATTCAAAATAACAGGCCTTTTGTAACGACCATACTAAAATGAAGAAAATTTTGCTTATTTTGCTGCTTTTCTGCTTTTCCGGATTATTGAATGCTCAGGATACTGAAGCAGATGATGTTTATAAAAGTCTGGCCCGGAAACTTTATGATGAAGCAATCAAAGCTGAAAATTTAAACAATTCCACCGAAGCCATCAAATCACTCACCCAGGCAGTATTTCTTGACGCTGATTTTGCGGAAGCGTATTTAAAGCTGGGTGAACTGAAGATAAAAAACGCCATGGTAGCAGGGGCTATTGACGATCTGAGCAAGGCAATAACATTAAGACCTAACGAAAAAGCCTTTGTTCTCCGATCGCAGGCATATTTGCTCAAAGGCGATTATCAGAATTCGTACAATGATTTGGTAAAAACCCTTTCACCAGCAGATTTTTCAAATCAGGATGCAGATAAAAAACAAATAATCAAAGACTTATCACTTGAATTACATCATCAGGCCGAAATTGACCTTGCAGGTGGAAAAGCTGATGCCGCTTTTCAAAAATACAACCAGATTATCATCATTGACCCTTCAAATGTTGATGCTTATTTTCAAAAAGGGATCATTTCTTTCAAAAAACAGGATTACTCGGCAGCCCTTGTTCCTTTCGAACGTGTAGTGGATTTAAGGCCATCCAATGAGGCTTTTTATTACAGAGGCGCATCACGTTACAAACTCAACAATCTTAATGGTGCCTACGACGACATTTCCCAAGCCTTATCAGGAAGAAAAAATCTTGGAATTGATGGTAGCGATAAGATCATCAAAATGATGGCATCCGATTTACTTGCCCAGGCCGTTGCCGAACGCAAAAATGGAAATTTTGCAACCGCTAATCAGCTTTTAAACAAATCGGCATTACTCAACCCCGAAGTCGCGCAGGTTTACTTTGAAAAAGGACTCTTTGATCTGAAAAAAAATGAATATCGTCTTGCGATTGTCAATTTCAACAAGGCAAACGACCTTTCTGCATCCGATGAAGTGTTGTTTTATAGAGGTTTAGCCTACCTTGAGGCAAATGAGGTAAAAGATGCCTTCAACGATTTATCAAAATTCATTAAAGTTCAGCCCACATTTATCGAAAACAGAGAATACAACAGGATTCTTGAAAAACTTGGCTCTGCATTACAAAACGAAGCCCTGGTTCTTCAGCGGCAAAGCAGGAACGAGGAGGCAATCATCGCTTATTCCAACCTTTTGCAGATACAGCCAAACAATGCTGAGGCCTACAAGAACAGATCAAACATTTATTTAAACAAAAAAGAATATCAAAAAGCAATTGATGATCTCGATCAGTTAGTGAGATTGCAACCCTCCAATGAGGTGTATTTTTTAAGGGGCAGGTGTTATCTTGAACTCAATAATGTGGATGCAGCGGTGAACGACCTGGTAAAAACCATCTCAGGTGAAGGATCCTGGATTGCAATACCAAATTCAGAGAGTGTTTACGACCAGTTAGCTGATATTCTCTTTAAAGGAGCTGTTCAGCAATATCAAAAAGGTGTTTTTTCTGCCGCCCGAGACAAATTCGCAATCGTTCAACTGATAAAACCAGATATGGTTCAGGCCAATCAGTACTTAGGTTTGATCTCTTACAAAGAAAATCAATATCGGCAAGCAATTGTTAATTTTGATAAAATCCTGTCCGTTCAACCATCTTCTGAGGCATATCTTTACAGGGCAAAATCACTGTTAGCGCTAAAGGATCTTGATGGCGCCTTTTCAGATATTGGCCAGATTGCGGTTTCCGAACTAAGTTCCGGCTCTTTACATGAGTACGAACTTACATTGGCAGAATTGGCCAACAATTTTTACGACGAAGCCACTGTGTTCGAAAAAAACGGTCGTATCAAAGAAGCACAACAGCGTTTAAATCAAGTAATCAGGCTCAGACCCGATCATGCTGAAGCACATTTTTACACTGGGCAAATTTTACTTAGGCAAAAACAATACCTTGAGGCCATTACCGCATTCAACCGTGCTATCGAGCTAAAACCAAGCAGAGAAGCTTATTTCGGACGCGGAACCGCCAAATCGGAAATCAACGACCTTACGGGAGCATTTGAAGATCTTTCAAAAGCAAGATCATTTGACACAGAAAAACCAGGAAAGGTAAACAACCCGCAGGTGACAAAACAAAATACCACCTCGCAAACCAATATTGTGGCAGCCAACACAGCCGAAGACCTGAAAGCCAAATTCCAGGCTAAAATTACTGATGCCGATAAGTATTTTAACAATAAAGACTACGTAAACGCCCTAACTGCTTACAGCGAAGCCAGCTTGATGGATCCATCGCAGGAATATCCAAGAAACAGAATAAAAGAAATTGAAGGGTATCTTGTAAATCAATCAAATACGCCAATACAGACCAAACCTGCGAACCAGCAAGACGTTGAAGAATTACCGGTTGGAGATATGGCTGAAGCTTCAACTAATCCGGCAAGTATCGAACTTTACAACCAGGGGCTCGAACGGTATTACGATAGCGACCTCAATGGGGCATTAGAGAAATTTACCGAAGCAATAAAACTCGATTCTTCCTTTACTGACGCCTATTACAACAGCGGTTTTATTAAACTCAGTCAGGGTTACTATGAAGAAGCAATTGCCGATTTCGACCTGGTGATTTCGATAAAACCTACCGACAAAACATATTTCTATAAGGGCAGGGCACTGCTTGGACTCAACAAGCTAAAAGAAGCTGAAGCACAGTTTACCAATGCCATAAACCTTAATGGTCAATTCTTCCATGCTTTCAATAACAGGGGCAATGTTAAATTCCAGTTAGGTGAATATCAGGGAGCTATTGAAGACTTCACCGAAACAATCAACATCAAACCCGATTACGTTTTTGCCTTCAACAACCGGGGTAATGCACGTTTCAAACTCAACGACTTCAATGGCGCAATAGCTGATTACAACACAGCCATTGATCTCCGTCCTGATTATGGCTTTGCGTATCTTAACCGTGGGATTGCCCGCGAACTTTTGGGAGACTTGGAAGGCGCCTGTGCCGATTGGAAACTCGCCGGTGAATTAGGTATCCAGATCGGAAAAATTTACTTCGAAGAACAATGTGAAACAAACGAATAAATCATAAAAATACAAAGCAATATGAACTTTATCGTATCAAGTAATTTATTACTAAAAAACTTACAATCAATTAGTGGTGTTCTTAGTTCAAGCAACACACTGCCTATTTTAGACGATTTCCTTTTCCAGGTATCTGAAGACACGTTGAAAATTACGGCTTCTGATTTGGAAACAACCATGACAGTAAGAATTTCGCTTACTATGAGCAAAGATCCCGGCTCCATTGCCATTCCGGCAAGAATTCTACTCGAAACGCTTAAAACACTTCCCGATATTCCAGTTACTTTCAACATTAATGATGAAAATTATGCCATCGAATTGTTGGCTGGTGAAGGTAAATATAAAATGAGCGGGCACAACGGTGAAGAGTTTCCCGAATCTCCATTGATTGACGGAACCAATGCCTTTTCAGTCAATTCGTATGTATTGGCCGACGCTATTTCAAAAACCATTTTTGCAACCGGCAATGACGATCTCAGGCCGGTGATGGCCGGGGTTTACCTCGAAATGTCAGATGAAAAGACTTCTTTTGTTGCTACGGATGCACACAAACTGGTACGTTATTCCCGTACCGATATCAAATCAGAGGGGCTCTCCTCCATCATTTTACCTACAAAACCATTACATCAGATTAAGAATATACTTGGAAGCCAGGAAGTTGATGTGAAAATTGAATACAATGCCAAAAATGCGTTTTTTGCTTTTGGCAATGTAACCCTCATTTGCAAACTTATCGAAGGAAAGTATCCAAATTATTCGGCCGTTATCCCGATGGACAACCCAAACAAGTTGCAGATAGAAAGAGCACCATTGCTTAATGCAATCAAACGTGTTTCGATTTATGCCAACCAATCTACACATCAAATTCGATTCAGGATTTCGGGCAAGGAACTCGTACTATCAGCCGAAGACATTGATTATTCAAACGAAGCCCGCGAAAGACTCAACTGCAATTACGAAGGTGATGACCTTGAAATCGGGTTCAACTCAAAATTCCTGCAGGAGATGCTTTCCAACATCAGCGCAAAAGAAATCATTATCGAAATGTCGCAACCAAACCGCGCAGGTTTGATCCTACCTGTTGACAATGAGAATGAAAACGAAGACATTCTGATGCTGGTTATGCCGGTAATGCTTAACAATTAATAATTAACAATAACTGTCTTGCGAGGGTTATCGCAGATGTCATCAAAAACTTGATTTCTCAATCAAATAAAAATGACATCAGCGGCAACCCTCTGCTTTTAATAACCAATGCTCGCCTATGTCAGTCAGGGTAAACTCATTAATAAAAACATTCGGTTCACAGAAGGCACTCGATGGCGCCACTTTTCAAATCAATCAAGGGCAAATAGTTGGTTTACTTGGGCCAAATGGCGCCGGGAAATCAACCATGATGAAAATTCTGACCTGTTTCATTCCACCAACATCGGGCGAAGCCTATATTCACGACCTGAATGTTATGGAAGACTCGTTGGAGGTACGCCGGCTTGTCGGATATCTTCCCGAACACAATCCCCTGTATCTTGAAATGTATGTTAGGGAATATCTTGAGTTTATCGGCGGTATCCACAAGATTTCGAACCTGCATGCCCGCGTTGATGAGATGATAGAAATTACCGGATTGAGCGCCGAGTACAGGAAAAAAATTGGAACCTTATCGAAAGGTTACAGGCAACGTGTTGGGTTAGCCCAGGCACTCATTCACGACCCGAAAGTACTTATCCTTGACGAGCCCACCTCGGGACTTGACCCAAATCAGTTGACCGAAATAAGAAAGCTGATAAAAGAAGTTGGGAAACAAAAAACGGTCATGCTTTCCACACATATTATGCAGGAGGTTGAAGCCTTGTGCGACAGGGCTATTATTATCAACAACGGAAAAATTGTTGCCGACGATCTCACAGAAAACCTGCATAAAATCAGTCAAAAAGAAGAGATATTACTGGTTGAATTTGATAAACCGGTAAATGAGGTATTGCTAAAGTCTATTCAAAACATCGTTTCAATTGAAAAAACCAGTGAAAACTCCTGGAAAATTATAGCCTCTTCACAATTTGATATCAGGCCAATTATTTTTCAATTTGCGATCGATAATAAACTCACAGTATTATCACTCTCGAAACAAGAACATACACTTGAGGAGGTTTTCAGACAAGTGACAAAAAATTAGCATATCCTTTAAAATAATTCATACCTTTGGCGCCGATAATTTTAGAGGGGAATATCCTCCTCGCAAATGGAAAAATTTGATTGATTGCAACCATTTAAAAAAATGCTAAAACAATACGTTTTACCATCCGGCCAATCTTCAGAAATTTCCTTTCAATTTATTATTAACTAATTTAATTTTAGCACAATGAGTTATTTATTTACCTCAGAATCAGTGTCTGAAGGTCATCCCGACAAGGTAGCTGACCAGATTTCGGATGCACTGTTGGATGAATTTTTGAGGCAGGACAAAGAATCGAAAGTTGCCTGCGAAACATTGGTTACAACAGGTTTGGCTGTTTTGTGTGGCGAAGTAAGAACAAGGGGCTATGTTGATGTTCAGGAAACTGCCCGACGGGTAATAAATGAAATTGGTTACACCAAGCCATCATACCGGTTCGATGGAAATTCCTGTGGAATCATTTCAGCAATTCATGAGCAGTCGGGTGATATCAATCAGGGAGTAGTTCGTGAACGTGAAGAAGACCAGGGAGCGGGTGACCAGGGAATGATGTTTGGCTACGCAACCCGCGAAATGGACAATTACATGCCGGTTCCTATCGAGTTGGCACACATTCTTTTGCAGCAGCTTGCCGCTATTCGAAAAGAAGGAAAGGAAATGACTTACCTAGGACCTGATTCCAAATCGCAAGTTACTGTTGAATATGACGATCAGAACAAACCCATTGGAATTGACGCAATTGTGGTTTCGACTCAACATGACGATTTTGACGCAGACGAAAAAATGCTTGCCAAAATCAGGGCGGATGTCCAGAATATTTTAATACCCAGGGTGATAAAAGAAGTTCCGGAGAAATACCGCATCCTTTTTAATACAAATTACACCTTGCACGTAAATCCAACCGGAAAGTTTGTCATTGGAGGACCTCACGGCGATACAGGCCTTACTGGCCGTAAAATTATTGTTGATACTTACGGAGGCAAAGGGGCTCATGGCGGTGGTGCTTTTTCGGGTAAAGATCCATCAAAAGTTGACAGGTCAGCAGCATATGCAACCCGCCACATAGCCAAAAACCTTGTGGCAGCCGGAGTAGCCGATGAAGTACTGGTGCAGGTAGCTTATGCCATCGGAGTAGCCGAACCGGTCGGAATATATGTAAATACCTTTAATTCTGCCAACGTGAAAGGGTCGAATGGTGAGATTTTGAAAGATGGGGAAATTGCCAATAAAGTAAAAAAAATCTTCGACCTTCGACCGTTTGCAATCGTGAAACGGTTTGGCCTCAAAAATCCGGTATATTTCCCCACAGCTTCGTATGGCCATTTTGGGAGAGACCACTTTAAAAAAGACATCGAGGTTTTTTATGAAGATGATGAAACCTTTAAGAAGATAGTGGAAGGCAAGGAAAAGATCTTTAAAACCATCGAATTTTTTGCCTGGGAAAAATTGGATTTTGTTGACAAGATTAAAACAGAATTTGGCATCTGATAAATAATATTTTACCAGAAAAAAGAAAAATCCCGGAATCGCTCAACATGGCATTCCGGGATTTTTTTTGAAAAAGCCCTGAAAAAAAAAGCCTTCTCAAAGTGGAAGGCTTTTAATTTATGAGGAGTAAAGTTGTTATCTCGATATAATGAGCCGTTTGGTTTGTATGGTTTCACCATTTACCGTAATCGAATAAAAGTAAATACCTTCATTCAAATCGCTTACATTAAAAGTTACTTTTCCTGAATTGTCGAAGACGGACTCTTCTTTTACAACCGAGCCAAGAAGATTATGGACTTTAATGGTTGTTTCTAAAGCATTTGCAGGAACCGTGTAATTGATTGAAAAATTGGATGATGCCGGATTTGGATAAGGCTCCGAAAAACTAACCTCGTTCATGCCAACATCTTCAATTCCAACAAGTGAGGCAAAAAAATCGGTATAGAAATACGTCGAATCTGAAGGATTTGCATCATCAAAAAAGCTGTAGCACATCCTGGTTATTCCTGCATTCCCAGCTGGTTGATAGTGTCCGCTGAATTCGTCATTAGTTTGGCCGGCACCAATGTTCAGAAAATAAGGACTTACATAAACGTTTCCGCCGTAGCACAAACCCCAGCAAAAATAATTGAAGGTGTTGGGAATCAGTTCTACCTCCATTTTTCTACATTTTACATTTTTAGCACCGTTCGAAATATTTTTAACCGAAACTTCAACCAATATTTCTGGTGATGTGGGTTCTCCGGGTATGGTAATCACCGACCCTTCAGGCAATAATACTCCCTCGTGATATAATTCAAAGCTTTGCGCTCCAACATAGAACAGAAAGCCAAAAGCAAGCAGCACGGAAAAAATTAGTCTTTTCATAGTTTTCAGCTTTTAAATTAATGTGGTAAAAATTAACAAATAGCGTGCAAAAATTGTCTGTTAGTAATTATGAGTTGTTAATAGTTCGCAAAAATAAAATAAAAACACATGGCTGGTTCATTTTACCCATTTCACGATAAAGATATTTCATAAACCACATACCAAAACCCTTTATTCATAATACTTGAAGAGGTTTCAAAAGATTTCTTACAAATTACAAAACCCCACAAAATCATTTTCCGAATCATGATTTATTTCAAACAGAGTACCACAATTACTGAAAATTTCTATTTTTAAACCTTAATAAAAGTTTGAATAATGAATGTTGAAGAAATCAGAGACTATTGTCTTTCGAAGAAAGCAGTTACCGAAAGCACACCATTTGATGATGTAACACTGGTTTTTAAGGTTGCCGGGAAAATGTTTGCACTATTACCACTTGATGAAACGGAGCTGATTATCAACCTTAAATGCGATCCTGAAAAAGCAATCTCGTTGCGGGAACAATTCCCCGCTGTCAAACCGGGATGGCACATGAACAAAAAGCACTGGAACACAATTGGGGTGGGCGCACTGAATAACCCCTCAATTGTTTACGAATGGATTGATGATTCGTATAATTGTGTTGTGGCTGGCCTACCGGCAAAAGTGAGAAAGGAATCCGGATTATGAATTCTTTCAAACCTCCAAAATCCGGCACAAGCTTCCTATTCGGCCTCTTTTCTAACCTCTGTCGGTTTTTTCTTGCGGAACATATCAAATAAAAGGTACCCAATCAACGCACCCCACAAAGTCGAAATCCAAGGATTTGATGTTAAAGGACAAGTTCCTGAAAGACAGCCGATTTCGGCATAATACCAATAGCCGCCAATAGCACCTATCACGATTCCTGCAAGAGTAAGCAGTGGGAATGTATTTTTGAGGATTTGCAATATTTTTTCTTTTGTCATTTTGTGTTAAAATTATTTTGATTACTGATGCTTTGAATTGTATTTAATATCTGTTTTTCAAGAATTTCGCGGCTTTGTAAACCGATAATTCTCCGAAGTTCTCTGCCTTTGGCAAAAATGATCAGGGTTGGGATGTTGCTTACCCCCAGTCTTGCAGCAATAACCCTGTTATCGTCCACATTCAATCTTGCCAGGGTGAAATGCGACTCGTTTTCCTCTGCGATTTCATCCAATATCCGGTGCTGAACTTTGCACGGATAACACCATTCAGCCCAGAAATCAACCACCACGGTTTTACCCTGCAAAAATTCATCGAAATTTGTATAATTAAGTTCGGTAATATTCATTGCTGACATTAAACAATTATTTGGAGAAAGAGTTTATCAAAACCAATGCCACTAAATCACTTTAGCATCACTACTGTAATTCCGTGCCCTCCTAGTTCAAGCTTTTCATCGGAAAAACGCTTTACTTCCGAATTTCCCCGAAGCTGCTCTCTGATAATTTCACGCAGCACCCCGTTTCCTTTTCCATGCAGAATTTTCACCTCTTTGATTCTCAATAAGATTGCCTCATCAATGTATTTCTGAAGGTTTGCTGATGCCTCCTCGGCACGCTGGCCACGCAGATCGAGCGAAAGTTTAAAATTTGCCAGTTTGTCATTCAGGTCGTTGATGATGTTGCCATAACCACTTTTCCTGAAAAGCACTTTTTCATGCAATTCTTCCTCACCCACGTTTACAAGTTTATCAACCGGCGAGCGCATAGTTAAACTCCCAAAGCTTACCACAGCCTCATTTCCCACAATTTCGACCACTTCTCCTACTGTTACCTGGGGAGGAATTCTAACCCGGTTTCCTACAAAAATCCTTTCGGGGTGCTTTTCATCCTCCGGTTTCTTTTTTTGATTCTTTACAGGTGAAGGTTTTGGTTCATCCTCAGGTTTCTCAACAACTATTTTTCCGACAGCCTCCTTGTGCTTTTCTCTAATAATTTTTGTTCTTTCTTTATCAGCATTTGCTTCTTTTATTTCACGTATAGTGTTTTCAATCAGCTTGTTGGACTCGCTGATGATGGATTTCGCCTCATTGCGCGCATCTTTAATAATGGAAGATTTTGAGGTTTCCAGTTCCATTAGCATTTTGTCATATTTTTGGGCCATTGCCGAAAGTCTGGCTTCTTTTTTCAGGATTTCAGCCTGCTTGTCCGCCAATTCTTTTTTTTCTATTTCTAATTGTTGCAGTTGTTCGTCGAATTTGAGTTGGGCTTTTCCCACTTTTTTGGCGGCATTTTTCAGGATGAACCACGGAAAACCGGTTTTTCTGGCAATTTCGAAAGCAAAAGAGCTTCCCGGATTCCCAATCTGGAGTCTGAATAGCGGCTGCATGAGCCGTGTGTCGAAAAGCATCGCGCCGTTTACCAGTCCCGGAGTTTTATTCGCCAACAATTTCAGATTTGAATAATGTGTTGTGATGACTCCAAAAGCCTGTTTAAAATTCAGATGTTCGAGTACCGCTTCGGCGATAGCGCCTCCTAATTGGGGCTCGGTGCCAGTGCCAAACTCATCAATCAGGAAGAGTGAGTTTTTTCCCGCTTTCAACGAAAAGAACTTCATGTTCCTAAGGTGCGAAGTGTAGGTACTCAGGTCGTTTTCGATGGACTGCTCGTCGCCAATATCGATGAAAATATCTTTAAAAATTCCTGTTTCAGAGGTTTCGCGAACCGGAATTAAAAGGCCGCATTGCAGCATGTATTGCAGCAACCCGACAGTTTTCAGACAAACTGATTTTCCCCCTGCATTAGGGCCGGAGATGACCAGAATCCGCTGCTCACCTGCAAGTTTTATCGTGAGGGGTTCGATGGGCTTTTTTTGTTTTTTATGAGCCAAAAAAAGCAACGGGTGTTTGGCATCCCACCATTCAACAATGGGTTTTTCGTTGAGGATGGGTAGCCCGGATTCAATTTCGACTGCCAGACGTGCCTTTGCGCGTATAAAATCCACAAGTCCTAAAAATCGGTAAGCTTCGAGCAGATTATCAATTTCTGGCCGCAATTCATCAGAAAAAGCTGTCAAAATCCTGATTATTTCTCGCCTTTCGGCGTTTTCAAGCTCTTTCACTTCGTTGTTGGCTTCCAGGGCGTCAGCGGGTTCGATGTAAACAGTTTGTCCGGTGGCCGATTCATCGTGGATGAAGCCCCTGATTTTACGTTTGAAAGTAGCCGGTACCGGTATCACCAGCCTACCGTTGCGCAGGGTTATTTCGTCATTGGGATTTACCCAACCATTTTTCTTTGCCTGCACGAAAACCTGCCTGATCGATTTATCAATTTCTGCTGAAAGTCGGATCAATCGCTGCCTGATTTCCCTGAGGTTTTCCGAAGCATCGTCGCGAATGTTGCCCCTGTCGTCGATGATTTGTTCTATCCTGCGCAAAAGACGCCGTTCGACCATCAAATCTGAAGCAAGGCCTTTTATCAGCGGGAATTTTTCAACATCAAGTCCATCAAGGTATTGTAAAACATCAAACACCGTTTCGAGGCTACTTTTCAGATTGAAAAGCCATTCCTGTTCGATGTGAGTTCCAGGAATCCGGATTCTTTCCAATTCAGGGGTGAGGTTAAAATAATTTTGCGCCGGGAATGGTTTTCCAAAAAGCAGGATTTGCCTGAATTCTTCTGTTTGCCCAAGCAATTTTTTCAGCGGTTCAAACTGATTGCCAAACCGCATTTTCTGTACAAACCCCTCCCCCATTTCGCTGAGACAGAAGTCGTTCAGCATTTGCCGGATCTGGTCGAACCCGACTTTTTCTTCAAAATTGTCCGGAAATATCACTGTTAGATTTTTGTAGCAAAATTAGGGAAAAATGAAGAGTAGAAATTTTTAGATTCGCTGTCATGCGCAAAGCAATTCGGATTTTAGCCATTTATTATCTTCAACCCTGTTATGCGCTCAAAATGATTTACATGTATTGTGGCAATCGGAACATCATTACTTAGTGAGGTTGCTGCTATTAAAATGTCTGCCAAATCAATCATTTTATTCCTCTTTTTCAAGTCATTGCAGATTTTCACGGCATGTTCTGAACACAGTAAATCAAAATCAAATACGTCAATGGTTTCCAGCAATCCTCCCTAAAATGAATACTGGCTTTCGTTACTTCCGATGAGCACCTCATAATGCGGATGATTGAAGTAGCAAAATCATATTAGGCGGCTAACAATTTACTAAAGAGTGTGTTACGCTTATCTGAAGCACGGAATTATTCGATAAGCACTGATGAATCCAAAAGTATCATGCCAGTCTTGATTTATTAACATGTTCCCTTGCAACAAGATATTCATTGTATCGATCATCAGACCACGTTGGAGCTTTCAAAATCAGATTGTGCAAATCTGTTCGCTTTGTCTGTTTCTTTATGTGAATCTCATGCCTGATGGTTGTATTCAACTTTTTCAGATCAGAAACTGCCAATTGTTTTAACATCGTTTCTATGTCCCTGAGGTCAATATTCATATTTTACTGCATACTGTTTTTTGATAAAAATAAGAATTTGCCAAACATCCCCACATCCCTTTTTTCCTACCTTTGCCATCAACTCACGCTGTTCTTGAATGAATGGACAAAAAAACACAATAACAAATTTTAAAAAGATTTTATGGAAAAGTACATTTCATGCTGTGGATTGGATTGCGCCACCTGCGATGCAAGGATTGCAACAATAAAAAACGATGATGCTTTGAGAGCGCAAACTGCTGAAAACTGGCAAAAACAATTCAACGCACCTACCATTCCTATTGAAAGTATCAACTGTCTGGGTTGCCGTCAGGATGAAGTTTTGTTTGGGCATTGCCCGACCTGTAAAATAAGGGTTTGCGTAAAATCAAAAGGTTTTGAAACCTGCGCAGATTGTCCCGAAATGGATAATTGTGAAATTGTGGCCATGGTTCACAAATTCGCACCGGAGGCCAAAGAAAATCTACAAAATCTAAAATAGCATATTCACTTGTTTTAGTAAGATTATTCCAGACCTATGAAAAAACTTTACAGGAACCTGTCAGTTATTCTGTTGATAATGACTGTTTTTGCTATAAATATTTCTTGTAAAAGGAATTTGGAAAACAAATTTCAAATAATGAACCTGGACAATGGTTGGGAATTCAGGAAATTGGGCGACAGCAATTGGTACCCCGCACAGGTTCCGGGTACCGTTCATACCGACCTGCTGACCAATGGTTTGATTGAAGACCCCTACTACCGGGACAATGAAAACAAAATGCAGTGGATAAGCCACGAAACCTGGCAATACAGGCTGAATTTTGATCTCTCCGAAGATTTTTTAAACAAATACCACCATTTAATCAAATTTGAGGGGCTTGACACCTATTCCGAGGTGCAGCTAAATGGTTCGACGCTTGCGAAAACCGACAACATGTTCAGAACATGGATTTTATCAACAGGCAAACTTTTAAAGAAAAAAAACAATGTACTGGAAATTACATTTTTTCCATCCATTAAGCAGGATTCCATCAAAGCCTCAAAAGTGGGTTATCTGTTGCCGGATATCAGGGCTTATTCGCGAAAAGCACCATACCAGTACGGCTGGGACTGGGGGCCGAGGTTGGTAACTTGTGGCATATGGAGACCGGTAACCCTTGAATGTTGGGATGGTACGCAGCTCGAAAACTGGCAATTGGTGCAAAAATCAGTCTCGCAAGAAAAGGCTGAGCTTGAGTTTATTTTTAATATTTATTCATCCGGAACCGATGAAAATTTTGTTTATCCATTTGATCTTGAACTGAATTTGACACATGACAATTTCTCGAAAACAATCGATAAATCCATTTCACTGCAAAACCAGCAAGAGAACCAAATCAAAATTCCTGTAACGATCGACAAACCAGCACTTTGGTGGTGCAACGGGATGGGAAAACCCAATTTGTACGGGTTAGAAATAAAAATTACTCAAAAAAACAATATTTACGTTCAACAGAAAGGACATTTTGGAATACGCACCATCGAACTGGTACGTGACGATGATTCCATTGGACAATCGTTTTATTTCAAAATCAACGGAATACCGGTTTTTACAAAAGGAGCAAATTACATTCCACAGGACAATTTTATTCCACGATTAACACCCGAAAAGCAAGAAAGACTGATTAAAACAGCTGCAGATGCCAACATGAACATGCTCCGCATATGGGGTGGCGGCACTTACGAAAGCAACGAATTTTACGATTTATGCGACAAATACGGCATTATGGTTTGGCAGGATTTCATGTTTGCCTGTAACATGTACCCCGTTGATGAAGCTTTTCTTAAAAATGTCAATCATGAAGCCGAAGACAACATCATCAGGCTGCGAAACCACCCTTCGCTTGCGCTGTGGTGCGGCAACAACGAAATTGATGAAGGCTGGCACAACTGGGGCTGGCAAAAATCGCTGGGCTACAGCAAGGAGGATTCAATCGAAATCTGGCAGAGTTACCAGAATATTTTTCACAAAATTTTACCGGAAACCATTTCCAGGCTTGATGCGGACAGGCCTTATCACCCATCCTCTCCCACGATCGGCTGGGGCCATGAAGAGAGCCGCCTGATTGGTGATTCGCATTACTGGGGCGTTTGGTGGGGTGAAGAGCCTTTTGAGATTTACCGCGAGCGGGTTGGCCGTTTTATGAGCGAATATGGTTTTCAGGGGATGCCACCCATGCAAACCATCGAAAAATTCACGCTGCCGGAGGACCGTAAGATAGGTTCGCCAGTAATGGAGGTACATCAAAAACACCCTCGTGGCACCTTCCTGATCAACACCTACATGGAACGGGATTTTCCAGTTCCACCCAACTTTGAGGATTATATTTATGTGAGCCAGTTGGTTCAGGCTGAAGGCATAAATACAGCGCTTGAAGCCCACCGCCGAGGAATGCCCCATTGCATGGGTACATTGTACTGGCAACTGAACGATTGCTGGCCTGTAACTTCATGGTCTTCGGTTGATTATTACGGCAACTGGAAAGCGCTGCATTATTTCGCAAAGCGGGCTTTCGAAAAAACAATCCTTTCGACTGTTATCGAAAAAGATACCGTTTTGGTTTACCTAATTTCGGATGAATGGAAGGATTTTGATGCGAAATTAACAATGAAACTGATTGATTTTGAAGGAATAAAACTTTGGGATAAACAAATAGTGGTGAAAAATAAACCTGGATTCAGCCAGGTGATTTTTAAAATTACTGTTAAAGAATTACTTAAAAAAGCGGATGCCAGAAAAGTGGTTTTCGTTACTGAATTATCTGACAATGAGGGCATCATAACAAGAAATCAGTTATATTTTGATAAACCCAAAAACCTTGATTTACCCGTAGTTGAGCCTGAAATCGCAATCGAAAAAGTTGATACAGGTTACGAACTAACGCTTTCATCTTCAAAACTTATCAAAAACCTGTACCTCGAATATCCCGGCATCGAAGGCCATTTCAGCGACAATTTCTTCGATCTGCTGCCTGGTGAAAAAAAGGCAGTGTTTTTTGAAACATCGGCAATAATTCCGGAAAACAAGTCAAAACCAGCTTTCAAATTATTGAACCAGCTAATGAGGTTTTAAACAAAAACACTTTAAATAAAAAAGCTTTACAGCAGTAAATACGCTTTGGGCTATACCATCACCATGATTACCGGCTTCAATAATTAGTTCTATCTTTGCCGTAAATCTTCAATCAGTCAAAAAATGGCAGAATATCCAAAAATACCGACAGTTTTTGCGCGCGATCCTGCGACAAATTACCGGACAATGATTGTTGGTGAGTTTGCCTGGCCTGAACTGGATTTTCTTAAAAACAATATCTGGGAGTTTACGGAAAAGGTAGATGGTACAAACATCAGGGTGATGTTTAAAGACGGGCAAATTACGTTTGGCGGGAAAAGCGAAATTTCTGACATTCCTACCTTTCTGAAAGTCGTGCTTGAAGAAATATTTTTACCGCAGCATGCTTTGTTCACCGGGCTATTTCACGATGCTGACGTTTGCCTTTATGGCGAAGGTTATGGAGGAAAAATCCAGAAAACCGGACCTAATTACAGGAAAGATCATAGTTTTGTGCTTTTCGACATAAGGATTGGTCCATGGTGGCTTCAAAGGCAGGATGTTGACGATATTGCCCGTAAATTCGGCATCGAAAGCGTTCCTGTGATTGGTGAAGGAACGCTTGGCGACATGATCGAAAAAGTTAAAGCAGGTTTCAATTCGTTATGGGGAGATTTTTTGGCCGAAGGTATCGTAGCCAGGCCGAAAACTGAACTTCTGGCAAGAAACGGTAAACGAATTATAACAAAAATTAAACACAAAGATTTTATCCATTTATGAAAATTAAAACCGCACTTCTTCTGATTTCACTTCTGGTTTTTGGAGAATTAGAGGGCTTTACACAGGGGCTGCTGAAAATTAACAGCCCCATCAGGTTGATGGACTACAACGTCAGGTTCGATAACCCCAACGATGGTTCTAATATCTGGGCTAACCGTAAAGACAAAATAATGAGCATGATACGGATTTACAACCCTTTAATAATTTGTTTACAGGAACCTTTGATAAATCAGATAGAAGACGTAACGACAGCTTTCCCGAATTTCCAGGTTTACGGTGTTGGGCGTGAAGATGGCCTGAAGGGTGGTGAATTAAACCCGATTCTTTTCGACAAGCGAAGATTTTCACTTGTAACCAGCGGAACCATCTGGCTCTCGGAAACACCCGAAGTTGTTGGGAGCAAAAGCTGGTTTGCCTCGTTACCAAGAATTATGGGCTGGGTTCGTTTAAAAGACCTGGCAACGGGCAAGGAATTTTATGTTTTCAACACCCATTTCGACCATCTGAGCCAAAATGCACGCGACAGAAGTGCCGACCTCATCATGAAAAAGATTCCCGAAATAGCCGGAAGTTATCCGGTCATTTTAACCGGCGACCTCAACGACCGCCCTTTTACGTATCCTTACAACACAATTGTCAACAGTTTGAACCCTTTTTACCTCGATGATGCCAAAACTGTTTCAAAAAATCCGCATCACGGACCAACTTACACTTTTGTTGGATTCGACTTTGTGGGAATCCCCGGAAGAGTAATCGATTACGTTTTTGTGAATGCTAAAATTGAAGTGCTGCAACATGCTGTATTGACTGATAACTGGGACGGCATTTATCCTTCTGATCATTTACCGATCCTCATCGAATTTAATCTGAAATAAAAAAATATGCAGCCCGATGAAAAAAACCAACGCTGCCAGGATATTGGATCAACACAAAATACCCTATCAACTTATTGAATATGAAGTTGATGAAAATAACCTAAGTGCTGGTTTGGTTGCTGAAAAAATTGGACAATCTGTAGAAAAAGTTTTTAAAACCCTGGTGTTAACCGGCGATAAAACGGGTGTACTTATTGCCATTATTCCCGGCGCCCATGAGGTTGATCTGAAAAACCTGGCATTGGTCAGCGGCAACAAAAAATGTTTGATGGTGCCTCTTAAAGAAATTTTAGGACTAACTGGCTACATCAGAGGTGGAGTTTCTCCTGTAGGAATGAAAAAAAACTACCCTACGTTTATCGATTCATCATGCAGAAATTTCGACGAAATTTTTGTAAGCGCCGGCATCAGGGGCTTACAGTTATTTATCTCACCCATTGATCTCATGAAGATTACAAAAGCAAAAAGCGGTGATATTTCCACAAATTCAAAATAAACCATAATTGAATGGACAGAAGAGATTTTTTAACAAGGTCAGCCGTTGCAGCCTCAGGATTGGCACTTGCTTCGATTACTGCGGCACAATGTACTGGTCCGTCGCCTGTTGTAAAAAACAACGAAGTTTCAGGGCCATTGGTAATTTCGACCTGGATACACGGCATGGCAGCCAATGAAGAGGCTATGAGAGTGATAATGGCCGGAGGGAGAGCGCTGGATGCAGCTGAGGCTGGAGTAAAAATCCCGGAAGCTGACCCTGATAACATGAGTGTCGGGCTTGGAGGATTGCCCGACAGGGACGGGAAAGTAACTTTAGATGCCTGCATTATGGACGAAAACGGGAATGCCGGGTCGGTTTGCTTCCTCGAACACATCATGCACCCCATTTCGGTTGCCAGGCTGGTTATGGAAAAAACACCTCATGTGATGCTTGCTGGAGAAGGAGCTTTGCAATTTGCACTTGAAAATGGTTTTCAAAAGGAAAATCTTTTAACAGATAAAGCCTTAAAAGCCTGGGAAAAATGGAAAACCACCTCACAATACAAACCCGTTCCAAACATCGAAAACCACGATACCATCGGGCTGATTACCATCGACCAGCAGGGCAACATCAGCGGAGCCTGCACCACGAGTGGGATGGGTTTCAAAATTCATGGACGGGTGGGCGATTCACCCATTATTGGAGCCGGTCTTTTTGTTGATAATGAGGTTGGAGGCGCCACCGCCACCGGAACTGGTGAACTGGTAATGAAAACCCTGGGCAGTTTCCTTGTTGTTGAATTAATGCGACAGGGATATACCCCACAAAAAGCCTGTGAGGAGGCTGTAAACCGGATTGTTAAAACCAACAAAAACATCGAGGGGCACCAGGTTGGCTACATCGCTGTTAATAAACAAGGTGAAACCGGTGCTTACTGCCTATTACCAGGGTTTAACTATGCCCTTTTCAAAGATGGAAAAAACACCCTTATCGATTCAGACAGTTATTTTTAAAAAGCAATGCGAAAAAATCTTAAAACGCTAAATATGAATAGAATTAGTCATACTTTAATTATTTCGTGTTTCTCATTGTTATTTTTTATCTCCTGCAAAAGGATTAACAATGAGTTTACACAATACGTCGATCCCTTCATCGGTACCGATGCTCATGGCCATGTTTATCCAGGGGCAGCCATGCCTTTCGGGATGGTACAGCTTAGCCCGGATACCCGGAAAGACAGTTGGGACGGATGTTCTGGTTATCATTATTCTGATAAAACTGTCATGGGTTTCAGCCATACACATCTTAGCGGAACGGGTGTGGGTGATTATGGCGACATAAGGGTAATGCCAACAATCGGGCAGGTTAAATTTCATCCCGGAACTGAAGATAATCCAACATCGGGTTACCGCTCGAGGTTTAGCCACAGTGCAGAGGTGGCAACACCCGGTTATTATTCGGTAGAATTGGACGATTATAATATTCTGGCTGAACTTACCGTCAGCTATCATACTGGAATGCACCGATATACTTTCCCGCAATCAACAAAAGCAAACATCCTTTTCGACCTGGCCGAAGGAGTTACTTCCGACAAAGTTTTAAACACCTGGATTGAAAAGATAAGCGATACCGAAATACAAGGTTTACGGCAAACCCAAGGATGGGCGCGAAATCAGTACGTTTTTTTTAATGCTGAATTTAGTAAACCATTCAATGAAATGATTCTTTTTGAGGATAGCCTGAATACTTCTGAAATAACAAAATCAACAGGTACAAATGTTAAAGCTTGTTTTGTTTTTGACACGAAAGAAAACGAAAAAATTCTGTTGAAAGTTGGGATTTCTGCTGTAAGCGCCGAAGGAGCAAGAAACAACAGACTAACTGAAATCGACGGTTGGGATTTTGAAAGTGTCCGATCCGAAGCTGTGGCGGCCTGGGAAAATGAATTGGGGCGAATCAGGGTTGATGATTCTGACAGAGACAGGAAAACTGTTTTTTACACAGCGCTGTACCACGCTCTCCTAAACCCAAATCTTTTTTCGGACGTTGATGGGAAATATCGGGGTCATGACATGCAAATTCACCAGGACACTCAATCGGCCATGTACACGGTGTTTTCACTGTGGGATACTTTCAGGGCAGCACATCCGCTTTTCACCCTGATCGACCAGAAACGTACCAACGATTTCATTAATAGTATGCTCAAGCATTACGAGCAGGGTGGTCTTTTGCCGGTTTGGGAACTTGCAGCCAACGAAACCAATTGTATGATTGGTTACCATGCTGTTCCCGTGATTGTTGATGCCTACATGAAAGATATCCGTGGTTACGATACCGGTAAAGCCTTTGATGCCTGTATAAAAAGTGCTGAACAGGATCAGTTTGGTTTGAAATGGTACAAAGAAAAAGGTTACATACCTTCGGATAAAGAATCGGAATCGGTTTCAAAAACCCTCGAATATGCTTACGACGACTGGTGCATAGCACAGATGGCAAAAGAATTAGGCAGGAATGACCAATACCGGTATTTCCTCGAAAGAGGACAATACTATAAAAATGTTTTCGATCCGCAGACCAAATTCATGAGGGCAAAAGCCAACGAAACCTGGTTTTCACCTTTCGATCCTGCTGAGGTGAATTTCAACTACACCGAGGCTAATTCGTGGCAATACAGTTTTTTTGTTCCACAGGACGTTTCAGGTTTCATGCAATTGCTTGGGGGTTCTGACAGCCTCGCAAACAGGCTCGACAAATTGTTTTCGGTAAGTTCGAAAACCACTGGCAGGGAGCAATCGGATATTACAGGGTTGATCGGACAATATGCGCATGGGAACGAACCAAGCCATCATATCGCATATCTTTACAATTATACCGGAAAACCCTGGAAAACTCAGGCAGTGGTGAGGCAAATAATGGATGAACTCTACACATCAGCGCCTGATGGATTGTGTGGAAACGAAGATTGCGGGCAAATGTCGGCCTGGTACGCCCTGAGTGCCATGGGGATTTATCAGGTTACCCCGGGTTCAGCTATTTACGCCATTGGCAGTCCGGTTTTTGAAAAAGTAACCCTGAAATTCGAAAATGGGAACCACTTTGTTATCCAAGCCAACAACCAGTCGAAAACCAACAAATACATCAAATCGGCCACCTTGAACGGAGTTTCTTACACAAAGTCTTTTTTGACACACGAAACACTCCTGAACGGCGGAACGCTGGTATTTGAAATGACAAACGAACCCGACAAATCATGGGCAACACAAGCTGGCGACATGCCCGTTTCAGCAATTTCTGAGCATTTGATTACCCCGGTTCCTTTTGTAAAATCGGGCGAAAAAGTATTTTACAATGAACAAACAATTGAACTGGCATGTGCTTTACCAGAAGCAATTATTGAATTTTCCTTATCAGAAGACGGCAAGAAAGTTAAAGCCGATAAGTATTCAACATCTTTAATGGTGACTTCAACCACCGTAATTGCTGCAAATGCGAAGGCGGATGGAAAAAGTGCCAGCAAACCTATTGAAGCATTGTTCGAGAAAATTCCTGAAGGCCGCACCATCAAAATCAGAAACAAATATTCGAACCAGTACAATGCTGGCGGCGACATCGCATTAATTGATTTTCAGAGAGGTGGAAATGATTTCAGGACAGGAACCTGGCAGGGTTACGAAGGGGTTGATCTGGAAGCAATTGTTGACCTGAGCAAAAAAGAAACCATAAAATCCCTCAGCACAGGATTTTTACAGGATAACAACGCATGGATTTTTATGCCTTTGTATGTTGAGTATTTCATTTCGGCTGATGGCGCTAATTTTAAAAGCATCGGACGAGTTGAAAGCCCCATTGCTGATAACGACGGAAGGGTGATCGTACATGATTTTACCCTGACTTTTAAACCAGCGAAAACCCGTTACCTTAAAGTTGTGGGCAAAAACAGGGGAAACTGCCCTGCCTGGCACAAAGGAGCGGGCAATGCTGCCTGGATTTTTGCCGATGAAATCGAAATCAAATAAACACTTCCAAATAATCTTGTTTTTTCCAGGCAATTTCTATTTCAAATATTCGATTTTATGAAAACTATACTCTTGGCATTATTTACACTTGCGCTACAAATCAGTGTATTACCACAAACTACCCAAAATCCCGAAACCAGCGAAAACAGGTTACAATGGTTTGCTGATGCCAAATTGGGCATTTTTATTCACTGGGGCATCTATTCAGTCAACGGAATCGACGAATCGTGGTCGTTTTTTAATGAATACATCGCTTACGACGACTATTTGAAACAGTTAGACGGCTTCACAGCCAAAAATTACAACCCGGCCGAATGGGCTGCATTAATAAAAGAAAGCGGAGCAAAATATGCTGTACTTACCTCAAAACACCACGATGGCGTGGCCTTGTGGGACACCAAACTCAGCGACCTGAACGTGGTGAAAAAGACACCAGCGGCCAGAGACCTAATTTCACCCTTCGTAAATGAATTAAAAAAAAACAAAATTAAAGTCGGCCTGTATTACTCCCTTCTCGACTGGTCGCACCCCGATTATCCAAACTTTACCCGTAGCATTAAAAGATATTCGGAAGACTCCATAAGGTGGCGAAAGTTCACAAAATTCAATCATGGGCAAATTCAGGAGATTTCTACGAAATTCAGTCCCGACCTGATTTGGTTTGACGGTGACTGGGAACAGCCTGCCGAAAAATGGAAATCTGCCGAAATAAGGGAAATGCTGCTTAAACAAAATCCTGAAGTTATTATCAATTCCCGGCTTGCTGGTTACGGCGATTATGCCACTCCCGAACAGGGCGTTCCAATATTTAAACCAAAATCGGAACCCTGGGAACTTTGCATGACCATGAACGATTCGTGGGGCTTTCAGGATAATGATAAAAATTACAAAACACCCAACCAGATCATCCGGATTTTTGTGGATTGCATCAGCAAAGGCGGGAATCTGTTGTTAGATATCGGCCCTAAACCTGACGGAACAATTCCTTCGGAGCAGGTTACCATCCTGAAAGAACTTGGCCGCTGGACTAAAAAACACTCCGAAGCCATTTACGGAACCCACGCCGGCATTGATAAAGAATATTTTTCCGGACCTTCCACATTGTCAAAAGACAGCACAGTTTTGTTTCTCTTCCTCGAAAACAAACCCGTTGGCCCTCTGGCACTGAAAGGCATCAAAAACAAAATCAACCGGATCAGGGTGGTTGGCGATGGCACAAAGCTTTCGTGGGATATCAAAATGAAGCAGTACTGGAACGAACAACCAGGTATCGTTTACATCGAAGTACCGGAACAGGTGTTGGATGAACAGGTTACGGTAATCGCTGTTCAATTGGATGGGAAGGTGGATGTTTGGAAGGAGTGAAAGTAGGTAAATTGAAATTAATGTCTAATTAACATGATTGACACTTGTAATCAAGATGAAAAACACTTGTGATGTGATATGAAAACACAAGTGTTTTTAAACGATAATACAAGTGATGTTTAAACATGAAAAAACAAATAATAATATTGCACACAGATTAAAGTGGTTTTGAAAACTATGCATTCTTCCAATCAGTCGAAGTTTAAGATTTTAGCATCAATGATTATCTGAAGAATCCAAAGAATTATTTTTTACTTTTGTTTGTGAATGTTAAAAACAGGAAAAATGTACTTAGCTCAGGAACTTTCCTTGCTCCAGAATAAGATGGTTTATTTTGTGGGAACAAGCGATTTGGAAATCGCCAATGAAACCGAAACAACCGACCTGATTCTCACTTTAGAAGGGTTTTTAGTTAGTTTGAAAAATCAAAAAGCGATTATTTCAGAATTACCAAAAAGTGAATTAGAACTGTATTACAACAAAGTATATCAGGCAATACAAGATTTCATTAAAATTCAAAGGAGGCTGGAATATTTTCAATTCTTTGGCAATACAGCAATTCGTAATATTTTTAACAGTATCATTATTGCTTTAAAACAATTGCGAAAGGAATTATTGAAAAATATTGAAGGCGATTTGGTTGAAGGCGTGCAGAAACTAACCCAGGGTAATGTTTCCAAAAGATTGAAAATTGAAGATTTTTCATTTCTGGAATCCAGAGAAAAATCAAAGAGATATGCAGGCTCATTATCAGATGCTGTCATTGAAGAACGGAGTAATTTTTCTTAATTTTAATGAAAAAAATTAGGAATTGAAAAAATATTTACTCTTACTGACAATTTGCAAATATCATCCAACATTTAATAATTAAAACAATCTGATTATGGTAATTGAAACACTTGACATTGAAAACAAAAAAGGAGACCAGGCGATAATGATTCCGAAAAAGATGAGGATTAACGACGACAAGGTTTACCTTAAAAAAGTAGGTAATACCCTTTATGTTATCCCCTTTCACGATCCTTGGCAAAATCTGATTGAAAGCACTGAATTATTCACTGCCGATTTTATGAATGAACGAAACCAACCGGCACAACAACAACGAGAATTATTTGATTAATGGAATACCTGCTCGACACTAATATTTGCGTTTACATTATTAAAAGAAAGCCTTTTGAGGTTTTTGCAAAATTTAAGGAACTAACTATCGGAAGTGTTGGGATTTCCTCGATTACATTAGCTGAATTGCACTATGGAATTGAGAAAAGTTTATTTCCAGTAAAAAACAGAGAAGCATTGGAACAATTCCTTACACCTATCGAGATTATTGACTTTGGCATTGATGCGAGCAATGAATATGGGAAAATTCGAGCTGAATTAGAAAAAAAAGGAACCATAATAGGACCTTTGGATATGCTGATAGCCGCTCATGCAATAAGTTTAAACGTTGTTTTGGTAACTAATAATGAGAGGGAATTTGTAAGAGTGCCCGGATTAAAAATAGAAAACTGGACAAAGTAAAAGTACTTAAAACTCAAAATAAAACTGCAACAAAATAAAAAGCCATAAGATTATTCATAATATGAATGGACTAACATATGAACAGAAAGAATTCTTAAAAAAGCACAATATACCTTTAAACAAAGTATTTGATGCAAAGGGTTTGTCTCAACCAGAATACAGACTAAAAATGAAATCCCTTGATAAATTGATCGCATTTAACGTAACCCCTTGCCGTAAAGCAGGACATACATTAAAAACCAGATCCGGACATTGTGTACAATGTAAACCAGCAAATATTGAATTCCAGGGAAGATCTGACTCTTCTGGAGTTGTATATATTGCAGGCACTCAAAAGGGGAAAATAATTAAATGTGGCTATTCAAAAGCTTTCGAGATTAGAAGTGAATCACTAAATCGAACTGGTTATGGGAGTTTTAACGACTGGGAAATTTTATTTGTGATAAAAAGTGCTATTGCTGGACACATTGAATTAGAAATAAAAAGTTTGTTACGAGCCTACTCAATAGTATCAGAATATAACCACGATGGGAATGACCATGATGCAGGGGAGATTTTTCAATGTTCGTATTCTAAAGCAAAAGCAACACTAATAGATTTATGTAAAGATAGAAACCATGAAATAGAAATTCAAAAAGATACAATAACTGATAGGTTTGAATTTAGAAATTTGAAAAAATTAAGATAATCAAATTTTGTAAGCACAATTAGGAACTGTTGCTAAGTCAAGTAAATCAAGTAATTATCAATGTATCTATCAAAGAAGAGAAATGTCAGTACCATTGTTAAGAATTTTCTGTGTTTTTCTTATTGGAATTTGCCTTTTCTCATGCAAAGCAAATCAAAAGACCGTAATTACATCAAAGGCAACTGATTCGAAAGAAATAACGGAACCAACAAAAGCAACAGAGGAGGTTGAAGTTCAAATTCCTTTAAGTGAAAATGAATACCATTCTGATAATAATTTCTTTCGTACAGTACAAAGCGGGACAAGCCCTGTATTAGCTACTGCAAAAAAAATTGCATTAATTAATGCAAAAGCTGAACTTGCTGGAAACATCCAAACACTTGTAAAGACGGTAACAATTAACTACACTAATGAAAAAAATGTTACAAATAGACAAGAGTTTGAAGATAGGTTTGAAGAATATTCAACTCAAGTGACCATTCAAATGCTGACAAATTTGGCAACTATCGGAGAAAAGACACTTGTTAACAACGATGGAAAATTCACTTGTTGGGTTGCGATTGAAATGAGTAAAGATGAAGTCCTGAAAAATCTTAACAGTCAGGTTTCCAAGGATAATCAATTATTAATAGATTATGACAAACACCAATACGAAAATGTTTTTAATCAAGAAATGAATAAACTAAATTTAAAACAATAATCAACCCATGAAGAATCCAATTTACGTAGTATTAATCATTTTGCACTCTAATTTTTCATATGCTCAAGAGAAAATTTTTGTAAGAGAATACACATATTCGGCAGGTGAAACAGATAGTAAAATCACCGCAAGAGAAACGGCAATCGAACAAGTGAAAGCGATATTGCTCGAAGAATTGGGAACTTATGTCGAAAGTTATGTGAATTACAATGTCAACGAGAGTGAAAAGATTAATGAATCCTTCTTTCAGCAAGAAATAAAAACAATTTCTGCCGGTACAACTGAGACTAAAATTCTCGAGGAAAACTGGAATGGGTACGAATTCTATATTAAGGCTCAAATCATTGCTGACCCTAACGAAGTGGTTCGGAGGATTAACCAAACCCTTTCTGCACGGAGAAGTAGCGCTGTTATAGATAGCCTTAAATTATTATTAAGTGCTTCTACTCAGGAAATACAGTTTCATAGTCAAGAATTAGAAAAAGTCAAAGCCCAGCTAAATAGCCAAAATAAGGACATTCAAGCGAAACAAACTACCTTAAATTCTCTAAATCAGCAATTAGCTGCAGCAAAGCAAAAACTATCAACATATCAAGCCCAGGAAAACCAAATCTTATCTGAAATTGAGACTATTGAAAAGCGAATAGAAAACTCCACAACCAGAGCTGTTAATAATGTTCGTTTGGGAATGACACCTATAGAAGTTAAGCAAGTTTGTGGAAATCCTCGTTCAACCGATGATTGTAGTGGCATTAATTATAACTATGGTTCGGTGTGGGTTATGTTTGAGGGTGGAGTAGTAAGAGCAGTTGTTGATGCACGAGATTATAATAGATGTGGAGATGTAAATTATCATAATACTTTTAATGCAAGGTTTGTACTAAAATAATAATGACGAAAAAAGAACTCAAAATCGAAATAGAAGAAATCACAAGAATTTTTCAATCTGCAAAATATAATTTTGAGGATTTTAAATATCTTCATTCTGTAAAAACTAATAAACCAATAGTTTATAAAACATATTATTTCTTTATTGAAAGAATTTTTCATTCAATTTGCGTTTCTCTTATCCTAAATTTATGCATACTTTTTGACAAAAAAGAAAAGGATAAAAATAAGCATAGCCTTGAAGAGTATAGTTTTGAAAAGTTGTTAAATAAAATGCAGGAAGATTATTCGAAATCAGAACTTAATAATAGTTTATCAAAATTTCATTTCGAGGAAATGTGCAGTGTCCTCGACAGTGAAAGAATCGGTTCATTGCGGCATAAATTAAAAACTACAAGAGACCAATATTATGCACATTTTGACAGAACTCGAACTGACTTTGAAACAATCATAATGAATTCTTCTGAATTTGATGAGCTTATTTCAACAGCTGAAACCTTTTTAAAAGAAATAAAGTTAAAGTATTTTGATGTTTCCGTAGACTTTAACTTACCCACTACAGAGTTAGGACACAAATTATTTGAGAGACTTGATGAGTGGGAACAATACAGAGAAAAATATGGTATTTTGAAAGACAATGAAAATCCAGAAGATCAAGACTCAAAGCCACTGACACCTGGTGCGAAATTTTTAAAAGAATTAAGGGAGATGCCATACGACAACAGTATGGTGGGGAAGGCCTTCGTGATGTCATTAAACAGACCTACAAAAGGAATGAAGAATTTCTTCGATCGCAAAAATGATGAAAAGGAAAAGAACACTGACAAGGAAAAGCCATAGAATAAGGCTTTGATACAGAAGTAAAGAATTTTCAATTATTCAATGAAAGGAATTGAAATTAGGAATACTCTTTTCTGGTATTGATATTTATTGGGCATTAAAGCTGTTTCTTAGTTAAGAAACACTTGTGTTTTCACCCGGAAACACAAGTGTTTTTGTTTAACTAAACATCATATTAAAAATCCTGAGAACCATTTTCCGTAAACTGATTTTTTAAAGTTTTTAGGAGAAATTCACCTCTTCATCCTGCAAAGTTGTGGAATTCAGGTGTTGTCTATCAGTTACATCATTAAAACGCATTACTTTTGTAAAAATAAATGCTACTTGTAAGAATGCGGGTCACAAAAAAACGAATTTTAAGCGAGATTGAAGGTTCATTGAGATCAAGATTTTCTGATAATCTGATGGATGTCATTCTTTTTGGTTCACGAGTAGAAGGTAAGCACAAAGCGGATTCCGATTATGATATTTTGATTGTATTGAAAAACAAAATTGATTGGCGTGATGAGCGAGCCATTTCCGATTTATGTTACGACATCGAATTGAAATACAATATATTAACCGACACTCACATTATTAGTGAGCCAGAACTGATGACTTTAAGAGGAAAACAGCCCATTTATACCACAGCACTTGAGAAAGGATTGTACGCATGATTAATGAACAGGACCGGGAATCACTGATCAACTATAGACTTGGTCAAGCAATTGAAACAATTGAACTTGCAAGATTTTTAATTGAGGCAAATAAACTGACGGTTGCAGTTAATCGTATTTATTATGGTATGTACTACGCCATTACAGCGCTTGCATTAAAGCACAAATTCGAAACCTCAAAACATCAACAACTTATTGGCTGGTTCAATAAAGAGTTTGTAGCAACAAAAACAGTGGATTCAAGGTTTGGGAAAATAGTCCGAAATGCGTTTCAAAACAGAAGCAAAGGGGATTATGATGCCTTTATTTCATTTAATGCTGATGAAGTTAATGGTATGTTGGCGGAAATGATTGATTTTGTTGACGAAGTGAAAAAATTAATCAAATAAGAAAAAACATTTTATGGGATAAATTAGCTCCCAATGTTGTTATTTACTCATTAGGTTGTAATGTAATAACCCCATTTATTTTTATTTCCTACAAAGATTCACCACTGCCTATTCACTTTTTCACAACCGCAAAAACTTACCTTTGCCCCACAAATATTAAAAAAATCATGAGATACGCTCTGCTACTATGTTTCCTGGCTTTTTCGCTGTTTGCAAAAGCCCAATCCGAAAACCTGATCCAATTTGTAAATCCAATGGTTGGAACCCAGCGGATGGGACACACATATCCGGGGGCAACCGTTCCTTTTGGCTCCGTTCAGCTAAGCCCTGATACTGATACCGTAGGTTACTGGTTGGATGGAAAATACAATGGAAAAGTCTATGAATATTGCGCTGGTTACCAGTACAACGATCCGACAATTGTAGGCTTCAGCCACACACATTTCAGCGGAACCGGCCACTCCGATCTTGGCGACTTCCTGATTATGCCCACAACAGGACCATTAAAACTAAATCCAGGGACGGCAGATAATACCGAAAATTGCTACCGGTCAAGGTTTTCGCATGAAAATGAAACAGCACAGCCCAATTATTACAAAGTACTTCTTGACGATTATGGAATTACAGCTGAACTTACAACCAGCACGCGGGTTGGTTTTCATCAATACACCTTTCAGAAAGACGAAGAAGCCCATATTATCCTCGATTTGATGCACGGCATCTACAATTATGACGGGAAAAATGTGTGGACTTTCGTGCGGGTTGAAAATGACACGCTGGTAACGGGTTACCGGCAGACCAACGGCTGGGCACGAACCCGGACGGTGTATTTTGCGATGGTTTTTAATCAGTCAATAAAAAATTACGGACACAAAAAGTACGATGAGGTGATTTACCGTGGCTTTTACAGGAAATTTAATGAAGGGTCAAACTTCCCGGAAATGGCCGGCCACGATATCAGGGCGTATTTTGATTTTGATATCAAAAAGGGAAATCCACTGAAAATCAAGTTTGCGATGTCATCGGTGAGCACAGAGGGGGCTTTGAAAAACCTGCAGGCTGAAATTCCTCACTGGGATTTTGAAAAGGTTAAAAATGACGGACAGCAGGCGTGGAATAACGAATTGGGCAAAATTAAAATTGAAACAATCGATCAGGCCGACAAAAAAGTCTTTTACACAGCACTTTATCACGCGTTTTTATCGCCAATTGTTTACGAAGATGTGGACGGGCACTACCGCGGACTCGACCAAAATATTCACCAATCGGATGATTTTACAAATTACACCGTCTTTTCGCTTTGGGACACCTACCGTGCGCTCCATCCGCTTTTTAACCTGGTTCAGCCTGACCGGAACCGTGATATGATCGAGTCGATGTTAGCTCATTTCGACCAGAGCGTTCACCCGATGCTCCCGGTTTGGTCGCATTATGCCAACGAAAACTGGTGCATGATTGGCTACCACAGTGTTTCAGTAATTTCGGATGCCATTGTTAAAGGAATATACACCAAAGATTTACCACGTGCCCTGAATGCTTGTGTAAAAACAGCGGAATATCAACCATTTGATGGATTAGAATATTACATGAAAATGGGTTATGTGCCGGAAGACAAAAACGGCAGCTCTGTTAGTAAAACCCTTGAATATGCCTACGATGACTGGGCAATTGCGCAAATTGCACAAAAAACCGACGCAAAGCAGGTTTTTGATGAATTTATGAGAAGATCGGAAAACTACAGGAATGTTTTCGATCCTGTTTCAGGATTTATGCGGCCGAAAATGTCGGATGGAACTTTCAGAAAAGATTTTGACCCGTTGAACACCCACGGGCAGGGATTTATTGAAGGGAATGCCTGGAATTATGGTTTGTACATTCCTCATAATACCAATCAGATGGTTGAAATGATGGGTGGGAAAAAGCGTTTTGCCGGCATGCTCGATTCTCTTTATACCCTTCAATTATCCGATGAACATATTGCCGCAAACGAAGATATAACACGGGATGGAATTATCGGACTTTACGTGCATGGTAACGAACCGGGGCATCACATTCCCTATTTATACAACTGGACAGACCAACCCTGGAAAACGCAGGCCAGGGTCAGGATGATTAACAAAACCATGTACGCAGACGCTCCCGACGGTCTTTGCGGCAACGACGACTGTGGCCAGATGTCGGCATGGTACATTTTTTCAGCGCTTGGATTTTACCCGGTTTGCCCGGGGAGTCCCGAATATTCGATCGGCAGCCCTTTGGTAAAATCGGCTGTGATTGATCTGGGAAATGGAAAAACGCTGAAAATCATATCAGAAAACCAAAGTCCTGAAAATGTGTACGTAAAAGAAGTATCTTTAAACGGAAAATACATACGGAACTTCATTTTAATGCACGACGAACTGGTAAAAGGAGGCGAACTGAAATTTGTCATGAGCAAAAAACCCGCTTTACGGCTTTATGAATAATAATTTTGCAATACCAGTATTCTCTGGATTTACTTTCTTTGCATTTAAAATTAAGCTTTTATGAAAAATATTTCTTTCCTTCTATTGGCAATATCCTGCTTGTTGGCATTAGCTTCATGTCAGCAAAAAGTCAGGAAACAAAACATTAGCGAACCTCCGGCATGGGCGCAGGATGTAATCTGGTATCAGATTTTTGTGGAACGTTTTAACAATGGCGACCCAACCAACGATCCAACCCCCGAAAACATCAGTGCAGAAACTGATTTCAGCCCGGTTCCGGCTGACTGGTCTGTAACACCCTGGACGCACAACTGGTACGAGCAGGAACAGTGGGCTAAAAACCAGAATATGCGATTTTACGATGGACTGCAGCACAGGCGCTTTGGTGGTGACATTCAGGGAATCCTCAACAAACTCGATTACCTACAGGAATTGGGTGTCACGGCACTCTACCTCAATCCTATCAACGATGCTCCCTCGTTGCATAAATTTGACGCCCGCAACTGGCATCATGTTGATGTGAATTTTGGCCCTGACCCTAAAGGTGATAACGAAATCATTGCCTCCGAAAACCCTTCCGATCCTGCGACCTGGAAATGGACATCCGCCGACAAACTTTTCTTGAAACTTGTTGACGAACTGCACAAAAGAAACATGCGCATAATCCTCGATTTTTCGTGGAACCACACCGGAGTCAGGTTTTGGGCAATGCGTGACCTGATAAAAAATCAGGAAAATTCGAAATTCAGGGATTGGTACGATGTAAAACAATTCGATAATCCGGCAACACCTGAAAATGAGTTTGATTACCGTGGCTGGTATGATTTGAAAAGCCTGCCGGAAATCAGAAAAGTGGATGTAGTTGGCGAAAGGAAGAATGGCCATCCTTACGAAGGCAACATCAACGAAGGCGCCAAAAAACACATTTTTGACGTAACCCGTCGCTGGCTTGCCCCTGATGGTGATGTTTCTAAAGGAATTGACGGTTACCGTCTTGATGTGGCCGATCAGATTGGCCTCGGATTTTGGCGCGACTGGCGTAATCATGTAAAATCGATCAATCCGGACGCTTACCTTGTGGGTGAAATATGGTGGGTTAAATGGCCGGAACAACTCATGGACCCTGTTCCATACGTTCAGGGTGATATTTTTGACGCTGTCATGTTTTACCAGGTTTACCGGCCAGCAAGATATTTCTTTGCAAAAACCGACTTTGAAATCACTGCCGAACAATTGGTTGACAGCCTGAATCTTCAGTGGAACCGGCTGAAAAAGCCATTTGTTTATGGCATGATGAACACAGCTTCGAGCCATGACGCTCCACGGCTGCTTACCGATTTTTACAACCCCTTTAAGTACAAGGTCAACTTTAAACCCGATGCTGATTCAACTTTCAAATCAGGCAAACCAGATGCTGAATCCTATCATCGGCTTAAGCTTTACCTGGTTCATGCCTTCACCAACCTGGGAGCTCCTCACATATGGAACGGCGAGGAAATGGGCATGTGGGGCGGCGATGACCCCGATTGCCGTAAACCGCTCTGGTGGCCGGAGTTTACCTTTGATCCGGAATACCGCAACAATTTCCAACCAGGTGAAAAGGTATTTGATGAAGTTGGTTTTGATAAAGAATGGTTTGATGTTTACAAACAATTAGCCCGAATTAGAAATGAAAATCCCGTGTTTGCCCGTGGTGATCTGGAATTTCTTACCGCAAAGGGGAAACTGTTTTCCTACAAAAGATTTGACAACAAAAATGAAATCATTGTACTGTTCAACCTTGAAAATGAAGACCATAGCTTCGACCTTGAACATGATGGTTCATTCATCGATTTGCTCACAGGTGAACAATTCTCAGGAAAAAGCATTTCATTGGCGTCGATGAGTTCCAAAATACTGAAGAGGATTTAATGAATTATGCTGAGAAATTTTTTTGAAAAATTGTTTTGTTAACAGACCACAAATTTAACCAAGAGTAAAAATGAAATCAATTCTTAAAATATTCACATTGTTTTGCTTAGTTGCGTTCAATCAGGCCAATGCAGCGAAATTCCAGATCAGTCACCTTGAGCCGCCTTTCTGGTGGGTGGGAATGAAAAACTCTTTACTTCAGATTCTGGTTCATGGTCAGGACATCAGCCGACTTCAACCTGTCATTCAATATCAAGGCGTTACGATTGAGGAAATCGTCAGAACGGAAAACCCCAATTACATTTTTATGTATTTGAACATTTCGGAAGCAGCGCAACCCGGGAATTTTGAAATCCGGTTTAACAGTGCTAAAAAGACCGAGATTGTGTTCAATTACGAATTAAAGGAAAGAAGGGAGGGGTCAACAACACGCAATGGTTACGACAACTCTGACGTGATGTATTTGATCACTCCGGACAGGTTTGCGAATGGAAACCCCCAAAACGATTCCGTGGAAGGTATGCTTGAAAAGCCAAACCGACATTATGAAGGAGGACGTCATGGTGGTGACATCCAGGGAATTGCAAACAGCCTGGAATATATCCAGAAAATGGGCTATACTGCCATTTGGGTCAATCCGGTGTTAGAAAACGACATGCCCGCATATTCATATCATGGTTATGCTGCCACCGATTTTTACAATATCGATCAAAGGTTTGGTTCAAACCAGGAATATGTCCAACTTTCAAAACTTGCGCACGAAAAAGGCATTAAAATGATTATGGACTTAATTCTGAATCATTGCGGTTCTGAACATTGGTTTGTAAAAGACCCGCCCACAAAAGACTGGATAAACTTTGACGGTCAATACGTTAATACAAATCATCGCAGGAACACCATTCAGGACATTCATGCTTCGGAATACGATAGAAAGAAATTTTCGGATGGATGGTTTGTCAGGACAATGCCCGATATGAATCAGCGTAACCGCCTGTTTGCTGATTATCTTATTCAAAATTCGATCTGGTGGATTGAATACGCTGACCTTGACGGGATTAGGATGGACACATACCCATACCCCGACAAAAATTTTATGGCCGACTGGACGTGTGCGGTAATGAATGAATATCCGGGTTTTAATATTGTTGGTGAAGAATGGGTAAACAATCCTGCCATTGTTTCGTATTGGCAGCGAGGAAAGGTAAATCACGACGGATATACCTCGTGTTTGCCCGGATTGATGGATTTTCCAAATCAGGAAGCCCTTGTTCAGGGTCTTCGCGACAAAGAAAGAACTTTCGGAAACGGTTTTGTGGTAATGTACGAAAAACTCGCATTGGATTTTCTTTATCCAAACCCCGATAATCTCGTGATTTTTCCTGACAATCATGATGTTGACCGCTTTTACACTCAGATTGGCGAAGACTTCGATCTGTACAAAATGGGTATGGCCTGGATAGCTACCATGCGGGGAATTCCACAAATTTTTTACGGAACTGAAATTTTGATGAGTAATACCGGATCAAACGGAAATCATGGAATCATCCGCTCCGACTTCCCAGGCGGTTGGGAGGGGGATGAGGTAAACGCTTTTACAGGAGAAGGTTTAACCACAACCCAGGCAGAAGCTCAGAAATACATGCAAAGGTTGCTCAACTGGCGTAAAAACAAGAAGGTAATCCATGATGGAAAATTAATGCAATTTGCTCCCGAGGATGGTATTTACGCGTATTTCCGCTACGATGAAAAGGAAATTGTGATGGTTGTTTTCAATAAAAATGACCAAAAAACCACTATCAACACTGCTAAGTTTGACGAATTGTTAAAAGGTTATTCAAAAGGTAAAAATGTAATTGACAACCAGGTGTACCAGATGAACGACTTTTCAGTTCCTGCCAGGTCGGTTTTGATATTGGAAATGGAGAAGTAAACACCTTATCGTTTTAAAAATAACCCATTTACATTTTCAGCAACACTTTTCCACCCGACATGTTCGAAATGTAGCTTCTCAAGCCGTTATAAAAATCATCCAATGGAAAGATGTTCTGGATTTTTGTCGTAATTTTATTCTCAAGAATCAGACTTTGAAGATATTGCGAAATCACCATAAGTTCATCCCTTGGAATATCTTCAAGCCAGGCTCCAAGATTAAAACCTCCGAGGATTTTATTCTTAAAAATAATACCGAGCGCATCAATACCTGAAACCAGCTGTCCCGACAGTCCGCCATAAAGCATAATTTCCGATCCTTCTGGCATGGCATTCATCAGTTTACCAGTGATTTCACCACCCACCGCATCAAAAGCAATGGTTGCATTCAACTGGCGGGCAATATTGGCAAGTTGTTCGGAAAAACCATTGTCAGAGAGGTTCAAAACAAAATCTTCACCCTCATTTTTCAATGCTGCAATATGTTGTTCCTTTCTAACCAGGTTAATTATTTTAATACCACGCTCTTTCGCAAAAAACCTGATAAACTGGCTAACCTGACCGCCAGCGCCTGTCAGAATCATGGCTTCGTGATCATTTTCAAAAGCATGTTCAAACAATGCATAAGCTGTCAAGGGGTTAACAAACATGCAGGCAGCCTGCTGGACGGAAATGTTATCATTTAAAACCAGCGTATTTGCCACATTTGCAACCACATACTCAGCCCACGAACCCACATTTTCGTCCTGAGTAAAGAAACACACCATTTTTCCAGCCAGGGTTTCGTCAACGTCTTCACCAACAGCAACTATTCTTCCTGCGCCTTCAAAGCCGGGTACCGCAGGCAATGTTTTTGTGATGTTGTAACTTCCCCTTAAAAACGCAATATCCGAAGGATTTACCGGCGCAGCATCCACCTTTATCAAAACTTGTCCGTCGAAAACGACAGGAACGGGTATTTCCATCATTTTCACACCAGCGAGAGCCCTTACCAGGTTTGAATTGTACGACTCTACCACCAGGGCTTTCATTATTTCAGGCAAATTCAAGTTCATTTGTGTATTTGTCATGATTTTGTAAATAATAAAAAAACCGCCCTGGACCTAACCGGACGGTTTCATTGGCATCGAAAATATGATTATCTCATCGGATATTTTTTGAAAATCTCGTGCGATTTCATCAAAATATCAACATACTGCGACCGCTTGTAAGCAAACGGATCATTAATGTTTTTCTTTGAAAGTTTACCCTTGAAATCTCCGATGGTTTTATAGCCTTTGCGATCCATCCATTTTTCCAGGTCATTGATGATGTTGCTTATTTGACCAATTCCATTGCGGTAAAGTGTGCTTACCACCTGAACAGCATCGGCGCCTGCTAACAAAAGCTGAATAGCTTCACTTCCTTTAAAAATTCCGGTATTTCCGCAAATACCGGCATTGATGTTACCATAAAGCATACCGGCAAATCTGAGTGCAAGCCTGTAATCGCCTTCGTTGCTCAGGAACCACGGGAAAACCAGTTTTTCGTGTTCGATATCAATATCAGGCTGGAATATTCGGTTAAAAAGTACAAACCCATCGGCGCCAGCTTTATCAGCCTGATCGATGATACCTAAAATATTTGTGTAAAATGGGCTTAATTTAACACTCACTGGAATGTTCACGGATTTTTTGACTTTTCCAATGATGGCAATTCGTTGATCAACAATTTCTTTATCAGTACGTTCGGCGCTTCTTGGGTTCGAATACATGTTCAATTCAAGAGCAGCCACGCCCGTTTCTTCCAGTTTTTTTGCATACTCAGTCCATGTGACATCGTAAACGCAGTTGAGGCTTGCAATAACAGGAATTTTCACTGTTTCAACCACTTTTTTCAAATTCATGAGATGTTCTTCGGGTCCGGCATGTTGAATTTTCGGAAACAGCGAAACCATTTCAGCGTGACGTTCGTTGTATTCCTCCAGTCCTTCCTCGTGTTGCATTCTTTCCAGCTGAATCTGTTCCTCAAAAAGGGATTTATACACGATGGCAGCAGCGCCGGCCTCTTCGATGTGACGAACGGTCTCCAAATCAGAAACAAGGTTGCATGCACCAACAATAACCGGATTCTTTAGCTCAAGCCCAAGATAATTAGTCTTTAAATCAGCCATTTTACTATTTCTTTTAATTTATGTTGCTTTAAATTTCATGTAAATTTTCGACCTCACAAAAATATCAAAAAAACGAACGGGAGCAAATTTTTGAATAGGGGTGAATAAAAAACAATCAGGCTTACAGACGAAATAAAAGGAACAACAAATCATTTACAGTTTTTTACAGCACGATAATTTACCAATCCAGGTTTTAAGCTAACTGCTTTAATGATTGATCATTTGACGGATTTTTAATCTAAAACGAATTTAAATTGCTGATTTTGATGGACTGTAGGTGCCAAATAAAAAATCATTTGCTTTAATTACCTAATTTCGCGCCAAATTTTAAAACAGAATTTTACGCATAAACCATTGATATTATGACACAAAAGAAAAAATTTATCACTTGTGATGGAAATTATGCAGCATCACACGTGGCTTACATGTTTAGCGAAGTTGCAGCTATTTACCCTATTACCCCTTCATCGACCATGGCCGAATATGTTGACGAATGGTCGGCACATGGACGTAAGAACATATTTGGCGAAACCGTAAAGGTAATCGAAATGCAATCCGAAGGTGGAGCGGCAGGTGCTGTGCATGGTTCGTTGCAGGCAGGCGCGCTCACCAGTACTTTCACAGCATCGCAGGGATTGATGCTTATGCTCCCGAATATGTACAAAATTTCGGGTGAACTACTGCCGGGAGTTTTACATGTTAGCGCCAGAAGCCTTGCCGCACAAGCGCTTTCAATTTTTGGTGATCATTCGGATGTAATGGCTGCCCGCAATACCGGCTTTGCCTTCCTGGCAACCGGAAGCGTTCAGGAAATTATGGACATTGCTGCCATTGCACATCTTGTAGCCATTAAATCGAGAATTCCGTTCGTTCATTTCTTTGACGGGTTCAGAACATCGCATGAAATTCAAAAGGTTGAATACTTCACTAATGATGATTTTACCAAAATGGTTGACTGGAAAGCTTTACAGTCGTTCAGGGATAACGCTTTGAATCCTGAGCATCCGGTAACCCGCGGTACTGCACAGAACCCTGATATTTATTTCCAGAGCCGTGAAGCTGCCAACCGTTTTTACGACCCAATTCCCGACATGGTTGAGGAATACATGCAGGAAATATCGAAAAAATGTGGCCGCGAGTACCACCCGTTTACCTACTATGGCGCTCCGGATGCCGAAAACATCATTGTAGCCATGGGCTCAGTAACAACCACCATTCGCGAAACGATCGATTATCTGATGTCGAAAGGCGAAAAAGTTGGCTTGATTTCAGTTCATCTTTACCGCCCGTTTTCGAAGAAATATTTCCTGAACGTTTTGCCTGAAACCGTAAAAAGGATCTGCGTTTTAGACCGCACAAAAGAACCTGGTGCCACTGGCGAACCTCTTTATCTTGACATCACAGAAGTTTTCTATCAAAAAGAAAATGCACCCATGATTGTTGGCGGCAGGTATGGTTTAAGTTCAAAAGACACAACACCGGCCATGATTCTTTCGGTTTACGAAAACCTGAAAATGAATGAACCAAAAAATCATTTTACGGTAGGTATTGTTGATGATGTGAAATTTACCTCATTACCCCTGTTACCTGAAATAAGCATCGTTCCAAAAGGAACTTTTGAAGGAAAATTTTATGGACTTGGTTCAGACGGAACAGTTGGCGCTAATAAAAATTCGATCAAAATAATCGGAGAAAATACCGATAAATATTGCCAGGCGTATTTTGCATACGACTCAAAGAAATCGGGTGGTATTACTACTTCTCACCTCCGTTTCGGCGATAAGCCCATTCTTTCGGCTTATCTGGTCGGAACGCCTGATTTCGTAGCTTGTCATGTGCCCTCATACCTTAACAAATACGATATGCTGAAAGGCCTGAAAAAAGGGGGAACCTTTTTGTTGAACAGCATTTGGGATGCCGAAGAAACCAAAAACCGGCTCCCCGATCACATGAAAAAATACCTGGCCGAAAACCAAATCCAGTTTTACATCATCAATGCAACCAAAATAGCTGAAGAAATTGGATTAGGTACACGCACCAACACGATCATGCAATCGGCATTTTTCAAAATTTCGGGCGTTATTCCATACGAAGATGCTGTTAATGATATGAAAAAGGCCATTGTTAAAAGCTTTGGACATAAAGGGGAAGAAATCGTGAATATGAATTTTGCTTCCGTTGACAAAGGTGGCGAAGTCGAAAAAGTTGAAATTCCAGCCGAATGGGCGAACATTGTAATAACAAAGTCAGAAGACACCCGTGATATTCCTGATTTCATCAAATACGTTGTGGAACCCATCAACAGCATGAAAGGCGACGATTTGCCGGTAAGTGCTTTTGCAGGTCGTGAAGATGGAACCTTCCCTGCAGGAACTACCGAATTCGAAAAACGTGGTATTGCTGTAAATGTACCTGAATGGATTCCGGAAAACTGCATTCAATGTAACCAGTGCGCCTATGTATGTCCTCACGCCTGTATCCGTCCGTTCCTCATTGATGCTGATGAAATGAGTAAAGCACCGGATGATTTGAAAACACTTAAGGCAATACCAAAAACTTTCGACGGCTTGCGATTCAAAATTCAATTGAGTCCGCTCGATTGCACAGGATGCGGCAATTGTGCCGATGTTTGCCCTGCAAAAGAAAAAGCCCTTGTAATGAAACCATTAGAAACCCAGTTGCACGAAACCCAAAACTGGGATTTTGTAAGCAAAAAAGTTTCTTACAAGGATACAATTGCACAGAAAAACAAGAATGTGAAAAACAGTCAGTTTGCACAACCCTTGTTCGAGTTTTCGGGCGCATGCGCCGGTTGTGGCGAAACACCGTACGTAAAACTTATTACCCAACTTTTTGGAGACAGAATGATGATTGCCAATGCCACAGGATGCTCTTCAATTTATGGAGGTTCGGCGCCTTCGACACCTTATTGCAAAAATGCCAATGGACATGGCCCGGCCTGGGCAAACTCGCTGTTCGAAGACAATGCAGAATACGGATTTGGAATGGCACTGGGAGTAAACAGACTACGCCAGCGAATTGCTGATAAAATGACTACTGCCTTAGCCAATGGAATTTCTGACGATCTGAAGGCAGCTTTTGGTGAATGGCTCAATGGAATTAATGATGCTGAAGCCTCAAAAGCAGCATCAGCAAAGGTTATCGAAGCCTGTGAAAAATCAGATTCTGATGTTGCACGTGAAATTCTTGACCTGAAACAATATCTTGTAAAAAAATCGGTGTGGTCGTTTGGTGGCGATGGTTGGGCTTACGACATTGGTTACGGCGGCCTCGACCACGTTCTTGCTTCTGGCGAGGATATCAACATTCTTGTACTCGACACCGAAGTTTACTCCAACACGGGCGGACAGGCATCAAAATCAACTCCGGTAGGGGCTGTAGCCAAATTTGCTGCCTCGGGTAAGAAAATCCGTAAAAAAGACCTTGGCGCAATGGCCATGACCTACGGATATGTTTACGTTGCTCAGGTGGCAATGGGTGCAAGCAACAATCAATTGCTGAAAGCACTCAATGAAGCAGAGGCCTACCCAGGACCATCGCTGATTATTGCCTACTCTCCGTGTATCAACCACGGGTTACGCGCCGGAATGGGCAAAACCCAGGAAGAACAGGAAAGAGCAGTTCAGTCAGGTTACTGGCATCTTTATCGTTACAATCCATTGTTGGAAAACGAAGGAAAAAATCCTTTCCAGTTAGACTCGAAAGAACCTGACTGGAATAAATTCCAGGAATTCCTTAACGGAGAAGTCCGTTACACCTCACTGCGTCAGGCTTTCCCGGCTGAAGCTGAAAGGCTGAGCAAAGAAGCAGTGAAGAACGCAAAATGGCGTTACGAAAGCTATAAACGATTAGCTGCCATGAATTTCTCACAATCGGAATAACCTAAGGAGAAAGTTCACGAAAAAGGCCGGATGATTCAATCCGGCCTTTTTTATTACCAGGCACCCAAATGCTTTTGCAACAAAATCACTTATTATGATGGATTAATCCATTATCAACACTCAGGCAGCCAACAGCAAAAGAATTCTTTTTCATAAAATCATCCCCGCTGTTTTCTTATTAAAAAATCCGCTGTTAATCAAAACCTTGTCTGCGTTTTTATTTGTAGATTTACCGAAAAATGTCATTTTCAACAACAATTTCAGAACAATGATTGAAAAAATACAGTATTGGTACAATCGCTTTTTCTCGGAACACAACATCAAAATCATCGAAAAATATGCAGTTTACTCGGCACTGATTGGTTTTCTCGTACACCTGATTCTGATATTTCTCTGGAACATCAACCTTATTGATCACGCTGCATTTAATGGATTTAACGGCAATTACATTTCAGCCATTTACACTCCGTTTTCATTCCTGCTGATTTTTGAGGTTTTTCTTTTGCTGATTTTTATTCCAAAATCGTTCACAAGGTCGATTGGGAAACAATTTGAAATTATTTCGTTGATTGTGCTTCGAAGGATCTTCAAGGACATATCACATTTTGACTCAGAGCATCTGCTCGAAAATTTGTCGAAAAACAATGAATTATTGTTAGATATGATAAGCATCCTGGTACTTTTCTTCCTGATAGGAGTTTTCTACAGGTTAAAAAGAGGAGAACCGGCATTGGAAAGTTGTGCAAATATCAGGAGATTTATTGCAATCAAGCAATTAATAGCCATGTTGATGGTTCCAGTCATGGTTTTTCTGATTATCGTAAGTTTTGGAGGATGGTTTAGTGAATTAATCACGCACCACAATGTGCAATCGTTACCGATGGCCAACATCAACAATGTTTTTTATGATGTTTTTTTCACAATACTCATTTTTGTTGATGTGCTGATTTTAATTATTTCATTTCTCTACACACACTATTACAGCCAATTGGTGCGGAATTCGGGTTTTGTCATTTCGACGATTCTAATCCGTCTCTCGTTTGCAGCACCACACCAAACCAATCTTTTTTTAATTGGGTCGTCAGTAATTTTCGGAGTGCTAATTTTGTTGATTTACAATTTTTTTATAAAAGTTGAAGGGAAACGCACTGGGAATGAACACGAACCAATCAGCCAAACAAATATTTAAAAACATCTTCAATTCTCGACACGGGTTGTATTTTGATGTTGCCGGTTTTTTGGGATAATCCACCTGAATTGTAAGCTGAGATAAATATTTTTTCGAATCCCATTTTTTCAGCTTCACTTATTCGTTGCTCGATGCGGCTGACCGCTCTTATTTCACCCGAAAGCCCAACCTCGGCGGCAAAACAGTATTTCTGACTGACTGGCATATCCTGGTTTGAAGATAAGACTGCCGCAACCACTGCGAGATCAATTGCAGGATCATCCACCCTGATACCACCAGCAATATTTAAAAAAACATCTTTTGACGAAAGCCTGAAACCGTTTCTTTTTTCCAGAACTGCAAGCAACATGTTTAGCCTACGGGCATCAAAACCAGTGGTTGAACGCTGCGGAACGCCATAAGCAGCGGAACTCACCAGCGCCTGTGTTTCGATAAGCATTGGCCGTAAACCCTCAATAGTGGCAGCAATGGTTATTCCACTCAATTGTTCATTACGGTGCGAAATCAGCAATTCTGATGGATTGGTTACTTCGCGCAGGCCATTTGCCTGCATTTCATAAATTCCCAGTTCGGAGGTCGATCCAAACCTGTTTTTCACCGATCGTAAAATCCGGTAGCCGTAATTACGATCGCCCTCGAACTGAAGGACAGCATCAACAATATGTTCAAGAATTTTTGGCCCTGCCAGTTGACCGTCCTTTGTAATGTGACCTATCAGGAAAACCGGGGTATTGGTTAGTTTGGCGTATTGTTGAAGTTCGTTGGCACATTCGCGGATTTGCGAGACACTGCCTGCTGACGATTCAATTAGGTCGGTATGAAGGGTTTGAACTGAATCAACAATAATTATTTGTGGTTGAAGGTTTTGAAGATGGTTGAAGATTACCTGGGTAGAGGTTTCGGTTAAAATGAAACAGGCATCGCTGGCATTACCCAACCGTTCTGCACGCATTTTAATTTGCTGCTCACTTTCCTCTCCGGTGATATAGAGCACTTTGTAGCCTTTGGCTTTGAGCGCAATTTGCAACATCAGTGTCGATTTTCCTATACCAGGCTCTCCACCCACAAGCACAACCGATCCCGAAACCAATCCACCACCTAAAACGCGGTTCAACTCCCCATCCTGAGTATCAATCCTTTTCTCGGTTTCAAACTGAATCTGGCTGATAAGTTTTGGAATAGTTTTCCGGGCACTGATTGCTTCGTGATGTCCACCTGTTTTCTTGCTGGTAATGGTTACCTCCTCAGCAAAAGTGTTCCACTCGTTGCACGAGGGGCATTTGCCCAGCCATTTAGCGGCCTGGTACCCACAATTCTGACAATAGAAAACGTTTTTAACTTTCGACATCAGCAGGAACTGATCGTGAGATATTTATTTCAGGCTATTTATTTTGCCGATGAGTCCGGTGGTCGAAAACCCTTCAAGATAGTCAATGGTAACCACATTTCCACCTTTTTGTGTAACCACATCGTAACCAACTATTTGCTCAGCTTTGTAATCGCTGCCTTTTACCAGGGTGTCAGGTTGAATGGCTTTGATTAAGTCGTAAGGCGTATCCTCGTTGAAAAGCACAACGGCATCAACAAAACGCAATGAGGCCAGCACCAGTGCCCGCGAATATTCGTCCTGCACGGGACGCCCTTCACCCTTGATTCTCTTAACCGATTCATCGGTGTTCAACCCAATTATCAACACATTGCCCAAATCAGCAGCTCTTGAAAGATAATCGATGTGTCCCTGATGTAAAAGATCGAAACAACCATTGGTGAAAACAACTTTCTTTTCATGAAAACGCCAATAGCCAAGCCAATAACGGATATCGTCACGTGTGGCAAATATTTTTGATTTGATCAAATCGAGATTAGGCATTTTTCTTTTTATTTAAAATTGGTAATAAAATCAATGATACGATTCCTGCAATAATAATCATCACGGTTTGCGCACTCCATGTAAGCCACCCAAGCGCATAGCCTGTAGTATTTGAAATACCATACAAAACAAGCGTTTCAGCAATGATTGCCGGGTAAATTCCAATGCCTCCCTGAACTACCATGATACCAATTGAACCGAAAATAAGCATGGAAAGGCATGCATCAAATCCAAGGTGGCTTGTGGTTGGCAGGCTAAAAAAACAAACATAAATCATCAGGTAATACAAAACCCAGATTGCCAACGACTGGAAAACAAATGTATAGGGTTTCTTAATTTTTGTAATCGAAAGTAAGCCTTTCCAAAACCCAAAAACCAGATTTTTACTTTTTTGATAAACAGATAAATGACTAAACTTTTTCCGAAAAAAAAGAAACGATATAAATCCTGCAGCGCCGATGCAGCTGATGATGATGATTAAAAAAATATTCTGATCAAAAAAAGCGAACTTTTCCCCAAGTGGTTTGAATACTTTGTCCTGAACATAATGATTGAGCTGGTCGAAAAAAATAACAAGGTTTATGATGAAAAGAAGCAGAAAAAGCACCATATCCACACTTCGTTCAACAATAACTGTGGCGATAGACTGGTTGATGGGGATTTTTTCGTATCGGTTTAAAACGCCACACCTGGTCACTTCACCCAGTCGTGGTAAGGCCAGATTGGCAAGGTAACCAATCATGACGGCATAAAAGGTATTCGAATTTTTTGGATGGTGCCCCATGGGTTCCAGAAGGATTTTCCAGCGCAATGCCCTGATAACATGGCTCAAAATGCCCAAAACAACTGAAAAAACCAACCAACTGTAATCGGCCATTAGGAAGGATTCCCAAATTTCCTTCTTTTGATCCGGTGAGAGTTTCCTCAAAAAAATCCAAATAAAAAACACTCCAATGGATAGGAAAAACAATATCTTCAGCACCGAGAGAATGTTCTTTTTCAATGAAAATTAAAGTTTGTTGTTGTGGGATGGAAAAACGATGGCTGGTTTGAAGGCTTTGGCAAGTTCAAAATCCATTGTGGCATAGGATACAATGATAACAAGGTCGCCAACCTGCGCTTTTCGGGCGGCTGCCCCATTCAACGAAATGATTCCGGAACCTCGTTCACCCTTAATTACATAAGTTTCGAGTCGTTCGCCATTGTTGATGTTGTAAATATGAACCTTTTCATTTTCAATCAGATTGGCAGCATCCATCAAGTCCTGGTCAATGGCAATACTTCCTATGTAATTTATTTCGGCGCCAGTTAGTGTGGCACGGTGAATTTTCGATTTTAATACTTCAATTTGCATAATGGCGGCAAAAATACTAAATTAAAATAAGATTGTCGATCAACCTGACTTTTCCTACAACCACTGCTGTGCAGGCCACAAGGCTCGCCGAATCCGTCCAGTTGTTGACCGGAAGTAGGGTTTCTGTGTCAACAATGCTGAAATACTCCGTTTCGAATCCTGCAATACTATTAAGTTTTTGGATTGCCCAACGTTCAGCTTCTGATGGCTGTGATTTGCCAACCATTTGTTTAACCTCGAGGAGTGTTTCATAAATTGCGGGAGAAAGCTTTCTTTCGTTTGGCAACAATCTTACGTTTCTTGAACTCATGGCAAGGCCATCATTTTCTCGAAGCGTAGGACAGGGAACTATTTCGACAGGAAGTTTCATTTGCCTGGTCATGGCTTGAATAATCCTCAACTGTTGAAAATCTTTTAGTCCGAAATAGGCCTTGTCTGGCAAAAAAATTTCGAATAGCTTTCGCACCACAATGGCCACCCCATTGAAATGACCTGGACGGAATTTACCTTCAAGCACCTTATCCAGGTGACCAAAATCATATTTCTCCTCAATAGGTTTCGGATACATCTCGGCCACTTCCGGATAAAATAAAAAATCACATCCAGCATCTTCCAGTTTTTGAATATCAGTTTCAATGGTTCTGGGATATTTTTTAAGGTCATCGGGATTATTAAACTGAATTGGGTTTACAAAGATGCTGCAGCCCGTAACATCATTTTCAACCTTCGACCGATCAATCAGCGAAATGTGTCCTTGGTGCAAAGCCCCCATAGTTGGCACAAACCCAACTGTTTTACCACCCGATTTGTGATGGTTGACAAATTGAGTAGTTTCAGATTTTGTGTAAAAAACATGCATAAAACTGAATTTACTCCTGGCTGAATATCAACATCATATCTTTTTCAAGGGTACTGAGCGGAGTTTCCACAATACGTCCAATTTCCCGGTTGTTTCGGTAAAAAACAAAAGTGGGAACACGTTGAATGTTTAAACCTGAAACATCGTAATTGCCAGCAGTTTTCGTCCTGTCAACGGCAACAAGTTCCACATTCGATTCGTCGAAACCTATTTCATCGACAATTTTGTAGAACGCCGGAACCTGATCCTGGCTGTCACCACACCACGAACCCATCACAATCATTATTTTAACTCCCTTTTTCTTCTTTTTCAATTGGGAAATAACTGATTGGTCAGGGGTGTAGTTTGCGTAGCCTTCAGTAAAATACTGTTTAAAAAGGTCTGAATTCAAACCATTCCTGTCACATTTTCCAATCAATACTTCCTTTTGTGATTTCTGATCGACAACAGTTTTATTGAGTTCCTGTGCCATCAACGAAAATCCAAATACAGTAAATACAATTACCCATGTTAATCTCATATTACATTTATTTTTTACAAAGTTAAAAATACTGTTTTCACAAGGAATGCTCTCTGAGGGTTTCAAGTAAATTTTTAAGTTCATTTTCGATGTTGATACGTATTTTACGTTCTTTTTCAATCTCAAGTTTCAACTTTTGACACTCCTCATTTTGTAATTTTAAAGAAGGTGTTTCATCAGCTGCAGCTGAAACAGGCATATTCTCGACATGGTGATTTTTTATTGATTGCAGTCTTTCTTCAGCCGTTAACCGCTTTTCTACTTCCCGGTCGTAAGCTTTTTTAACTTCAATGATCTGGTTTTCAAGCATCGTTTTTTCATCAGAAAGTGTATCCATCCCTTCCCTCATCTTTCTCATTTCGTTGTCAAAGCTTTTTTCGCGATTATTAAAATCAGTTGCCATGTTTTCCTGATCCTTTAGCAATTTTTCAATTTCCGATTTTGCGTTGTAAAGGTTGGTATGATATTCCTGAACCAGGGGCTTGCTTTTTTTTAGCTTATTGAGCATCAAAATAAAAGACACCAAAAACAAGATTAAAAATAACAATGAAACCCCACCGGCAATTACGACAATACGAAGATTTTTGCTCAACGCATGCTTCGAATTTTCTGCTTCTGACAACCTTCGGTTCATATCTATTTTTTCGTTGAGCAGGCTTTCAAGTTTACTTTGCGTCACTTCAAGCTTCTGTGATTCTTCAGAATTACCTGACTCTTTTTCAGCAATAATAAGCGAATCGAGCACCACCATCTGCCCTAAATATTTATTGAGTTTAAAAATATTCATCCAGGTATTTATGGTCATGGTGTCTTTGTGTTCGCGGTATTTTTTGTAAACCATTTCTCTTTCCAAAGCAAGCGAATCAAGCTGGCTCTGCGATTTCAACAACAAAGCCGATGTAAATAGCAGTAACAAGACAACAAATTTCCTCATTTGATCTTCATCGAATTTTAAAACAAAAATAAGATTAAAAGTGAAAAGCAAAAAAAAGGGGGCCAAATTGGCCCCCTTGAATAATACCGTTTCAGCTATCTATTAATTAATAGTAAGCCTTTTGGTTACAACTGTTCCGTCATTTGCTTCAATTTGTACGAAGTACATGCCTGAAACAAAGTCAGAAGTGTTGATCTGGTAGTTAACCTGACCAATAACCTGATCGAATACTACCTGACCTACGTAGTTAACAACTTTGAGACTCTTGATTTCGAAGTTGGTCTGGATGTTTACGAAGCTTGATGCAGGGTTCGGGTAAACGTTAACATTCAAATCAGCATTAACTTCATTGATTGAAGTTGCACCTGCCTTCAAAGCAACAATAGCAGAAGCACCATTTACTTCAAAGATGCTTGTATTAGGCAGTTTTTGTTCAAATGTCGGGATTACATCCAATTCAACGCCATTGCGGTAAACCCTGAAAGTCATCATATCACCATTTACAAATCCTTCTACTTCCTGAGTCATCGACTCATCGCCATAAACCCTAAGAACTGTGTTTTCGTTCAGGTTGGTAATTTCAAGCATACCGGCAATTGTACCGTTCTGGTTGAAAGCACCAATAACATCACCAACTTCCAGTGAAGCCAATGCATCGGTGGTTATAGCAATAATATGTTGTAAACCAGTGAGTGTTACATCATTCCATGAAGTCATGTTTGGTGGCAATGATACATATCCGGGTGTAGCATCAACCAAAGGCACATCATAGCTAATGGTTGTTGCAGCCGGAACGAATACAAAGTATGCATTTCCAGGAACAAGATACTGTAATGAATAGAGGTTGTATTGTGGCCAGTAAACACCGGTGTAATCTACCGTGAAAGCTCTTACGCCATTTCCTAACGGGCCAAATACATCTGCAGCTTCAACAACACCGCGACTCCAAACCGGAATAATATTCCAGCCTGCGCCAAGATTTACAACGTTTCCAAGTGTTGGGAAACCAGTTACTGAAATACTTGTTGGCCAAATATTATTCTTAAGTGTAACTGCTGCTCCCTTCGTTTCATCCCAACAGAATGTTGGCGAACCCGGAGCATAAATCTTGGTTGGCTGATAGAACTGAGCGCCCTGAAGGTTAGCTGCACCAAGTGGTGCCAATGTTGTAGCAATATCACAATTAATAAGATCAAGGTAAGTTGACATACCATTTACTCTTGCCGGGAATGGGATAACCTGAGTCCAGGGGAGTATAGTCAATGTGGCAACATCACTTGTCACTGTATTGCAATCGCCATAAACCTCACAGTAGTAAGCGCTGTTTACAGTAACATTTTCCAACATCAATGTAGAGCCGGTAGCACCGAAAATTTCGCCTACGCCTACTTCAAACCACTGATATCCGGTAGCGTTTTCAGCAACTACTGAAAATTCTGCATCTTCTCCATACAATACTTCAACATTAACTGGTTGCTCAACTATTTCTGTAAGTGGCAGTACTGTAATTGTAACAGGTTGATTGAGCACATTGGTGCAACCATTACCATCAGTAATAGATATTGGTTCATACACGAACACACCAGCTTCATCCATCAATTCGCTTGTAATACTTGGATTGTCAGATGTGGTGAATGTTTCCAAAACACCATTCCAGAGGAACTCAACAGTCCACGGTGCAACACCAGTAAAGTATTCAGTCCAGGTAATTTCGCTATTGATACAAACTTCAGTAGCAGACACTTCATAGGTGTATGTTGGAAGTGGGTTTACAACAATTACAACATCACACGAAGCGGTACAGCCAAATTCATTATTAACAGTGTAAACAAGTACGTATTCACCAGCAGCAATTGGTTCAAATTCAGTTACTATAACACCATCAAAAGTATAAACACCAGGTCCCTGGAGTTCAACTGCTTCCTCGCCTTCACAGAATGGTCCGTAAACAGGACATTCAAATACTGGCAATGGATTTACAACAATGGTAAATTCACATGAAGCTGAACAGCCAAATTCGTTGGTTACAGTGTAAACAAACATGTAATCACCAGCAGCAACCGGATCAAAACCGGCAACGACCTCACCCATGTAAGTGTAAACGCCTTCACCTTCAAATACTACGGCGGCATCGCCTTCGCAGAATGGTCCGTAAGCCGGGCAATCGAATACTGGCAATGGATTAACAACAATGGTAAATTCGCATGATGCTGAACAGCCAAACTCGTTGGTTACAGTGTAAACAAACATGTAATCACCGGCAGCAACCGGATCAAATCCAGTTACTACTTCATTCATGTAGGTATAAACGCCTTCACCTTCAAATACTACGGCGGCATCGCCTTCGCAGAATGGTCCGTAAGCCGGGCAATCGAATACTGGCAATGGATTAACAACAACATCAAATCCACAGGTTGCAGTACAACCAAATTCATTGGTCACAGTAAGTGTAAATCCGTAGGTACCTGCCATCATAGGATCAAATCCCATAACAACTTCTCCGGCTGCATCGGTATAAACTCCCATTTCAACAATTGGGAATTCGATGTATGCTGAACCTTCGCAAACTGGCTCAAATACCGGACATTCAGCTATTGGCAATTCATAAACCATAACTTCAAATCCACATGTTGAAGTACAACCAAATTCATTGGTCACAGTCAGCGTAAATCCGTAAGTACCTGCCATCATAGGATCAAATCCCATAACAACTTCTCCGGCTGCATCGGTGTAAACTCCCATTTCATAAATTGGGAATTCGATGTAATCTGAACCTTCACAAACTGGTTCAATCACAGGACATTCAACCACTGGTAATGGATTAATGGTAAGAATCATGCAATCAAATACTGGTTGACAAAGTGGGTCAGATGGGGTTACAGCCATACACAATTCAACATACCCTGTTATTTCATCTAAAAGCCCAGGATAATAAATGGGATTCAGAGCAGTTTCGTCATTAAACTGTCCATCACCTGTGAGTGTGTACCACTGTACGTTAATATAGTTTGTAGCGGCAGCGTCAGCAAGTAAGTAAGAATCACCTGCACAAACGGCAGCATCTTCACCAGCAAAAGCTGTTGGAGGATTCATACAAACAGCGCCAATAAACAATGTCATTTGATCATAATCGGCACCGCAATATTGTGAATAGCCAACCAATTCGAGAACAACTGATCCGGCGGCAATATCATTTGGACCAGGAGTGTAGGTTGGGTTAAGCTGCAATGCGTCATCAAAAGCACCATCACCATAGGTTGTCCAGAGGAAACTGTCAACATTATTTACAGTTGCTGATACAAGAGTAAAGGTATTACCAGCTTCTATGTTGGCATCTGGTCCTGCATAAACTTCTGGCAATGGTTTAACATGGATTTCAAAGGTGCAGAAATTAGTGCAACCATTCACATCAGTGTAGGTATAGGTAATGTCATGGTAGCCTACACCAGCTGCTGCTGGATCGAACATTCCACTCATCACACCGACACCTGAATAAACACCGCCTTCTGGTTCAGCACCATAAAGCATCCAGGGTTGTTCGTCAAAACAAACCCAGAAATCAGCGGGACAAGAAACCTCAGGCAATGCATTTACTACGATTACAAATTCGCACATAGCATCACAACCAAATTCGTTGGTAACGGTGTACTCAAACAGGTAATCACCTGAAGCAACCGGGTCAAAACCTTGAACAACTTCTCCATTGAACGTATAGACGCCTATTCCTTCAAACATTACATAATCGTCTCCTTCACAGAATGGTCCGTAAGCAGGACATTCAATTTCCGGAACCGGATTAACCGTTACACCAAATACACAGAAACCTGTGCATCCTGTTTGTGGATCGGTATATGTGTAGAATAATTCATGATAGCCAAGACCGGCAGTTTCGGGATAGAATACGCCATCCATAACTCCGTCACCACCATAAGTTCCACCTTCTGGTAAAGCACCTTCCAACACAACTGGCTCGGCATCAAGACAAATATCGAAACCTTCTGGACAAAGTGGAGCTGGTAGTTCATTAACAGTAATTACGAATTCACATGAATTTGTACAACCATTTCCATCAGTAAAAGTGTAAGTTATGGTATGAGGGCCGGGTCCGGCAACAATTGAATTAAATACACCTTCAATTACACCATCACCTGAATAAAAACCACCTTCGGGCATTCCACCCACCAGTTGGACAGTTTCGATTTCACAAACTGCAAAATCATCAGGACATATTACATCTGGAAGTGAATTGACTACAATAGTAAATTCACATGAAGCTGAACAGCCAAATTCGTTGGTTACAGTGTAAACAAACAGAAAATCGCCGGCAGCAACTGGTTCAAAACCTAATACTACCTCGCCGTTGAATGTGTAAACGCCGTCACCTTCAAAAACTACGCCGGCATCGCCTGCACAGAAAGGTCCATAAGCCGGGCAATCAAATGTTGGTAAAGGATTTACTGTCAACATGAAACTGCATGAATTTACACAACCATTTCCATCTTCATAGGTATAGGTAATTTCGAAAGACCCTATGCCAGCTACTTCTGGGTAGAACCAATTGTCGATTACGCCTACACCAGTAAATTCGCCACCTTCAGGTGAGGCGCCATACAGTGCCCAAGGAGCATCGTTAATGCAAACATCAAAATCATTCGGGCAAGTAACTTCCGGTAATGCATACACTTCGAACTGTAAACTGGCGGTTGCATCATTACACGGAGGCGTTGCATAACCAATAACCGAAATGGTAAGAACACCAACATAATCGGGGCTGAGGGTGAAAACAGTACCATCAAATTCGCCAGCCCAAACGGGGTCAACACTCCATTCAACGGAGGCAGCATTTTCAATGACAACTCCGGCAAAATCATACTCAAATGGTATTCCAGCACAGAGGTTCTCAAAACCTGCTGGGAAGTTGGAGATGACTACATCGGAACAGGTTATTTCTGGTAATAGCGAAAAATCAACGACTGCTGACGGTGGAGTAGTTACCGGGTCTGCGCATTCATCAATATAAAGAGGAGTTGGTCCTGTACAGACAGTATAAGTACCATCTGGAATGTCTGTAAACTCATAATAGCCATCAGCATTTGTTTCAGTCACTAATGGTTCAGGCCCGCCAATCAAAGTCAGGTCAACAATCTGGAAATCGTCTGATACCATAACACCGGTTTCATTAACTTCGTAAATCACGTCATTATCAGAATTCCAAACTTTATAATAAAAACCTGTACCTGCTTCCTCTGAATTAAATACCACCGTAAGTACAACCTGACCCATTCCGCCGCCATCGAAAAATACTTCAGCACCACGGCATTCATTTGTAACAGCATGGAAAGCGCCCACTTTACCATTTTGGACCGGAACACCATTCAAGGTTGCGGAGGTCACATAAACACTCATATTGGTTTCGAACCCAAGAGGAGTTTCCCAACCTGGATCACCTTCACCGAAACTTTTTGCTGCAGGGGTTGCAGTAATTACTACACCTGACATTGGAGCGTTTGTTATCTCATCAGTAACCGTTCCGCTAAGGGTGGTTGATACAATTTGTGGAATCAATGTTAAATCAACAATTTGGAAATCATCTGAAACCATAACACCGGTTTCATTAACTTCGTAAATTACGTCATTGTCAGAGTTCCAGACTTTATAATAAAAACCAGTTCCAGCTTCCTCTGAATTAAATACAACAGTAAGAACTACTTGTCCCATACCACCACCATCAAAGAATACTTCAGCACCGCGACACTCGTGGGTTACAGCGTGGAAAGCCCCCACTTTGCCATTTTGCACTGGCACACCATTCAAGGTAGCTGAGGTTACATAAACACTCATGTTGGTTTCAAAGCCAAGTGGGGTTTCCCAACCCGGATCGCCAGCAATAGCTTTTGCAGGAGTTTCAACCCTTTCAATCGAGGCTGACGCAGGAATATTATCTGCAGCTGGGTATTTAAGTGTTCCAGCAACTGCACTCTGATATTTCATTTTATAACCACGTCCTGGAACCATTTGGAATGTTGTTGGTATCCAATTATTTAGAGTGGCATTGTAAAGTGCAGTCTGTGTTTGGTTTTTAACAATATCCTGATTTGTAAAACTACCTGTAGTTAAAGTAAATGAATTTTTGGGAGTGCGTTGAACAATAGGTTTGTATGCAATCCAAGTCCATCCACTGGCATTTAAGGAGATAGGATCAGCAAAATCAATGTAGTTACCATTTACTGTAAATGAACCAGCAGGGCTTGCAGTTTTAAGTAGATAGGTTCTGTCTGGATTCATAGTCAGGTTAGGTACCCAGGAAGATGTAGCGGCATTGTAAATCATGGTTTGCGTCTGATTTTTCAAAATGTCGCCATTCTGTGGTGTGAAATTTGCCATTGTATTTTTTACAGTGGCAGTAGCAGGTAATACATTAAATGATATCCAATTCCATCCTGTGGAATAATTAATTGTCTGTGTCATAAAGCCAGGTATCACCTCAATTGTGAAGGTACAGAAATCCGAACAATCAAATTCTGTAAAAGTGTATGTAATGGTGTGTGTACCAACACCAGCAACACTTGGAGTGAAAACACCTCCTAAAACACCAGGTCCTGAATACGTTCCACCTGATGGCAAACCACCAGTTAGTGTAAATGCAGGATCAGTTGTTTTAACACCCAACATATTTGAAGGACAGGTAACAATTGGAAATGCCATGAATTTAGCAACAGCATCCAAATCACCGTTAACCCAGGTAAATTCTGCGTTTAACGCATCATAAGCTTTAACACAAATTTCTTCACTGGTTGCAGTGTAATAGAATTTCCAATGAACTACTTCATTATCCGCAAATCCGTTTTTGTCGGGATTGAGTCCATCGTTTCCAAAGGCAACGACGGCTACATTATTGACGCCATCCCACTGAATAGCACCACCACACTCAAGCGAGGTACCATCCTGGTAGAATACGCCAATCCAGTCGCCAGCAGCCAAAGGTGTTACACCATCAAATGTAACAGTCGTTGGAACTGCGTAGGTCGCCGACGTTGGGTTCAAAGTGAACCCCCAACCGGCAGGCAAACCCGGAATTTGCGCATTGCCAATAAATGGCAAAAGCATTAAGAGTAACATCCATACTCTTGATTTGTAAACTTTTAATAACATGTAATCCTCCTTTTTTAAAGATTTGTATTAGTTTAGGTTAAAAAAATTCCGTCTTTTAGTAAACAAATATATGATTATTATTCAAATTTCAACAGAAAAATTTAACTTTTTTTAAATTCAAATGCAAGCGATTTACAACCGCTCAAAGTATACGAACTAACAAAAAATATTTACTGAATCTTCTTTTCCAAACAAAAAAATTCTAACATTCAATGCATTCGTCAGCACTATTTATGTCAACCCATCAAATAAAAATCATAGTTTTACGTCCAGAAATAAAAAAATCTGGTGCTATTCATTCTACTGTAGAATTAGCAAATGTAAAAATTAATGCCAGACAACTGTCAAAAATCATGTTTTTTTATGTTAAAAAACTCAAGTCACTTCTTCTGCTGCTCACCATTCTGATTTTTTAACAATTTTTTTAATTTGTTTTTGCCCTTTGGAAATTAATTCGATTATGTAAAATCCGTCAGGATAGCCTGCAAGGTTAATTGAAATGCTGGATGGTTTGATGAAATTTCGCGATGGATACATCACAAATTGGATTGTTTTCCCTGAATTATCAAGAATTCTCACAAAGAAATCGTCATCATTGAGCGATTGATGGTCAATATGTAAAACAGTGTTTACTGGATTTGGGTAAATAAAAAATTCTTCGGGGGAATCGTAATTTATGATTCCGGTCACACTATCGATGGTTAATAATAATTCATCTGAAATGCTAATTTGACAAGGGATAACTGGTAATGCTTCAAACAACAACAATACACTTCCTTCAGCGATGTCGCCTGAGCCAGGCGTGTAGGTTGCATCAGGCATTAATGGATCACTAAACGTTCCATTTCCTTGAGTACTCCACAGAACTGAACTGTAATTTGTAGCTATTCCATTGCATTGGTAAGTATCATCACTGTAAATTGTGGCGTCGTCACCCGCATCGGCAGTCGGATTTTGTTGAAACCAAAGTTGCAGATTATCTTCGATGGATTCATAACAAGGAAACTGTGGAAACGCCTCAATTTTTAAAATTACAAATCCATTTGTAAGATCTATAATACCTGGATAATAAAAAGTAATTAATGAAAACTGATCATCAAAGGTACCATCTCCGGACGTTGACCACAATACTTCATCAAAATTATTAGCACTTGCTACAACCTGATGGCTTAATCCGGCACAAACAGTTGCATCATTTCCAGCATTTACAACAGGATTTTTTACAATACTTAATTCCAAAAAATCATTTGCTGTCGTGTTGCAAGGTAAAACTGAACCAACGCTTAGTGTTAAAAATACATATCCATTCAATACATCCAAAGGACCGGGAAAATAATTAGTACTCAACTGGTTTAAATTTTCAAAGCTACCATCTCCGGATGTTGTCCATTCGGAAGTTGAGTAATTCTCGGCAAACGCTGAAAGTTCGACATAAACATTTTGACAAATTGTCAAATCATCACCCACATTAACAGCAGGCAGATACTCAAAGGTAATTTCCAAATAATCTGATGCTTGTCCAATACAAGGTAAAATTGAAAATGCGGTAATTGATAGAGTCACTGAACCACTTAATATGTCAAGATTACCAGGTGTATAGGTGGTTTCCGGCACGTTCGGATTTGCAAAAACCCCGTCGCCACTTGACTCCCAAAAAATCGTTTCGGAATTCATGACTTCCGGTAATAACATAACACTTTCATTTTCACAGATTATAAAATCCGCACCAGCATCAACAAGAGGTAAAACCTGAAAATTGATCGTAAGTTGATCAGATTGTGCTATTAGACAAGGTTCTATGGGTTGAGCCACGAGGCTTAACATGACACTTTCATTCGAAATATCCATTTCGCCAGGCAAATACTCAGTTGATAAACTTAATGGATCAACAAACTGTCCGTCACCGGAAGAAATCCATGTAAAACTACTTCCATTCTCTACCAAACCATTTAACAGAACAACCTGATTTTCACAAACCGTCTGGTCGGAACCACATTGTACCAGTGGATTTGGAATTACCATTACGGAAACTTGTAAGGTTAACACCTCTGGCCCATTAGTAACCTGAACAATATATTGGGTATTAATATTTGGCAAGACCTGAGGATTTGAAATACCTGAGGTGAAACCAGGAGGAACCGAAGACCAGGAGTAAACATAACTACCAGTTCCACCTGATGGAATTGCATTTAATTGTACAGCTTCACCCTGACAAATAATATCTGGTTGTGCACTTATTGTTAAAAAAAAACCAAAGGCATTAAAGGTAGCCAAGCCTGCTAAACCATTCGGGGTAAAATTTGTACACGAACTTGGTAAAGAGTTGTCACAGGTAACCACAGCATCATAAGCTTTTTCTACTGACCATGAGTAAACTTTCCAGTGAATTATTTCTCCTGAACTAAATCCATCTTTCTGCGTTGTGAATGAGTCGTCGCCAAAAGCAATTATTCCGGTATTTTGGTTGCCTAACCATTCAACAGCTCCTCCACATTTCTGCACGCCATTGTTATCGAGATAAAACACGCCAATGTAATCACCAGGGTTTATGGGATAACCATTTATGTTAGGATTAACTGAAATCTTAATGGAAATGATGTGGGTAGTTGGCGTTGCTAGGTAGTCCCATCCGGGAGGAAGTCCCTGCGAAAAGAGAGCCAAATTCATCCAACAGGATAAAAACAAAATTGTAATAGATTTAATATCAATAGCTTTTATCATAATTGTAAAAATATGTATTCGTAAAAACAGGTGTAAAATTAATACATTGGAGCACGGAATTTAAAAAAAATGCAGGATTTTATTCACAAAAAAAAGGGCTTACCGTTGGTAAGCCCTTTCTGAGAATTCAAATTAATGATTATTCAATAGTAATTCTTTTGGTAATTACGCTGCCTTCAACAGTTTCAACGCGTACGAAATACATTCCTGTAATGTAATTGGATACATTAATCTGGAAAGTATTATCATTTACTACATCGCTGAATACGGTCTGGCCAACATAGTTAACAAGTGATATGTTCTTTATCATGTAATCAGACTTAACGTTGATAACTTCGTTTGCCGGATTCGGGTAAACGTTTACATTGAATTGTGCGATCGGATCGTTAATCGATGTGGCATTCATTGTCATACCAATTACTCTTGAAACACCATACAAAGTAAAGTTACCAACGTAGCTTGGATATTGTGGATCATAGGTGAATGATACTTCGAATGTTTCACCAGTTTCCTGACGATACAGTTTGAAGTTCATGTTTTCACCAATCTGGAATCCATCAACAGCATCAGTTACAGGATCATCGCCCATAGCTATCAGCTTAAGGAATGAATCCCTGTCAGCATACTCATTCATACCTACACAAACGCCATTTTCATTGAATGCGCCAAATATATCACCAGGTTTCAATTCCTTGGCAATTTCATTAGCAAACAAAATGAAATGTGATTGCGAAGTATTAATTACGTCATTCCATGGTGAGTTGTTAACAATATCCTGACCAGACTTGTTCGATACATAAACTGGTGCATTTAAGTCGTAAGCCGGGAATGTAACATCATAAGATGAAAGATAACTTCTGTGAACCAAAAGATATGCTCTTCCAGGTTCAAGAACTGTAAAGTCCTGAGCTGCTTCAGTCCATAATTGAGCTGGAGCCCAGTCATAAATAAGAAGAATTTCAGCAAGATGACCGGCAAATAAATCTGCAATCGGTACTTCTACATTTGTAAGTACAGGAACATAGTCAAAAGCACCACTCACATGGAATGTCTGATCAACAAGTCTTTCACCAAAAATTGGTAAGCAACAGTTATTGTCAAATTTTGCTTTGTATCCAACCTGAGTCCAATCACCTAATTGGTTAATAGCAGGTTGTGGTTCTGGCCAGTAGTATTTACCTTGTTTATTAATCATAATTACAAGATCTGATGCTGGATCACCACCAACACCAACAACTGGTTCCATAACACCGGGAACAGTTACTTCATCAGGAATTAAATATGAGGAAAGTCCCCACCATGTATCAACTCCACCAGGATTATTAATTGTTATAAGTTGTTGTGGTATCCTTATAACAACACAATCCTGATCAGTAAATGCACAGGTTCCTAAACCATTTACAGTTACACAAAGCTCAACTTCACCGTTCCAGTTATCATTCACTCCAATGTGATAAACGGCATTGATAACATTTGCATCATCAAAGGTACCATCACCGTTTGTTGTCCACTGTACAACTGGCGAAATATTAGCATATGAAGGATATAGTTCAACTGCATCCCATTTACCTGCAACGTCGTTGCCAAAATCAACACATCCAAGTTCAAAATCAACACCTAAATCAACATCAGGTTGTGGAACGATTGTAATCGCTACATTTGAGGTAACTGGGTTAACACAAACACCAGTCGGATAAGCCGTTAATGTTAAGGTAACTCCACCATTAGCAATATCGGCAGTACCAGGTGTATAAACTGGATTCAACAGAGTTGGATCATCAAATACACCATCACCACTTGTAGTCCAAGCCACACTGCTGTAGAATGATGCTTGTGCCATTGAAAGTGCCACAGTTTCACCTTCGCAAATGGTAACTGGTGAACCTGCATCTGCAGTTGGAGCAGGATCAAATGTAAGAATCATGCAATCCGTTACTTCAACAATTCCAGGACAGTTTGAAGATGGATAAACAGTCAAACAAAGTTCGACAAAACCATTCAAAAGATCATCGGTTCCGGGAACATATATTGTTGAAAGCTGATCTTCCGGATCAAAGAAACCATCACCTAATGTTGTCCAAAGAACTGACAAGTAGTTTGTTGCGTTTCCTACCAAAGGATATCCAACCGAAGCCCCATCATTACAAACAGTTAAATCAGCTCCAGCATCAGCAGTTGGTGCTGGTGCGAAAACATTAACATTCTGGGTACACGTTGCAGAATTACCTGCTGCATCAGTCACCATCCATGTAACAATGGTCGTTCCAACACTATATGGTTCGAATGGCCCAACGAAATCATAGTAAGCACCTGTGCAATTATCACCTATAGTTGGGATACCAAGATCCACACCAGTAGCAAAGCAGGTACCAGGATCAACCTCTACTGTAACATCAGCAGGACAAATAATTGTCGGTAATTCAGTATCAATAACAATGACGTTCTGTTCGCAGGTTGCAATAT
>CALFEP010000013.1 GCA_937950125.1 uncultured Bacteroidota bacterium
GTTCGTTTCATTGTACATTCAAAATTCATTATTCTGCGGTTCGATATTCAATATTTTTTGAATATTGAATATCGAATATCGAATTTTGAATATCGAAGTTTTTTACTCCACCACAATCTTGCACTTCCCCTTCATCTCTCCATGACTAAAAATAGCTGCCACATACACGCCTCTGGCCCAGGCGCTCACATCCAGCAGCGCGGCGCCCTGGCGAGGCCAGACTTTTTCGATGTGCACCTCGTTGCCAAACACATCGAAAACTTTTAGTTCCAGGTTATCGTACAGGCCGGTGTTTTCCATTTCCAGAAGTACCTCTCCGGTGTTGGTGGGGTTGGGGCTGGGCGTGAGCGGGATGGTTTGCAGCTTCTGGTTGTACTCCTCCAGGGTGGGAATTTCGCCGATGGCGGTGATCACATCGCAACCGGCCAGGTCTATGATGCCTGATTGGATTGGAAGATTTTTACACAAACTATCGTAGGTGTAATTGCCTGGGTAAACAGTGTCCTGTTCCAGGTTTTCGTTAATTTTGTAAAGATAAATATCGAATTTGGTTTGGTTGGACAGCCGGTAGTCTGATGTGAGTACATATTTTTTATCAAAGGTTTTTTCAAGGTAAATATCGCCAGTACCCATTGTGTGTTCCCGTATCTTATAATTGTACACATTGCCGGCAGTATCTGCCACCAAATCACCTTTATTAAAATCATCAATCTCACTGTTAAAATAGCCGGCTGATAACAAGTATTTGTCACCATCTATATGTTCTGCTTCAGAGAGATCCGATTCCAAAACTTCGGGGCCGAATTGTTCATCTGCAAGAATTTTATTTCCTGCTTCTTCTCCCTGGTTGGTAAAAAACATCAGCCAGGCACTTTGGTCAATTGCTCCATTTTCATTAACAAACCTGTATCTGCCCACGCCCATAAAAAGGGTATCGTTAATTGCAACAACGGTTTCAGCTCTACCCAGCAGAGAATCATTTATCCCAAATTCAACTATCCATTGTTCCTCAAAGTCGCCACTGATGAAAATGAACATTGGTCGCTGATAAACATGGTAAGGATTGGGGCTATTGGGGTAGGGAGAATAAACGTTGCCGACAATCATATAAATATCACCAAATTGGTGGATACTTGCTCCATAAGGATCTCCATAATAAGGATGATTTTCATGGGTGGCATATCCTTTTTTCCAGATTAAATCCCCTTCCGGTGAAATCCGGAACAAAATAATTCTGTTGTTATTGGAGGGGTCGTTTTCCGGCATAATAGCTAATCCCAATATATCGCCATTATCAAGAAATATGGCATCATTAAAGAATCCTGAGAGGTAGCCATCAATGGCCAGGAGCCTGCACCATTGCAATTCACCGCAGGCATTGAGCCTGGCTACAAAAGGAAATTCGTGGGGTTGATCCTGAAGCAAAAATCCGAAAATAAACATGTTTCCCATCGGATCAAAAAGCGTTTTTGAGATTAATGCTTTGTCAGGAAGCACGGTGATCACCTTGTCCCATAGTATATGACCATTGATGTCAGTTTTTATTAACCATCCATGTGTATTGTCTCCTTCATAACGAATATCACCTGTAATCAGGTAACCGCCATCGTAGTGTTCCAAAATATTCATTTTATAATCATCCCTTCCAGGCATTCCTATCAGGTTTTCCCACTTTTGGGAGTGAACTGAAATGCTGGACAGTATCATTAAGACCAATATTGCTGTTTTTCTCATTTGGCTGTCGTGTTAATGTACAAATAGTCTCCCGGTATAAAAACCGGGAGACCATTTGGATTTTTAGTTATTTAACCAATGTAAATTTGGTGGTTTCGATCACCTTACCGTTTACAACAAGGCTGAGCATGTAAACACCTGCTTTCCATGTGCGGGTGGTTACAGTCAACTGGTTGTTCATTCCTTTCAACGGAACACTTTCCATGAGTCTTCCGGATACATCCCTCACCTCGATCATCCCTTCGGTTTCTGTATCGAATTGATAGCCGATGATGACGAAATCTTTGGAAGGATTGGGATAGACTTCCAAGATGGATGGGGCTTTCGTTTTGAGGGTTTCGTTATAAATTCCTTCTGCTTCGGCGCTTTTCATGCTGTTGGGCAGGATTACCGGCTCCAGGTATTCCAATTCGTCAATGGCCAGCAGTATGTTGCGGGCATAAACGGAAGCAACACCGGTTTCATCAGCAACAATGGCATTGAGTTGTCCTATTTGCGCTTCGTTTAATTCATTAAGTCTATTTCCTGATTCGAATAATCCAGCCAGCGTAGCGTAAAGCCATTGCATGTTCTGGTATTCAGCCAATTCATTTTCTGTAAGGGTGAAAATGGCTGGGATTGTAGTCATAATATTCTGACCTTGCTGGTATTGGCCGCTGTAAAGATACAACCATGCCTGCATATACCGGCTGCTGACCGTATTGTCGCTGTAATATAATGCAATCAGGCTGTCGGTTATTGCCGGGTTTTCAGACATCTGGCCAAAGTGTCTGGCAAGGCGGTTCATCGCCCTGTATTTGGCTATCTCATGGGTTGCCAACTGACCTTCCAGTTCGGTTTTCAGTGACTGGATGCTCCGGCCAGCCAGAATCTGAGCCTTCATCCAGGCCGGCATCGGATTGGTGCGGTCGTCCAATTTGGCCAACAATTGCAATGATGTGGAAGTGTGTGGATTGGCCACCATGATGTCGCGGATCATGGCATTGGGTAGCACCTCTTCTTTTTCGATACTCGTTTCCACAACGGTTTCCGACAGGTTGGGAGATTCGGCCATCAGTTCGGTGTAAATCTCCGATGTTTCGGGCGGAGTACTGGTTTCCACTTCAGTTTTGAGTGATTCGGTATCACCGCCGTCCACCAGAGCAGTTAACACAGCTTCGGTATTTGCGATGTCCGACATGGCTTCATTCATGGCAGCGCGGGATTCTTCGGTGCCGCCACCTCCGCCGGTTGTGAGGTTGGATGGGCAACCGCCTTCATACGTCCAGCCAATAATGGGTCTTGGTACTTTAGTAACTGTACTTGAGGTGTAATCCAGTGGTTCAACATGATAACTACCCGCAATATTGGAGTAGTAATAATAAAAGTGGTTTGATTCGTTGTTGATGTCATCATAGTCGCCTGAAACGGTGTTGTTGTAGAAGAACAGGTTGCCTGCCATGTCTTCAGCATTCAGTGAGTAGCTGCCCTGGTATTTCGAAATCCCTTCGTTGGCAGGTGGCGGATCGTTAATGCCATCGTAAATAATGGTTTCATCAAACAGGGTGTTGTTGTAATCGTTGCAACGGATTACCAGGCCAACACCGGATTTGTATTGGGTACGGTTTACACCCAGGGTTATCACGGCGTATTCCACACCATCAAAAGCGTTCAGGTAAATTTCGTTGGGCTGTGCGCCCGAAGCATTTACATAAATCCCTATTCCAGTCTCGCGTTCACATTCGTCACACTTTCTGAATGTATTGTCTTCGACCCAATACTGGGTAGAACCGTCCAGATAAAGCCCATAGCTTTCCTCGGCTGCCATTTCATTCAGGTAAAACCAGTTGGAGGTAACCCGTGGAAGGGTCATACCACTCAGGTAAATACCACGGAAGTTATTGGTAAAGGTGGTATGGCGCACGTCAGCAAAATCGGTGGCGTTGGCTGCTGTGGCATAGATGGCGTAGTAGAGGTTACTGAACAGGCCGTATTCCCATGCGGTGCAGTCGTTGCCCTGAAAAGTGGTGCATTTTCCTTCAACCACCGGTGTTGAATTTACGCTTTCGATGCCAATGCCAACATGATTTTGGCTGGAGTTGTTTGTAAAATCGCAATCCTCAAAATTCACGTAATCCACGCCGTTGAGTTTTGCGAAAGTAAAATTAGCTTCACCGGTTATGGTGCGGTCGTAGTCGAAGGTGCAGTACCAGAAGTAGGAAGCATTGCTGGGGCTGTAACTGTACGGGTCGAACCAAACACTTACATCGTTGTTTTTGAAGCTGGCATCGGTGGCATACACTATCCCGCCTCCTTTTCCGGTGTAGTCCTCCGAACCGACGCGCACGGCCACTTCGGCATTTTCAATGGTTCCTCCGTTTATCACCTGCAATATCCCCTGGTTCGCAGGTATTTGCGTGGCATTGGGATTTCCCCACACTTCGATGCCCTGCCAGATATCGCCGCAGCCATTGGTGAGGGTGCCGCCGTCGAGGATGAGTTTGCCGCCGGATTGGATGATTAATTTGGCCTCTGATACAAAGTATATAATAGAACTTTTTTCAACTGTTAGTGTACTTCCTGAGCCTACGATTACGTTTCTGTCAAATCTCATTGCAGTTTTCCAAGTTTGATCATTGTCTAAGTATAATTCTGTTTCATTTAAAGTACAAGGGAGTGAACTTTCCCATAGACCTCGTCCATATGTACCTGCTGAAATTTTGCTATTTCCGTAGTTTATTTCCAATTCGCTTACACTTACGTTTGGTAAATTTGTTTTAAAGGGCTCCCATTGATCCAAATTCGCATCCCTATAATAAACACCATTATCCGTAGCAACAAATAGACCATTATCTGATCCGTAATTATATAGAATATGGTTTATTGGCAGATTTGGCAATCCATTAGAAAAATCATTCCAGGTACTTCCATTATAATACTTAACCTTATCATTTACATCATATCCTGAATAAGATATCCAAATCTTATTCTTGTCATAAGGAGATACTGCAATTCCTGTTATGTGATGAGGGTTTGGTGGAAATAGTTCTGTCCAGCATCCTGTGGTACACCCATTATCATAGCCACCACTGGTTGTTTTAAAAAGCAAATATTCTGAAGGATTGTTATCTTGAAAGTGTTCTACTGCTACATAAATATATTCCGGGTTATTAGGCGCAATATCAAATGAAGTTAACGGATCATAACAATTTAAATTAAAATCATTTGTAAAGTTTGATAATTGTACCCATGAACTTTGGAATTCGTTTTTATAAATATCACTAAAACATGCGTATATGATACTTTGATCTGTTTGAAGAAGAGTGTAATCTGCAATTAATTCAGCATCTTCCCAATTGTTACATTCTTCGTCAAAAGGTATGGAAAACAAGTAAAAATCATCATCACCTCTATCTTTAAATTTTTGTATATGATTTTTTTGAGATGATGAATATACTGTATCACTGGATAATAAATTAATTTCCTGTTCGCAACCGTCTCCGCCCTTAATAGTTTCCCAAGGTGATGAAGGGTAATTTAACGGATCATATTTGGAACTCCCGCAATCAAACTCACCAATTAAGGTAAATTCAACTTCTCTATTTGTAAGGGCAATTTTAGTAATTGTACCAATTGTCAAACCATTATTCAATCCATATACTGCTGGGCTATTTGTGGATCCCGGATTTGTAATTTTCGAAAAACCACCATCTGTTGCAACATAGAGTATTTGTCCGTCAGGCGAATATTTCAAATCATGACAATCGGCGTGTATGCTCTGATTATAGTCATATACCTTGCTCCAATTTGTCCCTCCATCGAAAGTCCTCCAAGATACGACATTGCCAATGTAAATATGATCAGCATTTGTTGGAGAAACTGCAATAGGCATCCAGGCAGGGCCGGCACCATGAGAGGTATACCAATATCCTGATTCATAATTACCCGGAAGGAAATTTTTAACTGACCATAAACTGCCGTCAAAAATAAAAACAAGAGATTTCACAGTGCTATTCCATTGTAATTGAGCTGGAGTATTACTTAATGAAGCATATGCAAACAATTTGTTTGGTGCTGCGGGAGATACGGTAATATTTATTCGAACTGGAAATGGATAGTCAGTAAATGTTGAAAAATCCAATCCAGTGCCACTACCAGTCATCGAAGACCATGTATTTCCTCCATCAGTTGACATTATAATATCTTTTCCAGACGCGTAAAGAGTTGAATTCAAACCGTCCGGTTTATAAATGATGTTCCTGAAATACTTTTGATAAACCAAGGCATCAGTCAGTTGTATCCATTGACAATTTGTTGTTGCATTTGTAGTTTTAAAAATACCTTGAGAGGTTGAAAGGTATGCTATATCGGGATTTGACGGATTTATCAGGATTTTGGAGATCTGGAAAAATCCATTGAAATTCAATCCATTATTTACAGGTGTCCATACCGATCCTGCATCATTGCTTCTGTAAACACCAGCAGAAATAGATGCGTTGTGATAATCGTCCCTATCACCTGTAGCAATAAATATCATACTATTATTATTTGGATTGATTGCTATTTCCGAACACTTTGTGATTGGTAAAAAATCAGTATTTAAATTTGACCAATTCTGTCCACCATCATAGGTTTTCCACGCTCCACCAAAAGGAGAACCGACAAAAATAGTATCGAAAGGATGTTCAGGATCTTGAGTAATGCAAATTAATCTGCCAACTCCTTTTGCTGATATGCTACCGGTAGGTGTATTATTTGGGCCAATAGATTGCCAGTTTGAAGTGAGTGATGTCGTTCCATCTCCATTTTGTTCATAATCTGTAATCCAATCCTGATACTGATCAAAGGCATATTCTATACTTCCTGTTGGTGAAAATTTTGGACCATTAATATACTCATATTTCTGGAATTGATTAATTACACTTGCTTCATTTGTATCAATGACACCCTGATACCCTTGAAAGAAATAATTTCTTAACTCATAGAAGTTAGTATCTACTTGTCCATCAGAGAAAAATGGACTAAGCATAAAAATTAAAAAATAAATGATTGGAGCAAATTCTAAATTTTTTTTCATAATTTATAAAATTTTAATTTTATTAATATAAACATGTTTTTTTGTTAAAATTTTTAAAACATATAAACCTGATAAGTAGTCAGGTAGGTTAAATGGAACATGATTTTCCCAGAATTCTGAAATTACAACTATTGTACCATTTGTATCAATGATTACTATTTTGGTAATTTCATCATCTTCTTTAATTTGATTCTGGAAATGTAATTGTTGTGAATTTGATAACGGATTAGGAAAAATAATAATATTTTCCATTGTCTCAGTTTCAGGAAGTCCAACAACGGCACAAGTATCGGATGGCAAAATACAATCTGAAGAAGAATAAGGAAAAATTTGCATCGAATCAAGTGTACAGCAAAATAGATCTTCCGAGTAATATTCAAAAGGTAAGATGTAACCAGCTAGAAAGCCATTAATACTGCCGATGCCTTCAATCACAATTGATCCATCCTGTGATCCTTCGCATTCAAATTGCCATCTGCTCCTTTCAACTCCATCGTAAGTTATAACAGTGTCGATACTGCTAATAACTATTGGATAAAAATGACGACTAAAATAACATGTTTCAGGAATAGTATCTCCGGTTTCAAGTGAAAAATCAAAGAACAAGATTTCATCACTTTCATTTGGTTGAACAATCCATATTTTTTTTTCAATAGTGTCATCACGCATGGCTCCTCTATAGATAGGTCCAAGGATAATAGTTTCCTGACACAAGACATCAACCAACACACTATAAATCTTAGAAAACTGCACATTGTTGATTATTGTATCTCCCTGTAAGTAAACTTTACCTGCAGTGTTGTATCCATATGGACTTGGTGACTGACTATAAGTTTCAAACCATACCTTCCCTGGTTCAACCAGCGGAATGTATTGCTTTTCTTGCGCATTTCCAACCAGCTCCAACATCATCAGGCTGGCAAAAAGTAGCATTGTTTTAATTGTTGTCATAACTTAAAGTATTAATTTGTAATTTGTTGAAATCAAAATCATAAAAATACACTGTTCGTAAAATCGCTTTGTGTACAAGAACAGTAACAAAAAATGGCATCATGGCGGGCTTCTCCCTGTTTCAGCTTTCCTTGAGGCCACCAGGTCTGATCTCTTCTCTTCTCTTCTCTTCTCTTCTCTCTACTCCCTTACCCACCGGTAAAAAAAGCACAGGCAAAAGCATAGGCATTTGTAGGTGCACAGGCAGGCTGTATTCTGTAAAAAGCAATGGGACAATATGGTAGAAGGGATTTTTCAAGTAGAAAAGGAGTTTGTAAATTTTTATTTCATGAAGTTTTAATTTTTTGCCAAAGATAGGTGAGAGGGGAGGAAAAAGCAAGTTAATTTTTTGGGGGCATTTGTCTGATTTGGAAAACCCTGACAGGGTTCAGAACCCTGTCAGGGGTTAAATATTAAATTTGCTACTCCACCACAATCTTGCATTTTCCTTTCATCTCGCTGTGGCTGAAAATGGCAGCTACATAGATGCCTCTGGCCCAGGCGCTCACATCCAAAAGGGCGGCGCCCTGGTGAGGCCAGATTTTTTGGGTGTGCACCTGGTTGCCCAATACATCGAAAACCTTTAGCTCCAGGTTATCGTACAAGCCGGTGTTTTCCATTTCCAACAGTACTTCTCCCGTGTTGGTTGGGTTGGGGCTGGCCGTGAGCGGAATGGTTTGCAGCTTTTGGTTGTATTCCTCCAGGGTGGGAATTTCGCCGATGGCAGTTATTACATCGCACCCTCCAAGATCTATGACACCTGATTGAATGGGTAGATTTTTACACAAACTATCGTAGGTGTAATTGCCCGGATAAACAGTGTCCTGCTCCAGGTTTTCGTTTATTTTGTAAAGGTAAATATCGGAGGTGGTTTGGTTGGGAAGTTGGTAGTTTGCATCTAATACGTATTTTTTATCAAAGGTCTTTGCAATGTAAATGCTACCGCCACCTGATGTGTTTTCCCGTATTGTATAATTGTACACGTTGCCGGCAGTATCTGTTACTAAATCACCTTTGGTATAATCATCAATCTCACCATTCAAATAGCCGGCTGATAACAAGTATTTGTCGCCTTCAATTTGTTCTACCTCGAAGATACCCGATTCCAAAACTTCAGGACCGAATTGTTCATCCACAAGAATTTTATTTCCAGCTTCTACGCCTGTGTTGTTAAAAAACATCAGCCAGGCATTTTGATCCAACTCTCCATTTTCATTAATAAACCTGTGACGTCCCACGCCCATAAATAGTGTATCGTTAATTGGAACTACTGTTTCTGCCTGCCCTAGAAGAGAATCATTTATCCCAAATTCAATTATCCATTGTTCCTCAAAGTCTTCATTGATGCCAATGAACATTGGACGCTGATAAACATGGTAGGGATTGGGGCTGTTGGGGTAGGGAGAATACACATTGCCGACAATCATATAAATATCTCCAAATTGGTGGATACTTGCTCCATAAGGATCGCCATAATAGGGATGATTTTCATGGGTGGCATATCCTTTTTTCCAGATTAGTTCCCCTTCCGGTGAAATCCGGAACACGATAATCCTGTTGTTATTTGAAGGGTCATTTTCAGGCATATAGGCAAGACCTAATAAATCACCATTTTCGAGAAATATGGCATCAAGAAAGAAACCAGAGAGGTAACCATCAATGGCAAGTAGCCTGCACCATTGCAATTCACCACAGGCATTGAGTTTGAAAATTAAAGGAAACT
>CALFEP010000014.1 GCA_937950125.1 uncultured Bacteroidota bacterium
CCAATGTTGGCGGCCAGGGACAAACCTTCACGGGCACCATTACAGCTCCTGCAGGACAAAATCCCGGCTCCTACAGAATGAGGATCAGAATGACTTACAGCACAGCACCAACACCCTGTGGAAGTGCTACCTATGGCGAAGTGGAAGATTATACAGTGGTTGTGGCGGGTATCAATGTTAACTTCTCGGCAAGTGTAACCAGCGGTTGCGAAGGCCTCGAAGTACAGTTTACCGACGGTTCAACCGGTGGCGGAACCGAATGGTTGTGGACATTTGAAGGTGGTACACCCGAAACCTCTACCGAACAAAATCCGACAGTCACCTACAGCACAGCCGGAGTTTTTGATGTAACCCTTACTGTTACCGGTGAATTAGGAAGCAACTCCATGACAAAATCAAATTACATTACCATTATGGGGATGCCTGCCCTTCCGGGAAATATTGCCGGAAATACCCAAACCTGCCAGGGTTACACCGAAATCTACAACATTGACCCAATTGCAAATGCCAACAGCTACATGTGGGTGCTCGAACCGGCTGAGGCAGGAACCATTGTTACACAAAACATGAACGAACTGACAATACTCTGGAATGATACCTTCGAGGGTACAGCAGCAATGAAGGTTTGTGGAGTAAACGAATGCGGTGAAGGAAGCTGGTCAGCCGACTTTGCTGTTGAAGTTGTGAATTGCGTGGGAATCGGTGAAAACGATAATGATGCCTCATTGTCCATCTACCCGAATCCATCAAATGGCAAGTTCACTATCGAACTTTCGGCCAACGATGTTGTTAGTATCAACCTTATGAATGCTCTTGGCGAAAGTGTTTACCGGATCGAAAACATTGAAGTGAAAGGCAATTTCACCAAGACCATCGAATCGGGCAAACTGGCCGAAGGTGTTTATTATCTGAAAATTGAAGGGGTAACCACCAACATCAATCAAAAGGTAGTTATTTCGAAATAATACGAATGCTATTCTATTTTTTTACCACTGGCGGGCTTTTCGGGATTTTTCCGAAGAGCCCGCCGGCTTTTTTGGTAAAATGAATTTTCGCCCCTGTTGAATGAAAAAATCCTTCAATGAAAAAATGATACTTTTACAGTTTAAACCGTAATTTATAAAATATGAACAGACTCACTTTACTACTGCTGTCAATACTTGTAATTTTTTCTTACACAAATGCGAAAGCACAAAACATCCATCTGCAGGATGTTTCAACACAATTCAGGTTGATTGAAGATGAAGGGTTAATCATATCATTTGAAAACCATCTCGGAGAAATGAATGCCTTTGCTGTTCAGACAAAAGCTGGTGGTTTTACCGAAATTTCGATCCCAGGCTATGGAAGTTCAACAGATGAAGGAAACCCCAAACTGCCGGTTTTACGCCAACTCCTCGAGGTTCCTTATGGCGCCGGATTTGATATTTCTTATACAAATATCGAAACCAGGATGCTTAAACTCAACTCCTTCGACATTTACCATCCAATATTCCCAGCACAGCCGCCCATTCCAAAAAATATTGAAAACCCTGATGAACTGGAATTTGTCGTTAACCAGAAAACCTATTCCCAAAATGCATTTTACGGCCAGGAATTGGTGACAGTGACCGACGAAGGATTTCTGCGTGGATTACGGCTGGCGAGGCTCGAAATCTCACCCATAAAATATAATCCTGTTACCGGCGAATTGCTTGTAATTACTGGTTTTACGTGCGAAATTAATTTCAGAGGCGGAAACCTTTCACTTACTGAATTTGAAAAAAACCGCGTGTTTTCTCCATATTTTGAAGCAAACTTCAGGCAGTTGATCAATCATTCGGTGCCTGAAAATCGCGAACTTATTACAAATGCGCCGGTTACTTACATCATCGTTTCCGATCCTATGTTTCAAAGCGCCCTTCAGCCTTTCATTCAATGGAAAACGCGCAAAGGATTCAGGGTTGTTGAGGCTTACACAAATAATCCTTCGGTTGGAACCACAACTACCTCCATCAAGGCTTATCTGAAGAATTTTTATCAAAATCCACCCGCTGGTTATATGCCACAGAGTTTTGTTCTTCTGGTGGGCGATGTAGCTCAGATACCTGCCTTTTCAGGAACAGCGGGTTCTCACATCACCGACCTGTACTTTTGCGAATACACCAACGACAAACTTCCGGAAGCATATTATGGCAGATTTTCAGCATCAACATTATCGCAGCTCCAACCTCAGATCGATAAAACCCTTGAATACGAACAATACCTGATGCCTGATCCTTCATTTCTTGACAAAGTGGTGATGATTGCCGGCGCCGATGCTTCACACCAGCTTACCTGGGGCAACGGCCAGATTAATTACGGTACTGCCTACTATTTCAATGCTGCCCACGGACTTTTGTCATACACCTATCTGCAACCGGAACCATCGGGGGCAAATTATGCATCCAACATCAGGCTAAACGTAAGTAACGGAGTGGCTTACGCCAATTACACCGCCCACGGGAGCAGCAGTGGCTGGGCTGACCCAAGTTTTCAGACCAGCCACATTTCTGCATTGCAAAACAATCACAAATACCCGCTGATGGTTGGCAACTGCTGCCAGACTTCGATGTTTGGCGGAAATTGTTTTGCCGAGGAAATTGTCAGGGCAGCCAACAAGGGAGCCATTGGTTACATCGGAGGATCGAACTACACCTACTGGGACGAGGATTACTGGTGGGGTGTGGGTTTTAAAACAGTTGCAACAAACCCGGTTTACAATTCCACAAAACTGGGTGCGTACGACCGCACCTTTCACGATCAGTTGGGTATTGGTACTGAAAACTGGTTCGTCACACAAGGACAAATGGTTTCTGCCGGCAACCTGGCTGTACAGCAGTCAAATTCAAGCATGAAAAACTATTACTGGGAAATTTACCATTTGATGGGCGACCCTTCGCTAATGGTTTATTTTTCGCAGCCACCCGACATTCAGGCCTCCTACCCCGAAAACATCCTGGTTGGTACTTCTTCATTTACCATCAACACCGAACCCTATGCTTATGTGGGTGTTTCGAAAAACAATGTGTTGCATGGCGCTGCCCTGGCCGACGCCAACGGAATTGCTGAACTCATGCTCACACCATTTGCAGAAACAGGAATTGCCAACATCGTCGTTACCCGTCAAAATGGAAAACCATTTATCGGAACCATAACCGTTGTGGAGGAAACAGGCGCTGATATTGAGCTGGAGGCTTTTCAGATTGACGACAGCAACGGCAACAACAACCAGATTGCTGATTTTTCAGAAACCATTTTCCTTGACATCACACTTCAAAATTCAGGAAACGAAAATGCATTCAATGTTTTGGGTACACTTTCGTCAGTTGACGGCTTTGTGCAGATTACTAAATCCCAACAAATGTGGGCAGAAATTTCTGCCGGTCAGAGTATCACGATACAAGGGTCTTTCGAAATCATCATTTCGGACCAGGCGCCCGACCAACACCTGGCTGAATGTAATCTCACCCTCTCTGACGGTGCAAACGTATGGAATGAAACGATTTTGCTCACCCTTGCGGCGCCTCATATTCTCATCAGCCAGCCATTTATCGACGACAGCCAGGGAAATGGAAATGGAAAACCTGATGCCGGTGAAACCCTGAACCTGGTTTTTCCAATTACCAATGCCGGCCACAGTCAGGTACCTGAAGTTTTTGCTGTTTTAGGATATGTAGGAAATTGGGTTCAGATAACCAATCCCGAGTACTTTACCGGAACACTCGATCCTTCGCAAAGCGAAAATACTGTGTTTGAAATAACCATCGATCCTGACATCCAATTTGGCACTGTGCTTGGTTTTCAGATGGAAGCCGGGTTTGGGGCTTACATTGCAGAACTCGAAACATCGCTGGTGATTGGTGAGGTAATCGAAAATTTTGAAACCGGAAACTTCCTGGCTTTTCCCTGGGAATTGACCGGAAATGCTGACTGGTTTATTACAGGCAGCAACCCTCAGGAAGGTTCCTGGTGTGCACAGTCAGGAATGGTTTCACACCAGCAGTATTCGGCCATTTCTATCAGCATGGATATCCTGCAGGATGGCGAAATCTCGTTCTGGTCAAAAGTTTCGTGCGAAAATGAAAACGATAACCTGACATTTATAATTGATGGCGTGGGAATGATGGGTTGGTCGGGCAACGGGTCGTGGTATTATTCGGCATGGCCTGTTACGGCAGGTGAGCATACCTTTACCTGGGAATACAGAAAAAACAGCAGTGTTACCTCCTACAGCGACTGCGCCTGGCTCGATGTGATTACTTTTCCGCCAGCAAATATTCCGTTTTTACCCATCGCTGATTTTACGGCTGATGCCACTACTGCTGCAACCGGCGAAACCGTACAGTTTACCAGCCTTTCATCAGGAAATCCTACCCAGTTTTTCTGGTATTTCGAGGGCGGCACTCCTGGTTTTTCGGAGGAAGAAAATCCGCTGGTAACTTATGAACAACCTGGTAGTTATGATGTCATACTTGTGGTTACGAACAGCCATGGATCGGACACCAAAACCAGTGTGGATTTCATAGAAGTAATTCCGGAAGCAACAAACCAGCTATTGTTTTTGCCTCAGGGATGGAGTGGCTTATCTTCGTATCTCGTTCCTGAAAATCCCGACCTTACTGAAATGTTTGGTCCCATCATGGGCGACCTGGTTATCTTACAACAGATGAACGGGGTGTTTTCACCCATGTTTGGGGTCAACAGTATTGGTGAATGGGACAGCCAAACCGGATACAAAATCAAACTCGAAAACCCTGCATACCTCCAAATTTCAGGAAGCCCTGTTTCTGAAAACCAGCTTGACCTGCAGGAAGGATGGAACCTGATGCCTGTATTGAGTGCATGTCCGGTTTCGGCGGAAGAAATTTTTCAGAATTTCGCAGGCAATATTCAGGTTGTAAAAGAAATTGCCGGAATGGGTACTTACTGGCCCGAAATGAACATTAACACATTGGGCAGCCTGATGCCCGGAAATGCCTATTTTATTCTGATAAATTCACCAATAACCCTTCTTTTTCCCGATTGCAAATAGACTTTTACTTAATCAATAAATATTTCACACAATGAAAAAACTGCTTCTGACTCCATTTCTCATCTTAACGATGTGTGCATTATTGGCACAACCGCCGGCCACTTTCGATTTAAGGAATGTTGGCGGAGGAAATTACGTTACTTCCGTAAAAAGCCAACAGGGTGGAACCTGCTGGACACACGGCGCAATGGCCGCCATGGAAGGAAACCTGCTGATGACCGGCGCCTGGGCGGCTGCCGGCGAAACGGGTGAACCCAACCTCGCTGAATACCACCTTGACTGGTGGAATGGATTTAACCAGCACAACAACGACGACATCAACCCGCCTTCGGGCAGCGGCCTTGAAGTGCATATGGGCGGCGATTACCGCGTTACGTCGGCTTACCTTTCCAGAAATGAAGGCGCTGTGCGCGACATCGACGGGCAGTCGTACAACTCACCACCGGCACGGTGGGCTGAAAGTTACCATTATTACTATCCCCGCGATATCGAATGGTTTACCATGGACGAAAACCTGAATGGCATCGACCTGATTAAGCAAAAAATCATGGAAGAAGGTGTGCTGGGAACATGCATGTGCTACGATGGCGCATTCATTTCCAACTACATCCATTATCAGCCGCCAACAAGCACGCTTGATCCAAACCATGCTGTGGCCATCATTGGCTGGGACGATAGCAAAGCCACACAGGCGCCACTTCCCGGAGCATGGCTGGTGAAAAACAGCTGGGGCGCCAGTTGGGGAAACCAGGGCTATTTCTGGATTTCATATTACGACAAACATGCCTGCCGCAACCCCGAAATGGGTGCAATTTCTTTCCAGGACGTGGAACCGCTGCAGTACGACCACACTTATTATCACGATTACCACGGCTGGCGCGACACAAAAACCGGAACGACAGAAGCATTCAATGTTTTTACTGCTAATTCGGACGAAACCCTCAAAGCAGTAAGCTTTTTTACGGCAGTGCACAACGTAAATTTTACGGCAACCATTTATGGCAGTTACGCGGGCGGCCAGTTGCAAAATCCGCTTTCCACCGTTTCCGGAAATATAGAATATTCGGGTTTTCATACCATCAATCTCACCACGCCTGTAAATATTGACGAAGGCGAAACTTTTTATGTTTACCTGAGTTTGTCGGCAGGCGGGCATCCCTACGACCGCACCTCCGACGTACCGGTTCTGCTTGGTGCAAAATACCGCACCATTGTTGAGTCGGCTGCAAATCCGGGAGAAAGCTTTTACAAGGATGGCGGTACCTGGAAAGATTTTTATGATTACAACGACCCGTCGGGTTTTCAGCATACGGGAAATTTTTGCATAAAAGCCCTTTCCGTTGATGGCCAGGTACAACTTCCTTCAACCTTTGACCTGAGAAATGTAAACGGTGTGAATTATGTTACTTCCGTAAAAAGCCAACAGGGCGGAACCTGCTGGACGCACGGCGCTTTTGCGGCTATGGAAGGAAACCTGCTGATGACCGGCGCCTGGGCGGCTGCCGGCGAAACGGGTGAACCCAACCTCGCTGAATACCACCTTGACTGGTGGAATGGATTTAACCAGCACAACAACGACGACATCAACCCGCCTTCGGGCAGCGGCCTTGAAGTGCATATGGGCGGCGATTACCGCGTTACGTCGGCTTACCTTTCCAGAAATGAAGGCGCTGTGCGCGACATCGACGGGCAGTCGTACAACTCACCACCGGCACGGTGGGCTGAAAGTTACCATTATTACTATCCCCGCGATATCGAATGGTTTACCATGGACGAAAACCTGAATGGCATCGACCTGATTAAGCAAAAAATCATGGAAGAAGGTGTGCTGGGAACATGCATGTGCTACGATGGCGCATTCATTTCCAACTACATCCATTATCAGCCGCCAACAAGCACGCTTGATCCAAACCATGCTGTGGCCATCATTGGCTGGGACGATAGCAAAGCCACACAGGCGCCACTTCCCGGAGCATGGCTGGTGAAAAACAGCTGGGGCGCCAGTTGGGGAAACCAGGGCTATTTCTGGATTTCATATTACGACAAACATGCCTGCCGCAACCCCGAAATGGGTGCAATTTCTTTCCAGGACGTGGAACCACTTCAGTACAATGTGACTTATTACCACGATTATCACGGCTGGCGCGACACAAAAACCGGAACTACCGAGGCATTCAACACTTTCACAGCAACATCGGGCGATATGCTGGCTGCGGTTAATTTCTTTACGGCTGTTCACAATGTGGATTTTACTGTGAAAATTTACGACAATTACACAGGCGGAACACTGCAAAACGAATTGGCAACCACATCCGGCCACATCGATTATTCGGGGCTTCACACCATCAATCTGACCACGCCCGTAACCCTCACCCAGGGTGATGATTTTTACATTTACCTGCAACTTTCTGACGGCGGAATTCCTTACGACCGCACATCGGATGTTCCGGTCTTGCTGGGCGCAAAATACCGCACCATTGTTGAGTCTGCAGCAAATCCCGGCGAAAGTTTTTACAAGGACGGCGGTACCTGGAAAGATTTTTACGATTACAACGATCCATCAGGATTCCAGCACACCGGTAATTTCTGTATCAAAGGGCTGGCAAAAACCGCCTATGGCCTGAACATGGGTGGCACACAAATCCTCGATCCAACCGGCAATAACAATGGAAGGATTGATCCGGGCGAAACCGTTCAGATCATGGTTACACTTCAAAACAAAGGGTTGTTTGATGTTACAAATATTTCGGCAGAGTTTCTCACCACCGACCCTTACACAACCATCAACCCGGGAACCATGAACTTTGGAAATATCGCTCCTGGTGAAGAAGCAACTGCCGGTTTCAGCATCACCGTTGATGAAAACACGCCTGTAGGGCACGCCATTATTGGCTTGCTCGATGTTGAATGTGTGTCAAACGGAATTGATTTTACCTACAATTACGACCTGGGCTTTATGGTAGGTTTGGTTGTCGAGGACTTCGAAACCGGCAATTTCAGCCAGTTCGACTGGGTAACCTCCGGCAATGCCAACTGGACGGTGACCAACTCCGGCGCTTACGAAGGAAACTGGTGTGCAAAATCCGGCGCCATCGGCAACGATTCCGAGACAATTTTAGAGCTTACGCTGAATGTGATTGCCGACGGCAATATTTCGTTTTTCAGAAAAGTTTCCTCGGAAGCCGATTATGATTTCCTTCAATTTTACATCGATAACCAGCTTAAAGATGAATGGTCGGGTGAAGCAGGCTGGGAAGAAGTTACCTATCCGGTAACCGCCGGCGAACGCACTTTTAAATGGGTTTACATGAAAGATGTTTACGTGGTTTCAGGCTCCGACTGCGGCTGGATCGATTATATTCTTTTCCCACCCATCGAAGGGCAAATGCCGCCCATCATTCATCAAACCTACACCATTCCACAGGGATGGAGCGGCATTTCGAGCTACCTGCTACCCGTGGAGGCCAATATCGAAAGCATTTTCGAAAGCATCGCCGACGAGCTGATCATTGTTCAGGATATGGATGGCGCCTACTGGCCAGCCGCCGGCATGAACACCATTGGCGACTGGTTTGCACACAGCGGTTACAAAATTAAAGTTACCGATGATGTAAACTTCGACTTTGCCGGTTACGACATGGTCAACCACACCTTGCCGGTAAATACCGGATGGAACCTGATTCCGGTAATCTGCAACGAAAATGTTTCGTGCGACGAACTTTTTGGAAACATGGGCGACGAACTTTTATTGGTTAAGGAAGTAGGGGGAATAGAACTCTTCTGGCCAGAACAGGAGATTAACACCCTCGAACACCTCGAAAGTGGAAAATCGTACCTGGTAAAAATGAACGAACCCGGTTATCTGATTTTCCCACAACCCGTTGGTTCAGCCAATAAACCGCCAGTCGAAAACATAAATGGAAAAGGATTTTACGAATATGACCAAACCGGAAATTCGCACATCATCCTCTTCCCGACTTCAACATTTAACGGGCAAATCCAACCAGGTGACGAAATCGCATCCTTCACCATCCAGGGAATTTGTGCGGGTGGAGCTGTAGTTACGGATATTTCTGAAAATGTTCCGATTTTCGTTTTCGGAAACGATTCCACCTCGTCAGTAACAACTGGTTTTACCAACAACGAAATGATGTATTTCGAAATGTACCGGGCAGCAACCAACACCTGGTTTACTTTTGAAGTTGCCCAATACGACGCTTCATTCCCCAACCAGGGTGCTTATGAAAACGAGGGGTTGTCGAAAATCGTGAGTTTTGACATTTACCCTGTTGGAATTAAGGATAATAACATTCCACAAATACAACTTTCGCCCAATCCTGCAAAAGAAAAAGTCATCATTTCAGGCATCGAAAAATGGCCTGTAAATATCGAAATCGTTGATGCAGCGGGGCAAACGGCATTGTCTGTGTCCAACTGCAATCATCCGG
>CALFEP010000015.1 GCA_937950125.1 uncultured Bacteroidota bacterium
TTTCCATCTTTCCACTTTTCCAACCTTCCACTTTTCCATCACTCCAGCCCGTACTTATCCACCAGAAAAATCAGCCCGGCCAGGTGGCCACTGCCAAGTTGAAGTTCACGGAAGTTGATTTTGTCGAACGTGTCGTTGGCTGAATGGTGCAGGTCGAAGTAGCGCTGCGAGTCGGTTCGGTAGGCCAAAAGCGCGGTGCCAAAAGGTTTCAAAAACGAAATGTCAACACCAGAACCGCCTTTTTTTATATAATCAAGCCCGTAAGGTTCAAGCAAAGGATAAAATTCTGAAATATTGCTTGTCACGGATTCTGTGGCATCCACCGTGAAACCTTCGGGAGTAAAGGCTCCGGCGTCGGCTTCGATGGCAAGGATGTGTTTTTCGTTCTGGTTTTTGGCATTTTCGGCATAAGCCTTCCCTCCCGACTGGTACAATTCTTCATCCATGAACATTACAGCGCGGATAGTGCGTTTATTTTCAATCTTTAATTCTTTGAAAATCCTCAGCACATCCATCGACATTACACAACCAGCGCCATCGTCGTGTGCGCCGGGAGAATTGAACCAGGCGTCGATGTGGCCGCCAACAACAATGATTTCTTCAGGTTTTTCGTGCCCATTTATCTGGGCAATCAGATTGTACGTATTTACCTCAGGAATATCTTCACAATCGGTGAAAAGGGTGGCCGTGGTTGAAGGATTTTCTTTTAGATTTTTGCTTAAAACATCAGCATCAATAGCGCTTATTGCCACGGCAGGAATTTTCCTGTCGTCGTAACGTGTTGATCCGGTGTGTGGAAAATGGTCGTAACCCGAACCGACAGACCTGACAATTACCCCAACCGCCCCATACTTTGCCGCCATTGCCGGCCCCCGTGAACGCTGATCTACTGTGTGGCCATATCCCGCAAAAGTATTGATAGCCAACTGATCCCACGGACGGTTGTAAAAAACAATTTTACCGGAAATATTAGCTTCACCTAATTCTTCAACTTCTTTCAGACTTTTTACCTCAACAATACCAGCATTAATTCCTTTTGATGATGTGGCGGGTGAATTACCCAGGGCATCGCAGGGTATTGAAAATTTTTTCTTTCCCTGTCGGATTTTTAATGAGGCTGAATTTTGCTTCCACGCTTTTGATTTGATTTCCTGAAGAAAAACCGTGTCAACACCCAGTTTTTCGGCATAATGGCGCAAATATTCAAGTGCAATCAGCGAGGTTTCCGAACCGATCAATCTTCCCGGAGCATTTTCACACAAGTACTCCAGGTTGTTGTAAGCATCGCGGTTGGTGAGGACATTGTTAAAAATTTCTCTTACCATCAGCGAGTCTTTGTTTTGTGAATAACCCCACAAAGCATTAATTATCAACATTAAAACAAAATAATTCCGCATCACGTCAATACATTTTTGCGGGTAAAAGTAGGGATTTTAAAACTCTTTTGTAAATTGCCTCTCATTTTCAGATGATTTTAATAAATTTGTCAGGAACAAGTCACAACTTTATGAGAACAAACAGCTTTCACGATTTTTTCTGTTTTAATTTACATTTCAATTTGCTCATTTTTAAATAATTAATAATTATAAAACTTCGGTAATTATGAAAAAAATTTACTTTACAATCTTAATTTTCCTGATAACAGGAATAAACTTAACTGCCGCTGATTATTACTGGGTAGGCGGAACAGGAAACTGGAACGATTTTGCTGCTCACTGGGCAACATCCTCTGGTGGATCGACATTTCACACAGTTGCACCAACGAGCGCTGACAATGTTTTTTTTGATGCCAGTTCGTTTCCGGCAGCGGGGGCAATTGTTACCATTAATGTGGATGCTTTGTGCGCTGACATGAACTGGACCGGGGCGTTAAACGCTCCGCAGTTAGCTGGTGCAGCAACGCGGAAACTTTCGGTTTACGGCTCGCTTACTTTGATAGCGGGCATGAACTACAACTTTTTGGGTGATGTTTATTTTGAATCGCTCAGCACCGGGGAAACGCTGACCTGCGCCGGGCAATCTTTTAAAAGGAACGTTTATTTTCAGGGAATCGGGGGTTATGTTTTGCAGGATGCATTTCTGCATACCGGCAATAATTCGGTTTACTTTTCGAAAGGAACCCTTGACCTGAACGATAAGTCGTTTACAGCCAACATCTTCAATACTTATTTTACTGATGTCAGAACACTTTATCTCAGGTCGTCAACCATGACGCTCACCTCAACTTCAAACGGTGCATTCAATTTCAGGGGTGAAAATTTCACACTCAACGCTGGTTCTTCGCTGATTAAATTCACTGCGGTAAGTTCGGGTTTGTCACATGGGTCATCCAACGGGCCAGGGAAAACTTTTTACAATGTTCTTTTTGAAGCAGCAACAGGTAGTTGTACAGTGTCTAATTATGGCGGGTCGTTCAATAATATTACCTTCAACAGTGGTGGTACAATTTCCGGCGGAATGACCATAAATACACTGGTGTCAACCGGCAGCCTGACCGTTTCGACCAATGGAAACATTGTGACAACACTTCAGGTAAGTGGAACTGCAACCTTGAACCAAAGCAGCACTTACGGCGATGCCACCTTTAACGGAAATGCAAACATTACGGGCAGCAATACTTTTGGTAATCTGACTTTAAGCGCCGGAAAAGTGTACACTTTCAACTCAGGAACAACGCAGGTAATTGACGAAACACTCAGCGCCAACGGAACCTGTACTTCGGGCATTACATTCCAGTCGCACAACGAAGGAAGCCAGGCAACCATTAGCAAATCCAGTGGAAGTGTGGGCATTAACTATTGTTTGTTGAAAGATATGAACGCAACCGGCGGGGGAACTTTTGCGGCAGCCAACTCAATTGATTTGGGTAACAATTCGGGCTGGTTAATCATTCCTCCAACCGCTAAAAATCTATACTGGGTTGGAGGAACCGGAAACTGGAACGATCCGGCACACTGGTCGGAAACCAGCGGCGGAGCGGCCGGAAGCTGCATCCCGACCGCCATCGACAACGTATATTTCGATGCCAACTCGTTTACCTCATCAGGCCAGACTGTTACGGTGGTAGGCGACGCCAACACCATAGCCTATTGCAGAAACATGAACTGGGCCGGGGTAACCAATAATCCGACTCTGGGGGGTGCAAGCAGCCAGACATTGGAGGTTTTTGGCTCTTTAACCCTAAATTCCGGAATAACCTATAATTTTCTGGGGGCCATTTATCTGAAAAGCACTGCTTCGGGCAACACGGTTTTCTTTGCAGGAAAAACCCTGGATAAAAACCACCTGTATTTTGATGGAGAAGGGGGTGAATGGACGCTGATGGATGCCATGAATCTGGGGGTCAAATCTTTTTATCTGAAGAGAGGAACCCTCAACACCAACAACCAATCCATTAATGCAGGGCAGTTTTATTCATACTACTCCAGTGTAAGAACATTAAACCTGGGTTCTTCCGAAATTGTTCTTACATCCAGCTCAAATGCTTTTTATTTCGGGGGTGATAATTTTACCTTTAATGCGGGTACTTCACTTATAAAACTCACTGCAGCGGGTTCTGAACTGGTACATTATGCCGCCAATGGTCCCGGAATTGCATTTAATGATGTGATTTTTGAGGCTGCTACCGGCAGTTGTACTGCTTCCAACTATGGCGGTTCGTTTAACAATTTGTCCTTTAGCAGCAATGGAACCGTAACCGGAGGAAATACCATTAATAACCTGACTTTTACAGGCAATGGAACAATAAATACAAATGGAAATAATCATGCAATAGTAGTCTTTGGAGGTACTGCAACCATTAATCAAAATGGAACTTATGGCCATGTTACAATGAACGGAAATGGCAGTATTACAGGAAACAATACCTTTGGAACCCTGATTTTCAGTACGGGTTTTCAATACACACTAACCAATGGCAAAACTCAAACCATCACCAACAACCTTACGGCAGAAGGCGCCGAAACACAGCTTATTGTCATAAAATCTTCGGCATCCGGGTCGCAAACAACCATCAGCAAGGCAAGCGGAACGGTTACAGTAAATTATGTTTCGTTGCAGGACAACAACGCTACAGGCGGCGCCACCTTTGTCGCCAACAACTCCATTGATCTTGGAAACAATACCGGCTGGACGATTAACGCCACGGGAAGCAAGGATTATTACTGGGTTGGGGGAACGGGCAATTACGACGATGCCTCGAAATGGTCGCTGACAAGCGGTGGCGCTGGTGGTGCAGGAGTTCCGACTGCCATAGATAATGTTTATTTCGATGCCAATTCGTTTACTGCCACCGGACAAACCGTTACCATTATTGGGGATGTTTCGAACAACGCCCGTTGTTATAACATGACATGGACCGGAGTTACCAACAATCCTACCCTTGCAGGCGCCTCAACACAAAATCTCCGCATTCATGGGTCGCTGACTTTGAGTTCTGATATGATTTTTACGTTTGCAGGGCTTGTATATTTTGAAGCCATTGAATCTGGTCACACCATTTTTACAGCTGGTATTCAGCTTGACAAAAACAATGTTTATTTTAATGGGGTCGGCGGAGAATATACCCTTCAGGATGCTTTGAATCTTGGGTCAAAAACCCTTTACCTGGTTAATGGAACCCTCAACACAAACAATCAAACGATTACGGCGGATCAGCTTTACACTTATTACACAAGCGCAAGGACTTTGAACCTGGGTTCTTCGGAACTGGTTTTAGGTTCTGCATCGAATGCTTTTTACTACCGGGGTGAAAATTTCACCGTCAATCCCGGAACTTCGCTATTCCGGCTTACAGCAGCCAATGCCGAATTTGTACATTACATCGGAAATGGCCCGGGCATCACTTTCTACGACGTTATTTTTGAAGCTGCATCCGGAACTGCATCAGTATTTAGTTACGGAGGTTCATTTCATAATGTGATTTTCAACAGCGCCGGTGATGTAACAGGCGGGTGCACCATTAATGAACTCACCTTTACAGGAAACGGAACAATAAACACAAATGGAAATAACCACTCAACCGTTGTTTTTGGAGCTGCTGCTACCATAAACGGAAACGGAACTTACGGGCATGTTACACTGAACGGAAATGGAACAATAACAGGGAACAATACTTTCGGAACGCTTATTTTCTCTGCTGGAAATCAATATACATTTACCAGCAACAGGACGCAGATTATACAAAATGACCTGATAGCCGAGGGTGCTGATACACAGCTTATTGTTATTAAATCATCTGTCAACGGTTCACAATCAACTTTCAGCAAATCTTCGGGGACAGTTACTGCAAATTTTGTATCGCTGCAGGATAACAACGCCACCGGAGGCGCCACATTTATTGCCAACAACTCTATTGACCTGGGAAACAACACCGGTTGGACCATCAATGCAACCGGAAGTAAAGATTATTACTGGGTTGGGGGAACCGGTGACTACAATGTTGCTGCAAACTGGTCGTTGACAAGTGGTGGCGCTGGCGGAGCGGGCGTTCCAACAGCCATCGACAATGTGTTTTTTGATGAAAATTCCTTTACGGCCCCCGGCCAGATTGTAACCATTATTGGCGATGCTTCGAACAATGCCAGAGCAAATCATATGAACTGGACAGGAGTCACCAATAATTCGACCCTTGCAGGTGCCTCGTCACAAAATCTTTACATTCATGGTTCGTTAACCTTAAACAGCACCATGACTTTCACTTTTGCCGGGCTATTATATTTTGCAACCACCGAGAGCGGACAAACGATTTTTACAGACGGTGTGCCCCTTGATAAAAACAACATTTACTTTGATGGTGTTGGCGGAGAATGGACATTGCTGAATGACCTGGATTTGGGAACGAGGTCATTTTATCTTGTAAATGGGACACTAAATACAAACAATCACTCCATTGCAGCCGGACAGTTTTATTCGTATTATACAAATGCAAGGTCGTTCAACCTGGGTTCCTCTGAATTGGTTTTAAGTTCCAGTACAAATGCCTTCTATTTCAGAGGCGATAATTTTGCCTTCGATGCCGGTACATCGCTCATCCGGTTTACCGCCGAAAATTCAGAGCTGGTTCATTATCTTGGCAACGGGCCTGGTATTGCCTTCAACGATCTTATTTTTGAAGCGGCAGGTGGTACAGCATCCGTTTTCAACTATGGCGGATCAATGAACAATGTAACCTTTAGCAGCGCGGGAGACATCAGCGGCGGAAACACTTTAAACAATCTCATTTTCACTGGTAACGGAACCATAAATACCAATGGAAATAACTATAACACAGTAGTTTTCACCGGTAATGGAACCATTAACGGAAATGGAAACTACGGAACCGTTACCATGAACGGAAATAGCACAGTTACGGGAAATAATACTTTTGGAACGTTGACGTTTACACCCGGAAATACTTATACCTTCACACAAGGCAAAACCCAGACAATTACAAACGATCTGATTGCTCAGGGAACTTGCATTGAACAAATAACCATCCAGTCGAATTCAACAACACTTCAAACCACAATCAGCAAATCATCGGGTACAATTACCATCAATCAGGCGTTGCTTCAGGGAATCAATGCAACCGGCGGGGCTACGTTTATTGCCAACAACACTGTTGATTTGGGGAATAATTCGGGGTGGACAATCAATCCAACCGGAATACAAAACCTTTACTGGGTAGGCGGTACCGGAAACTGGAACGATGTGAGCCACTGGGCTGCAAGCAGTGGCGGCACCGGGGGGTACTGTTTGCCTTCGCCCCTGAACAATGTGATTTTTGATGCAAATTCGTTTACGCAAACTGGTCAGGCTGTTTGGGTAGATATAGGAAACGCCCTTTGCAGGGATATGGACTGGTCGGCGGCTTTGAATGAGCCAACATTTACAACACTCTCCAATACTTACAACCTGAAAATTTATGGGTCGCTTACGCTGAATCCCAACATGAATTTTGCTTTTAGTGGCCCCTTGTATTTTGAAGGTGGCGACCCCGGAAAGGCAAATTACACCGTAACCACAGCCGGCAATGCCATGAACAACAATGTTTATTTTAACGGAGATGGCGGAATATGGGTTTTACAGGACGATTTTAATGTTGAGAGCTATGATTTATACCTGAACTTCGGAACCCTGAACAGCAATGGCAAAACCGTGGGTTGTCACCAGTTTAATTCGTCAACAAACAACGCAAGGTCGCTGATCATGGGGGCTTCGCTATTTGTCATCGGTAACAATTTGTGGGACCCCTGGTTTGTTTCGGGAAATAATATGACACTTGACGCCGGCACCTCAGAAATCCGTTTAACCTCTTCGGGCGCTGATTTTCTTAGCATCGGAGCGGGTTTGTTGCAATATTATAATGTCGTTTTCCAAAATCCGGGTGGAACTGCCTCATTAAATTCGGACGACAGTTTTCATTCTGTGACTTTTCAGGCAGGTGGCAGCATTTCAGGAACAGGAAATTATTCAACAGTACTTTTCAACGGATATGGCGAAATTGACAGTGAAAGCACATTTGGTACGATTACCTTTTCGGGAAATGGCAGCCTGGGCGGCACAAATAGCGTTAACACACTGAACCTGACCGCCGGAAAAACCTACCTGTTTGAGTCGGGGAAAACACAAACCATTGTTGACGAAATACTTTTCTGGGGCAACGATCTTAATCCCATTTATCTTCAGGCCGTAACTTCGGGAGTACAGGCAACCATTTCAAAAACATCGGGAATTGTTTCGGGAAATTACATTATTCTGAAAGACATGAACGCTACCGGAGGAGCAACATTCAATGTTTATAACTCGACAGACAATGGCAACAATACGGGCTGGAATTTTCTGGAACCCCCGTTCGCTACCTGTCCCGATGACTTTGAAACCTGTGTAAATGCCGCTTCTTTCGTGTTGAACGCTGCTCTGCCGGCTGGAGGAGTATATAGCGGCGAGGGTGTTTCTTATAATGCCGGTGACGGAAATTATTATTTTGACCCGGCTGTTGTTTCAGGAGATCAGGCAGTGGTGACTTACACCATTGGCGGTCTATTCCCGGGAAGTTGCGATTTCACCATCACCATCATTCCACTTCCTGTGGCCAACTGCCGTGATGACATTACCGTTTGCGAGGGAGACGATTATATTTCGTTGTATGAAGGTTTTGGGATTTATTATTACAATGGAGAACCCATTACCGGATTTGACCCTGTGACAGCCGGGAACTACACCATCACCTATGTTGTTACCAACGAATGTGGTGATTCCTCCTGTGATTTTCTGATAAATGTGTTGCCATTACCGGTCGTCAGCATTACCGGCGACCTGGAAATTTGCCAGGGAGAAACCACAACACTCGCAGCATCTGTCGCGACGGCTTATCTGTGGAGTACCGGCGAAACCACCCAAAGCATTGATGTAGCTCTTGCCGGTGAATATTCTGTGGAGGTTACGGGTGAAAATGGTTGTAAAAACACAGCCCAGGTAACGGTAATTGTTCACCCATTGCCTGAAGTAACAATTTCAGGAGATCTGGAAATTTGCCAGGGCGAATCCACAACCCTGACGGCTTCATTGGGAAGTTCGTATCTCTGGAGCACCGGCGAAACCACACGCAACATCGAAGTAACGGATGCTGGCGTTTATTCAGTGGAAGTTACGGATGCAAACGGCTGTAAAAACACTGCT
>CALFEP010000016.1 GCA_937950125.1 uncultured Bacteroidota bacterium
ATTGAACACAGAATGGCTCTGCTTTTTACTTACGGAGTTCTCGAAAAACGAATTTCACTCGAAAAGTTTGTTGAAATAACCTCAACAAACGCTGCCCGGATTTTTGGAATTTTTCCTGCCAAAGGTCAAATTGCGAAAGGCGCTGATGCAGATTTGGTTATATGGAATCCAGCGACTGAAAATGTGATTTCCACAAAAAACCATCACCAAAATTGTGACATCAACATTTTTGAAGGCTTAAAAACCCTTGGCTCGCCGGAGTTTGTTATTAAAAATGGCGAAGTAATTCTTGAAAATGGCGTGATTGTGAAAGATTCTGCTGTTAACTTTCTGAAAAGAAGCCCAAATCGTTATTAGTTTTTCAATCCAAAAAAATGTATTTCAAAAAATTCGGAATGGATTCCGAAAATTGGTATTTTTGCCCCAAAGTAATTCATTATGAATGAAGAAGAAGTTTTTAATATCATCAGTGATAATCTGACTACAGCTAAACAGGGAATTTTCAGGCAGAGAAAAGCCTTTGAAGAAGCCAGGAGAATTTTCCTTCAGAAACAAATTCTTTCCATTGTTGGCGTAAGGCGTTGCGGAAAATCAACCGTGATGAAGGAACTTGTGAGGCTGGCATTACAGAACACCGTTGAGTCGAACGTTCTGTATCTGAATCTCGAACATCCGTATTTTAACCAGTTTAAACACGATGTGTATAATCTGCAGCTCATTTACAATATTTTCAGGAGTAAGGTTGTAGCCGGAGAAAGGTGTTATGTTTTTCTGGATGAAATACAGTTTTTTAAAGACTGGCAGGTTTTTGTAAAATCTCTTTACGAAAAAGATGAAGCCAAGATCGTTTTGACCGGATCAAATTCCAGGCTTTTATCATCTGAATTAGCTACACTTCTGTCGGGGCGTACAATTCCTTTGATGCTATATCCATATTCGATGGATGAAGCCAATACCAGTTTCGATGAATACCTGGTGGATGGGGGGTTTCCAGAGATTGTAAGTACTCCGGGATCGAAAAAAATGTTGGCTGAAATGTATTATAAAAATATTTTGTATCAGGATGTTATTCCCAGGTTCGAAATAAAAAACGTTTTGGCAATGGAAAACCTTTCATTTTATCTGCTGTCTCAGGCTGCAAAAGAAATTTCATTTAACTCACTCAAATCTATTTCTCATCTTGACGACAAGACCGCTAAAGATTACATTTCCTACCTGGAGGATGCCAATTTGCTTTATGTAATTTCCAACTACGATTTTTCTCTAAAAAAACTAATTGGGAATAAAAAGAAGGTGTATCTGGTTGATCCGATTTTTGCTCTTTTATCCTTTAAAACCTCGCCTGATGTTGGCAGGTTGTTTGAAAATTATGTCTTTATGACGTTGAAAAGGAGCGGAAGAAATGTGTATTTTCATCAGAATGGGGGTGAATGTGATTTTATCTTAAAAGAGGGATTGCAGATTGTAGAAGCCATTCAGGTTTGTTATCAATTTTCTGATCAAAACCGAAAAAGGGAAATAGCTGGTTTGCTGAGTGCATTGAAAAAGTTTAATTTATCAGAAGGCTATTTAATTACAAAAGATCAATCAGAAAATCTGGAAATTGAAGGTCAAGCCATTCATATTCTTGATGAAATGCAATTCCGGAGTAAATTCGGAATGGATTCCGAAAATTTATAAAATGCTTGTAAGAAATTGGATAGTAGTGGTTTAAATTGCATTTCGTTATTGTCGGCAACGGTTTATTAAGCTAAGCCAACGCTTTTGGCGATATTATCAATATATCGTCAATTGGTTTTCTGAGTGCAGTAGCGATAGCATCGCTGGAAGCGATACTATCGCCGGCAAAGTCAAAATCCAAACCTGTTCCTTTTCTTTTCCAGGATGGCTTTTAATGTTTCCGCCGGATTTTCAACTTTATTCGCAAAAATCATGGCTGCAATGATGTAAGGTTTATAGCCAGCTTCCAGGTATGTTTGAATCCGGTATTTTTCAAAAGTGTCAGCGCTTACTTCGCCTTGTTTGCACGAAACACCCGAAATATCTGCCGGGAGGCAGTGCATGTAAAGCGCATCGGCATTTTTGGTGAGTTGCATTTTTTTATGATCATATTCCCAATCCATAAAACGGGCATTCTGGGCAAGGCAGGTTTTTTCCAACCCCTGCAAGCCTTGTTTGTCGGCGTTTTTCAGCAATTCGGTGCGCTGCTGCATGATGTGGAACGGCGCCCAGCTTTTTGGATAGACAATATCAGCATCTTTCACGGCTTCTTGCATTGAGTTAGAAATGTTGAAACTCCCTCCGCTTGCAACAGCTTGCTTTTGGGCAATGTCAACAATTTCGGGAATCAGGCCATAGCCCTCAGGGTGAGCCAGGGTGATGTTCATCCCAAACCGCGACATGAGGGCGATAATTCCCTGTGGCACCGAAAGCGGTTTACCGTAACTGGGTGAATAGGCCCAGCTCATCACAATTTTCTTTCCTCTCAAATCTTCCAGCGTGCCGAAGTGGTTTTTCAGGTGTAGCAGGTCAGCCATCGATTGGGTGGGATGATCCATGTCGCATTGAAGGTTTACAATTCCAGGCCTGACAGGCAGAACGCCCTTTTCATGGCCTTCATCAAGAGCAGCAGCCACTTCGCGCATGTAGCGGTTGCCCTCACCCAGGAACATGTCGTCGCGGATGCCGATAACATCAGTGAGAAACGAAATCATGTTGGCCGTTTCACGAACGGTTTCACCGTGCGAAATCTGTGATTTTTCTTCGTCCATGTCCTGAACGGCCAAACCCAGCATATTGGCCGCCGAGGCAAACGAAAACCTTGTCCGGGTTGATTTATCCCTGAAAATGCTCACTGCCAGCCCTGAATCAAAAATCCGGGGGGAAATATTTTCAGCCCGCAAATCTTTCAAAATCTGGGCAATTTCAAGGATCATATTGAGTTCGTTGCTGGTCTTTTCCCAGGTGAGTAAAAAGTCTTTTCCGTAGAGGTTGGTTTCCAGTCGGTTAAGTTGGTTTATTTTTTCTGAAATCTGCATTTTCGATGTGTATTGATGTTGTTTTTTTTTGATTATTGAGCTATCAGGTAAGCAAAGGCGGCATAGAAGGCCGATGCTGCCACAAGGTCGCTTACCGGGACTTTTTCGTTGGGAGCATGGGCCATTACCTCATTTCCCGGACCAAAGCCAATGGTAGGGATGCCGTAAATGCCATTGATGGTGACGCCGTTGGTCGAAAAAGTCCATTTATCGATCAGCGGCGACTTTCCGAAAAGTCCTTCAAATGCCTTCACACCTGTTTGAACAATGGGATGGTTTTCTTCAATTTTCCAGGTGGGATAATATTTTTCCATGCCATATTCCAGGCCGGTGAAGGCGGTTTCTTTGTATTCCAGCAGGTCAACACTGGCTTTCATTTCTTTGATGATTTCCTGAATTTCGGCCATGGCCGATTCTTTGGTTTCTCCCCAGGTTAATCGTCGGTCGAGGTGAAGGCGAGCAAAGTCGGCAACAGCGCACAATGATGGGCTTCCGGAAATAATTTCTGAGATCGTGACAGAACCTTTTCCAAGAAAATCATCACTTTTCAGCCTGTCGTTCAGTTTTTCGATTTCCAGCGCTGCCCGTGAAGCCATGTAAATGGCGTTTTTCCCACGTTCAGGCGCCGAACCGTGCGAGGAAACTCCGTGAAAACTCACGTGCATTTCCATCCTGCCCCGCTGTCCGCGATAAATGTTCAGGTTGGTAGGTTCGGTACTGATAACATAGTCAGGACGTATTTTTTCTTCCTCAACAATGTATTTCCAGCAAAGGCCATCGCAGTCCTCTTCCATCACACTGCCCACAAAATAAATCGTCAAATCCTTGTCAAATCCCAAATCTTTCAGGATTTTGCCAGCAGTAACAAACGATGCTACGCCACCCTTCTGGTCAACGGAGCCGCGGCCATGTACGAATCCATCTTTAATTTCACCACTTAAAGGCTCAAAAGTCCAGTTGGCAAGGTTTCCCATGTCAACAGTGTCAACATGGCCATCGATGGCCAGAATTTTCTTACCGTTTCCAATCCTGCCGATGACATTGCCGAGCCCGTCAATCCTGACTTCATCGAACCCGGCTGCCTGCATCTGCCTGACAAGTTCCTGCTGAACTTCTTTTTCTTTGGAACTTAATGATTTAATTTTTACCAGGTTTGATAGATTTTTAGCCGTATAATCCTGGTATTTTGCGGCAAGCGAATGAATGTTTTTTAATAAGTCGTTCATATTTTAAAACTTAAATTTTTGCAAGAAAAATGGCTGCAAATGTCAGGAAAATTCCTGATTGTAGGTAAATTGAGGGACTTGCAATTCCTGTTTTTAACAGTTGATTTGAAAGCAAGGACGGCTAATTTTTCGAAAAAGCTTAATCAGAAAGCACCGTGAAAAATATAAAACGTTCATTGCTTTGTTGTTGTACCGAAGTTTTTGAAAAGCAAAATGCTGTTGATGACGAGATTGTTTGTTTATCGGTCAGAATCCAGGAAACTTTGTGGCAGCTTATTCTGTAAAAAGAAAAACCTTCCCGAATGTTCACAGTTATTGATCGAAACAATTTATTATCAATATTTTATACAATCGACTCTTTTGCAACGATAACATTGGTAATCCAACCCAGGGTTTTCGAATTGGCGGTTCCATCTTCTGTTACAAAAACATCGAGGCAAACTTCGATGTTATCCACCAGATTTTTGGCTTCAGCCAGGCTGGAAGTTGGTTTAATGGTGCCAAAACTTTCTTTCAGGTACTTCGAGAAATCTTTGTCATCAAGCATATCCTGCAGCGTTAACTCGTTCATGTTTTTGCCAGCGGCAATGTTTTTCACAATAAACCTGTCGATAATACTGCGATGGATGATGTATTTGGGTTTCAAATCAGAAGTAAGGATGGGCAGGCGATTTTTGGGAAAGTTCTTGTCTTTTTCCATCAGGGCATCAATTAAATCGGCTTTAAGTTTTTTATCTTTTTCAACTCCTTCATTTTCAAGGATCAGTTTTTCGCAATTGTTGATGTTTATCATTACTTTTTCAGCAACTACCGTTTTCAGCTTTTCTTCGGAAGTTTTAAACTCTTTCAAAAGTTCTTTTGTGCTTTGTGCAGCGGCAACAAAATTTTCTTTTGAGAAAAAATATGCCAGCACGGTTCCAACCCAGGCGCCAATAACCGGGAGCAGAAGTGTGAGAATATCTTTCACCGCTCCAAAAACTTCTTCGGATTTGCTAAAAATGGCTGAAAAAGCGATGGCTGTAATTCCCAAAACGGCAATTGCTGCTAATCCCCAATACAGAACAACTTTAGCCAATCCAAACTGGCCGTTTTCCCCAACTTGTTTATTTTCCTTTACTTGTTTGTTTTCCATTGCTTTGTTCGTTTTACGTTTGTTACGATTACAAAAAAATAATGAGCAAATTTATACATAAAATGAGTAGCATGAATAATTTATCCATACCTCAAATGGCACATGTACCCCTTATGAACGGGGTGGATTTTACGGGTTCACACAAAAAAGGAAAAAAATTGTCCCGAAGGTTCAGGATCTGTTTTATCCTCGCTATGTCCTGAGTTTATCGAAGGGTTATCCTTGTCTGCTGCCAGGCAGGCGTGTTCAATTAAATTTGTGAATAAGTCAGGGTAGGACATGCGCAATGATATCATTCTGAAACCAATAGGTAGCCTTTCAACCTGTTTTAGGGAATGATCGTTTTAAAAAGTGTGCCGATTGAAACTTAAATCTTCCTCAGAAAATCAAACAAGTCTTCTTCGATTTCAAGATTTAATTTCTTTTTTAACCTGTATCGCGCACTTTTGATGCTGTTTGGCGAAACGTTGAGTACCGAAGCGGTTTCTTTAATATTCAGATTGAGGCGGATAAGTGCACAATGCCGCAGGTCGTGGATGTTGAGGTCAGGGGTGATTTTTAGCAGTGATTCGAAAAATCCTTTGTTTATCTGTTCGAAGTAGAGTTTGAAAACATCCCAGTCTTTGTCGGTTTTCAGGTTGCGTTTCACCATCATTTTAAGGCTCTTCAATTCTTCTTTCGATTCATTTCCAACGGTTTTAATGGCTGCGTCAATGCTTTTAAGCATTTCGTAGAGCATCTTGTTTTTTTGCATGATGTTGAGGGCATGCGTGGTTAATTGCCTGGTTTTGAATTCGATTTCCTGATTTAATTCGCCAGTTAACAATTCTTTTTTTTCAAGTTCAAAACTTACGAGTTGTTTTTCCTGCTCAAGAAGCAGTTTATCTTTAAAAAACAATGCTTTATCCTTCCTTTTTTTAGAAATAATTACCCAAAAAAGCAATCCTGAAATAAGGAGAATAATAATAATGCCAATGGCAAGGATTTTTTTTATGGATCGCTGGTGTTGTTCGTTTTGACGTAATATGCTGATTTCTTTCTCTTTCACTTCATTCTGGTATCGTGCCTGGATTTCGTCGAAGCGGGTGCGGTTTTCCTCATTGAAAATACTGTCGTTGAGGTGTTTGAAAATTACTTGCATCCCGTAGGCAGTTTTATAATTTCCCAGGTTGGCATAGGCCTCAGCAAGAAGTTCGTATGATCTAAGTGTTTCTTTTACAGCTTCCAGCTTTTTACTTAATTGAAGCGACTGACGGGCAAATTCAACAGCTTTTGTATTTTCATTCATCTGAATACTCAGTCGTGACATCGAAAGCAGGCATTGGAGCAAACCGTGTTTGTCGCCAATTTTTGTTTTAATAACCTTCGATTTTTCAAGCAGTTCGATGGCTTTTGAAAAGTAGCCTAACTTTCCATAAACCTCGCCAATGTTGGTGTAACACATCGAGATTGCCTTTTCGTTTTGCAATGAGGAAAAAATTTCAAGCGCCTGATTGTAAAATTCTAACGCTTTCTCAGGTTGGTTCATTTCAAGATAAATGATCCCCATGTTATTGAGCAACAATGCTTCCGGTTCTTCAGCGCCAATTTGTCTGATTGCCTCAATGGCCAATTCCCAGTATTCGATGGCTTTTTCGTAGTTTTTTTTGTGGTAATAGATTGCCCCGATGTTGGCCAGAATATTGGCTTTGCCCTCGTGATAATCGCTGTGCCGGGAGTCTTTGGTAAACAACTGTTCGTAACATTCGAGTGCGGACTGATAGTTGTCAATCGCTTTCACATAGTCGCCTTTTATGGTTTCGATTATTCCTTTCTGGTTGTAAACCCTGGCTAAGGATGCCAGGCTGCTCACACTTTGATTGTTGGGAATGAAACTGATAACAAGTTCTAAACATTCGTTGGCCAAAGATGGATCCGATGTTTGCAATTCGTCGGCACACTTGAGGTAATAGGCAATTTTAAGGGAGTCGTTGTCAGGCGCTGATGCAACCAATGAATCGGGGAGATTCGAAATCGAATGTCCCTGATATGTAAAGAATGTGGCAACAAAAACCAGGAAAATGATCCTCTTTCTAAGCATTTCTTAATCAGTGTTTCACCATAAAAACCTGTGACGGTGCACAAATGTATGAAAAACCATGTGTTATTCACCGTTTCGTTTTACTGGTTTGACAATAATTGTATAAATAATTAAAAAACAATTGATTAAGAAGAGGAAAAACCTCATTTGCATACCAAAAGAATACCTGAACTACAGCATATGCATACCTGATGAACCCCCCGAAAATTTGTAACCAGCTTATGGTGAGGGTACTTTTGACCTGACAAAAAACTCAGGACAATGAACACGATTTTAATTTATTCGATTGGTAACAAACTCTGTCTTCACTCGGGCAGGATCATAAGAAACGGGAATTTGGAGGTTTTTGACAAAAGCGGGCATCTGTTTCAGGTAATTCCAATTAATGACCAGGAATACAAATCCATCATACTTGATTTGGAACCCGGACTTTACAGGGTTCGGTTCAGGGACGAAATAGAAATAGTTGAGAAAGAAACATTTATAGGACAATAGATTTTAAAAGATAATTCAACCTATTTATTCATTAAAAACAAAATGATCATGAAAACAAGAATGATTTTTTTAACACTGGTTTTAGCGAGCTTGACGGCTTTTACGCAGTCGCCCGATGGATTTAATTACCAGGCCATTTTAAGAGATTACGGTGGCGAGGTTTTAATAAATTCACAACTTAGCCTGAGGGTAACAATTTATGCCGGAAGCGCTCAGGGAATGCAGATGTATCAGGAAATTCACTCAGTACAAACCAATGGCTTCGGACTGGTGAATCTGGTGATTGGTCGGGGTATGGTTCAGTCCGGGTCATTTGCAGAAATTAATTGGGGTGAAGATGTTCATTTTCTTCAGATTGATTTGGATTTGGCAGGCACCGGGCAGTATCAGACAATGGGTGTTTCAGAACTTTTATCGGTACCTTACGCAAAATATGCCGATAGTGCCGGCAACATTTCTTATTCTGACACCTGCGCTATCAACGAGTTGCAAGTTTTGACGAGAAGTGGTGAATTAATTGAGTTGTCGATGGGTGGAGGTTCGGTTTCAATTACCGACGCCGACGCCGACCCAACCAACGAATTCCAGACCTTGACCAAAACCGGAAACCTGGTGGAACTCTCAAACGGTGGAGGGGCATTTGAAGATGAGGTGGAGGATGCTGATTCAGATCCCCAAAATGAGGTAAATACAGGGATGCTGGTTCAGGGAAATGAGTTGACGCTTACTGATGCCGGTGGCACCTTATTGACGCCCATCGCTGCCATTTATCCATCAGTGGAAGGTCAGGTGCTTACATGGAACAACAGCGCTCAGCAATGGGAAGCCAAAAATCCGGTTGCCGGAGGTGGAAATGGATGGAGTTTGTCAGGCAATTCGGGCACCATTGATGGGACGCATTTTTTGGGAACAACTGATGATGTGCCTGTTAATTTTCGTGTAAATAATGCTAAGGCAGGCCGAATTGCCTCAAACGGTGTAGTATTCCTGGGTCTAAAAGCCGGTGAAAACAACCTCAGTAACGAAATTACCGGGATAGGTTATAATTCGCTGTTCTCCAACACTTCCGGCGCCAGAAACACCGCACTCGGTTATCAATCGTTGTATTCGAATACCACCGGAAACAATAACACAGCTACCGGCTACCAGTCGCTGTTTTCGAACATAACTGGAATTTCAAACACTGCCAATGGATACCAGGCGGCATATTCCACCACTGTTGGTGATAAAATAACGGCCATTGGTTACCGGTCGCTTTACAACAATACAACAGGATACAACAATACAGCAGTTGGTTGTCAATCGTTAGCTGGTAATACCACTGGAAACAACAATACAGCCCTTGGTGTTTGGGCATTGTGGAGCAATACAACCGGATTTCAGAACATTGCTGTGGGTGGAGGCGCTATGCAAAACAATACCACCGGAGCTAATAATACTGCCACTGGAATGCAGGCACTTTATTCGAATATCAGCGGTAATTACAATTCTGCTTTTGGTTACCTGGCATTATCTGCCAATACTTCAGGGCAGGATAATACTGCATTTGGCGGGCAGGCATTACTTTCAAACAGTACAGGCTTCAACAACACCGCAACTGGTTTTAGTGCTCTACTTCAAAATACTATTGGAAATAACAACTCGGCTTTTGGTGGGCAAGTCATGCAAAGTAACACCACCGGCAGTGATAACTCAGCTTTTGGTTACCGGTCATTGTTTAACAATTTAACGGGTAATGATAACACTGCCTTTGGCTTCAACTCGATGAATGCAAACACATCTGGTAGTTTCAACGTAGCTATTGGATTCGAAGCGTTGTACAAAAACATTAATGGGCATTATAACTATGCTTTTGGATACAGAGCACTTTACAACAATACAACTGGCCAGCAAAATACTGCCTCCGGGTATCATTCAATGTTTGAAAATACAAGTGGGGATTATAATTGCGCCACTGGAAACGGATCATTAGCCGATAATTATTCCGGTATTGGTAATTGTGCTTTTGGGGCTTCAGCACTTGGCTTTAATACTGTAGGAAACTACAATGTAGCCGTTGGGTATGGCGCTTTGCCACAAATTGATGGAAGCTTTAATACAGCACTCGGTTCAATTGCATTTCAGTATAATATATCAACCATTGAAAATTCTATGGGATTGGGTTATTATGCTACACCCAATGCGAGCAATCAGGTTCGTGTCGGCAATTCGTCCATTACCAGCATTGGCGGCCAGGTAGGCTGGACAACCCTTTCGGATGAACGGGTAAAAAAAGATGTGACCGAAAACGTGAAAGGACTTGATTTCATTATGGAACTTCGTCCGGTTACCTATTTCTATGATATTGATAAGGAAAAGGAGCTTTTCGGAATTACCCATGATACTGCCTCATGGGATGGAAAAGACAACATCAGCCAGATGCGGATGAGCGGTTTTCTGGCTCAGGAAGTGGAAGCAGCGGCTCAAAAAACGGGTTACAGTTTCAGTGGTGTTGACAGTAGCGGTGGTATTTATGGGCTACGTTATGCCGAGTTTACAGTGCCACTTGTAAAGGCAGTTCAGGAACAACAGGTTATTATTAATGACCTGAAAAGAGAACTGAGTGAAATGAAAACCAGGCATGCAGTTTTAGAAAACAGGTTAATCAACAAATAACCTTCGCCATGAAAACAATTCATAAAACTGCCCTTTGCCTGTCAGGTTATTTTATGTGTGCCCTACTTGTTACACATGCACAGCAACTCATCTCGCCAGCCGGAAATTTTTTTCAGGGTGGCGCCGTATCCATCAGCTTTTCGATGGGCGAACCCATAAATGAAACTTTTTTACAACCTTCTGCTTTGCTTACTCAGGGATTTCAACAGTCATTTTTTGATGAGATTCAGATTATTGATATTCATCAAGGATGGAATGGAATATCAACCTGGCTGATACCTGCAAATACCGAGGTTTCCAAAATATTTCAACCCCTTATGAACGACCTGACTCTGCTAAGAACCATGACAGGTGTTTTTTGGCCAGCCCAAAATATTAATACCCTGAACAATTGGAATTTAAAAAATGGTTACATGATCAAGTGCGAATCAGACTATAGCCTCAGGATTTACGGGTATCAAAATAACGACCTTACGGTGTTGCTGCCACAAGGTTGGTCGCTCATTCCGGTTCTTTCGCAGCAGCCGGTACCCTTGTCGGTTTTCGATCCCCTTTTGGGCAAGATAAAAGTTGTCAAGGAGGTGGCTGGATGGGGTGTTTTCTGGCCAGAACAAAACCTTGTCACCCTTGAATGCCTCGAACCTGGCAAATCTTACTTTGTATTGATGAATTCAGGCGGAACGCTTTCTTTTCCAATAGATTCGAAACATGTAACAGTAAAATTAGATAAGTTTCGTAGTGTTAATCCACGCTGGGCAACCGAAACCAACACACCTGCCTCACATCTTGTTTGCGTCGAAAAACAAGCCCTAACTGCATTTTCTGATGGCGATTTCCTGGGGGTTTTTACAAGTGATGGAATATGTTCGGGGCAGGTTGAGATTTCTTTAAATAACACACCAACAGTTATTTCTGTGTTTGGTGACGATGATTTAACACTCACCAAAGACGGATTATTCAGTGGTGAAACGATGAAGTTTGTCTGGTTTAACAAAACTACTGGCGAAGAAACGGCCGTTGTCCCCACCTTCAATCCAACCCTTCCCGATTTCATCGGAGCTTTTGTCCCAAACGGCCTTTCTTCTGTTTCTGGTTTTCACATTAAAGGTGATGCCGGGTTTTGCTTGGAAAACCCTGAAATCAGCCTTTTTCCGAATCCCTGCGATGGAGTTTTCGGCATCAGCGAAATTCCTTCTGGTACTTCAATCGTGGTTACCGACATCGGTGGACGTATTGTAAATTATGCCTTAAGCACTGTAAATGGCAGGTTAACGATTGATATGTCAGGCAATCCTTCCGGTCTTTATTTTGTGAAAATCGGACAGGTAGGCGCCTGCACCGTAAAAAAGGTGGTTTTAAATTAAGGGTACAGGCACACAACACCAAACCTATCAGTCCAGCACATGAGGGACTGATAGGTTTATAATCAGCATGTTACTTTGATAAGATGATTTGAGTCCAGTCTTATAAGGTTTGTAACCCCCAAATCTCCCGATAATCGGGACAAGCCCTAAATGGGACGTTTGCAACCTGCTGATTTTTAGAGTTCCTCCCATTAGGGACAGGGGTGAAAAATACTTAAAATCAGCATTTCGGAGCTTTTTAGACCGAACTCATGGTTAAAAAAGCAACATTTTCGACCTCATACATTAAAAGCTTTAGTAAACAAAACATTTAAAGAAATCATGAAAAATTTTAAACAAAAACAAAATCTTTACAAAACACGGCTAATTGAAAGCGCAATAGCCAGTGCACCTGCCCTTTTAATCTGTTGTTGGATGTTGATGTTTGCCGCTGAAATTTCAGCTCAAACGCCTGGTTTATGGCGTGGTTACAACGACGAGGACTGGAACAACCCCACCAACTGGGACAATGGCACAGTCCCCGATCATACCGTGGATGTAGTAATTACAACTTCAACAGTACATTACCCCATCCTGACAAAAAAACTCGTGGTGGGTTCGGGCTTTGTGGCTGGTAATATTTACCGATGCAGGTCGCTCGAAATACAGCAATGGACAAGAATTGACTCCGAAGACAGCCTTTGGGTAAATGGCAATATGACCGTTGCCGGGCTGTATTTGTACTCGGAGCAGTGGCTTTCGGGCACACATGAAATAAATTCAGGAGGGACCTTAACGATCACATCAACCGGATCGGTTTTCATCGGCCAATATGGATTTCCGGAGGAAATGAAACAGGATTTGGTTGTAAATAATGGTGGAACGCTCATCAATGCTGGTTATTTTAACGTAAACGACTGCCTTGTGATTCGTGCCGGAGGCAACTTTGTCATGAGTGGCAACGAAGCCTATATTATGGGTTGGGAGGGCAATTATTCATCCACTTTTCCGGGTTCCTTTTATGTTGAGGCCGGCGCCTCGGGGGGCGTGTCGGGTGGAAATTTTCATGTTCAGGGTAAGGAAAAGCCTGGCTTTTTTGCATTTCACATAAACGAACCTGGATTCGATTTTACCGGAACTTCTTTGCTGCACCTGCACTGCAACTCCGACCAGGAAATGCCCTATCCCGATTTTTCGAGCAACACCATTTCTGGTGTCGAATGTTACGATCTTACTGTTGATAATTTGGGTTCGATTACCACATTTTATGGCAAACTCAAGGTTAACAACGACATGAACGTTGAGTCGCCATCCTCAGTGACCATCTCAGCGGGCGCAACAGTTGAAGTCGGTCATGATTTTAATTTAAAAACGGATATCACAACTGCCTGGGATTTTTATTCGTCACTTATCGATTATGGTCAGTTGATTGTAGGCGGTATGCCGCAAATGCAGTGGGCCTTGGCAGGTCAGCAATGGCATCTGGTTTCATCGCCGGTTAATGGCGAAACGGCTGATGTTTTCAACGGAATGTATTTGCAATCTTTTAACGAAACAACCAATATTTGGTCGGATATTACCTCTCTAAATTTTGTGATGCAGATAATGAACGGGTATGCCGCCTGGTTCGATAATTATTGGAACCAGAGTGTTTATTTTACCGGCACTTTCAATACCGGAACATTAGGTTATACAGGCAATCTCACTAAAAACAATCAAGGCTGGAATCTTGTGGGTAATCCCTATCCTTCGCCCATTGACTGGGATGCTTCAACGGGTTGGACAAAAACCGGAGTTGATAACGCTATCTATTCGGAGAATGATGGAAACTGGGCTACTTACATCAACGGTGTTGGGACAAATGGTGGTTCGCGCTATCTTTCCCCCTGTCAGGGATTCTTTGTAAGGGCAAATGCAAATCCGGCCACCTTAGGGATGAATAATGAGGTGCGGGTACACAATAAAACCCTGTTTTTGAAAGAAGCTGGAAATAAGTTCATACGTTTGACAGCTTCTTTGGCTGCGAAACCTGCTACCATCGCTGATGAAACGGTAATCCGTTTTGATGAAAATTCAACAGTTGGATTTGATGGTGATTACGACGCCTACAAAATGTTTGCCTCCGATTTGAACTATCCGCAGATTTTTACTTCTGATTGTGACCTTTCGGTTAATACACTACCTTGTGAAATGGATGTTCCTTTAAAGTTTCTGGCGTACAATCCTGGTGAATATTCAGTTGAAATTACAGAATCCGAGGCTGTCACACAAGTTTTTCTCAGCGACTTGTTGATTGGAAAAACAATCGAACTCATTTCAGGTAGTTACGAATTTTATCATGATCCCACCTATCCTGCTGAACGGTTTGTTCTTTCCTTTAAATCGGCTTTAGTTCCACAACTTGACGAAAATGATGATTTTTCCATTCGATTTCATGATGGTAAAATAAAGATTTGTCGCGTAAATGATGGATTTCAGATTGGTTCAAACGACAGGATTCTGGTTTTTGTTTTCGATCAGTTGGGAAGGATTATTCTCACAACAGCTTTTAGTAACAATCAAACCGAAGTTGCAATGGATGCCGTAAAGGGAATAGTGTTGGTAAAATTAGTCAGTGGAAATTTTGTTCAAAATCAAAAAGTTTTTATTTATTAAATTAAAAATAAAATAGTTATGAAAATGAAACTTTATAATTTATTGATAATGGCTTGGCTTTGTTTGCACACAGGATTGTTGTTTAGCCAAACATTACCGCCACATCCAAATAGTGGGAACGATCCCGGTTCAGGAAATACGCCTGTTGGTGGTGGGGCTCCTGTTGGCGAGGGGTTGCTTTTGCTGGTATCGATGGGCGCATTTTACACTATCCGAAAATATTCAATCACAAAACGTAAACTTGCCGAATAAAGATACCCTGTAAAAAAAAGACCGGCTTCCTAATGGAAGCCGGTCTTTTTACATATTGGATTTCAATAAATTCTACTTGATAACCAGTTTCTCGATGCGGAGAACGGTTTCATTTGTGAATTTAATGAAGTAAACACCTTTCGGTTGTGTGCTGAGGTCAATCTGTTGTGTTGCCAACAGTTTGCCTGTAACCACTTCCTGACCCTGAGCATTTACAATGGTGTAGTTAATGTCCTTGTCGAGGTCATTGATTACCACATTGAAAATACCGGTTGACGGGTTAGGATAGATGGAGAGGTTACCCAGATCGACATTGTTGATGCCTGTTGATTTCAGCGTCAGATCTGAAATTACTGACAAACCGTTAATTACGAATTTGCCGTCAAAATTCGGAACCTGTGTGCTGTAAGTTACATCAACGATGAATTCTTCACCAGTTGCCTGGCGGAAGAGTTTGTACGACAGGGTTTCGCCTTCGGTAAATCCGTCAGCAGCAGCGGTGGTGATGTCGTCGCCAAACAATACAAAGCCAGCGCTTGTATTGGCAACTTCAACCAAACCGGCACAGATACCATTGCTGGTGAAAGCACCGATTACATCACCGCGGACCAATTCAGATGTTGCATTTTGGTTGAAAATGACAGCATGTGATAAGCCCGTGTAGCTGACATCGTTCCAGTTGGTATTATTAACAGGACGCAGCGGAAGTACATTAGCAAATCCACCCTTGGTAAGGCAACCCGGGAATGTGTATTCTACAGAACCTGTAACCTTCACCCAGTATGCTTTACCAGGTACAAGGTCGGTTAATGTGTAAACCGAACCAGCCGGGTACCAGATACCATTACCGCCAATTTCGAAGGCGATAACGAATCCTGCCATGTTGCTGAATACATCAGCAGCAGCAATCGGGCATTCCTGGAGAACCGGGAAGAGGTTCCATCCTGCGGTGAGCGATACGGTCGGGTCGGCCATAGTACCCATCATCATTAAGGAAGCATCCTCAACCATCTTGGTAACATAACCATGTTCGTTGGAGAATTCGCCTAAGGTATTGATGTTATACATCGGGTAGTACAATTGGTTGAAGTACTGTGTGATGACCATGTTGTCAACAACAGGCGCCATCAGGTCTTCCATTGTCATTTTAGCATCAGGATTCATGTATGATGACCATGCGCTCCAGCCCATTGGAAGCATAACTTCCTGCATCGGCATGCCGACATACAAGGTAACCGGAACAACAATTGATGGAGTCATCGGATCGTTTGACATGATGTTGACATCGGCGGTATAAATACCTTCAGTAAGATTAGTTGCATCGAAGTTTACATCCAGGTACAACGAACCAACACCGTTTATCATACCGTATTCAGGTGTAACGGTAAGCCATGGTCCTGCTCCTGATCCATTGATGTTGTATGCAAAATCAAGGAAGTTTCCTGATGCTGCCGGGCTTTCAACTGCAGCCCAAACACCACCACTTAACTGACGAGCGCCAGTTGTTGATCCTGCAACAAATGCATTGACTGCAGGTACCCATGGCCCTGAAGCAAGACTTCCTGTTGTAGCCCAGGCGACATAGTAAGTGCCAGCCTCAAGTGTCAGACCAGGTGTCGAAGCGGTTATCTTCATTATTGGTCTTGCAACATTGCATGAAGTAGTAGCAGAAACCCTGTAAATATCAGTAAATGAAGTTGCTGACATTACATTGGTTGTCAGGTCACCCCAAATCGGAGCACTTCCTGCAACCAGCGGATCGCCGTTCCAAATCTGAACATAAACACCTGTGAAAGTAGAGGTAGTGGTTGAATTGGTTTGATAACCATAGAAATCAAATGAATCAATAGTCCATTCTCCTTCGGGGATGGTGAAATCATCTGCCACGGCGTACCCGCCAGCCTGATTGAAATTGGATCCATACAATGTTGATGGAGCAACTATCATACTTTCAATAGCAAGTGTAGTAGCACACTGTGAATTGATCAGTTCACCATTGTTCCACATCACATCCTTACTGCTGTTGAGTGGTTGAGTAAAGGTAGGAGTAAATCCTTGAACACCGCCTTCTTCAACATTTTCAACAGCTTCCTGCGATACTTGTGCAACAGGATATTCAGGTGTAAATCCGGCATTTGCCTTAACTGGTCCGCCTAATACAGTAAGCACCTCAAATTCAAGATCTCCGGCACTTCCATTCATCACTTCAAGCATTTGTGTTGATGTTTCGCCAACTTCGAGTGATTCAGTCAATTGCATAGGATCAACTGAAATAACAGGTTGAATTGGAACGGTAACACACAGTTCGTTTGAAATTCCGGTAATCAGACCTGGCTGAATAACCTGGTCAACGGTGTAGCAGTAGGTTTCGCCCTGTACAACATTCTCATCGTAATAATAAGTGTTGTAGAACTGGCCAACGGCATTGCCATCGCGGTACAGGTTGAAGTAAGTTACGAATGCATCTTCGCAGGTGAGTTCGGCAACATAAGTGTTGTTGTCGCCACATGGATTAACATTGTAATATGACTGATCGCCTACCCATAACCAGTAAATACCAGGAGCAAGGGTTGCTGTAGCCACTGCTGTTTCACATGGGCCTCCCATGCCAAGGGAAATGATGTATGCATTTTCACATCCAAAGTTTCCATCAATAATAAATGCATAAACATTAAACTCAGCTGTAACAGACCAGGTAATGGTCTTTGGTGCATCCAGCACAAGTTCGTACCAGTCGGTATCTCTTGATGTGCCATCGGCCCAGGCAGAACCACAAATTACATCACCACAGGCAATGGGTGAGAAGGTTGGAACAGCCATGTTGCAGCCACCATTGGTGTCTTCTCCACAAAGTTCGCCTTCATCGATGGCGCCAACAGGACATTCAACCTGACACAGATCACTCAATTCAATGGTAAAATCAAATGGTGTGGTTTCCCAGTAAGGATCCCAGTAAATCTTATAACTAACTCCAGCAGTAGCATTAAAAGATACCGCAGAAGCATAATCATAATATCCACATGCGTCATACAAGTCATCGTTGTATGCTACTTCAGTTCCACCACATGCATCGTAAACATACAAGCGTGTGTCAACCTCTTGTCCTTCAATGCAGGATGAAATAGTAACTACTTTGCTCTCGGCAGGAGTAAATTCGTACCAGTAAGGTGATTGTGGTGAAGAATTCAAACCTTCAATGGCTGTAACTGCCAATTCACATGTTTCGCCTGGTCCAAGAACAGCTTCAGTAATATTAAGCGTAAACTGTGTTATACAGGTCGGTGCTGGCCAGGTGTCGATCATGATGTAATACGTTCCGGGAGCAAGTTCCTGTGTAATTGTTACACCGCCCGCACCTGCGTTTGTAGCAATAGCAATACAGGTAGCTGTTGGAGGACATTCATTGGTTATCAACATACCTGTATAGGTATCCGTGGTAGTCATGGCAAATTCGAGAGTCTTGGTTTCGGTGAGCACCAACTGGTAGATGATATCTTCACCACCATCATAATAGCCAAGACATGTTGCGTCATAGTTATTAGTACGTCCACAGGTGGTATTGACATCCATGTATGGAATACCTCCAATTACAATTGG
>CALFEP010000017.1 GCA_937950125.1 uncultured Bacteroidota bacterium
TTTTAAACGAAAACCAAAAATAGATAATCGGTTTTAATTACAGGCATAATTTAAGTGACAGAGTTGCCATATTTCGGCTTGTCGTAATTAAGGCCGATTAACCTGATTAATTCATACACATCATAAATGGCACGCGGATTACACGGATTTACTCTGATAATGAAAAATATCCGTCGCAAAGGCTCGGGATCTGTTTGATCCGCACTATGTCCTGAGTTTATCGAAGGGTTATCCCTGTCAGCCTGCTTTCGTGCCATTGGCAGGCAGATGTGTTCTGTTAAATTTGTGAATAAGCCAGGCTAAAAAGCAGCTTTGCTTCAAAAAATTTAATTTTGCCACTTATGGACATCATTCTTCAACATTTTCCTGATTTAAACCAGAGACAAATTGACCAGTTTGCTATGCTTGGTGATTTGTACCGCCACTGGAATGCACAAATCAATGTGGTTTCACGCAAAGACCTTGAAAACCTGTACGAACGCCATGTGCTTCATTCGCTTGCTATTGCAAAGATTTTTCAGTTTATTCCCGAAACACAGATTCTGGATGTCGGGACGGGAGGGGGTTTTCCCGGAATTCCGCTGGCAATTTTTTTTCCGGAAGTCAGGTTTACACTAATCGACTCGATTGGTAAGAAAATAAAAGTGGTAAACGAAGTAAGCCAGGCGCTGAAACTGGCCAATGTATCTGCTTTGCAAACAAGGGTGGAAGAGATGAAGGAAAAATTCGATTTTATTGTAAGCCGCGCCGTTACTACTTTACCCGAGTTTTGTGTTTGGACATTGCCCCGTTTGTTGATCAACGGAAAAAATGAAAAACCCAATGGTATCCTTTACCTAAAAGGTGGCGATATTGAATCAGAAATCCGCGCTACATCATTGAAATTCAAGACTTACGAAATCTCGGAAATTTTTACCGGCGAATTTTTTGAAACCAAAAAGCTAATTCATTTGTGGCGTTGTTAATTGGTTATCAATACATTTTAGCGCCCTGTGAGGAATAATTCGATAAATGATGTATTTTTTGGATGTTTTCTATTCGTAATGAGGAGCTTATGAAAAACACATCAAATCAGTTTTAATTCATTTTAAATTAGTTGTGGCGAAACCATTTTCAGAATTAAGTATTTACTTTTGCCCCTACCATCAAAATGGATTTTAACATGAATAATGTAATTCTGGTTGCCGTCATTTCTCTTAGCGCTATCGGTGCAACTTCGGCTGTAATTCTGTATTTTGTAGCCCAAAAATTCAAAATAATCGAAGACCCCCGCATTGATGAAGTGGAGGATGTTTTGCCTAAAGCCAACTGCGGTGGATGCGGTTATGCTGGTTGCAGGGCATTTGCCGAAGGCATTGTTAAGTCAGGAACATTGGAAGGTTTTTTCTGCCCGGTAGGTGGAAATTCAGTCATGTCGCAGGTAGCCCTTATTATGGGACTTGTGGCTGAAGAAAAAGAGCCAATGATTGCGGTTTTGCGTTGCAACGGGTCGAGAACCAACGCACCGGCAAAAATAAACTACGATGGACCTGCCACGTGCGCCTTTACCCACAATCTGTTTTCAGGCGAGAGTGGCTGCCCACATGGATGCCTGGGATTGGGTGATTGCGTGGCAGCCTGTACCTTTGGCGCTTTGTACATCGATCAGAATACCGGACTTCCGGCGGTAATTGCCGATAAATGCACGGCCTGCGGCGCCTGTGTAAAAGCCTGTCCACGCAAAATATTTGAACTCAGAAACAGAGGAAAGAAAGATCGCCGGATTTTTGTCTGTTGCGTGAACGAAGAAAAAGGCGCACCGGCAAAAAAGAACTGCGAAGTAGCCTGCATCGGATGCGGAAAGTGTGTGAAAGCATGTGCCTACGATGCCATCACCATGAAAAACAACCTGGCCTACATAGATTTTGAAAAGTGCAAATTATGCCGCAAATGCGTCGAAGAATGCCCTACAGGCGCAATTCATGAGTTGAATTTTCCGCCCCGGAAGGTTAAAACAACAGCACCTGAAGAAACAACCGGGCAAAATACGCCGACAGAAGTAACAGCATAAATGAAAAATAATTTCCAATACCATTTCAACTGTCAGGGAGAAAAATATGTTGAAAACATTTAAGTCAGGGGGTGTACATCCACCCGAAAACAAAATTTCGGCTGATGCAGCCATCCAATCGTTACCAGTCCCAAAAAGGGTTTATATTATGGTAACCCAGCACCTTGGTGCACCATCAGTTGCCCTTGTCAAGAAAGGCGATGATGTAAAAACAGGACAACTGATTGCCAAAAGCGCTGGTTTCATTTCAGCAAATGTTCATTCGCCTGTTACCGGAAAGGTTTTTAAGGTTGATGATTTTATCGATCAGTCGGGATACCGGAAACCAGCCATAATTATTGATGCTGAGGAAGATACCTGGGTTGATGGTGTTGATAATTCCGATGAAATTATCCGGGATATTACCCTTACAAAAGAACAAATCATCCAGCGCATCAGCGATATGGGCGTTGTAGGATTAGGTGGCGCTACATTCCCGACACATGTTAAGATGATGATTCCCGATGGAAAAAAGGCTGAATTTTTAATCATCAATGGTGTCGAATGTGAACCATACCTCACTTCAGATCATCGGTTGATGGTCGAAAAACCTGAAGAAATCCTGATTGGTACTACAATTCTGATGAAAGCGTTGGGGGTTTCGAAGGCGATGGTGGGTATCGAAAACAACAAACCCGACGCCATCGAAAAGCTGAGCCATATTGCCAAAAGTTTCAAGGGAATTACTGTCCACCCGTTAAAAGTGAAATATCCACAGGGTGGAGAAAAACAATTGATTAAGGCATTAACGGGTCGCGAAGTTCCATCAGGAAAACTGCCCATCGAAACCGGGTGCGTGGTGGATAACGTCGGGACAGCTTTTGCTGTTTACGAAGCTGTCCAGAAAAACAAACCGCTCATCGAAAGGGTTGTTACCGTAACCGGGATGGCTGCGGCAAAGCCATCAAATTTCATGGTAAGAATAGGCGCCCCTGTAAGCGAACTCATCGAAAAAGCCGGCGGCATTCCCGAAAACCTTGGAAAAGTAGTTGGGGGTGGCCCCATGATGGGAAAAGCCCTTATGTCGCTGGAAGCACCCATTGTCAAAGGCTCATCAGGAATTTTGCTGATGCCGGTTGAGGAATCCAGGCGGGTCGTAATTAAACCTTGCATCCGCTGTGCAAGGTGTGTTTCGGTTTGCCCGATGGGACTTGAACCTTATCTGCTGGCGCAGGTAGCCAAAAATGAAATGTGGGAACGTGCCGAATCAGAAAGGGTTATGGACTGCATCGAGTGTGGTTCGTGCCATTATACCTGCCCATCGGGCAGACCCTTGCTTGATTACATCAGGCTTGGTAAAAATAAAGTTGGTCAAATTATCAGAAGCAGAGGGAAAAAATAGATTATGGCTTTACTAACTATGTCCGGTTCGCCCCACGTCCACGATAACGATTCCGTGGAAAAAATCATGTGGGGTGTTGTTATAGCGCTGGTACCGGCGCTGTTTGTTTCGATCTGGTATTTCGGGTTCCCGGCTTTAAAAATAACATTGGTAGCTGTGGCCTCATGTGTTGCCATCGAATACCTAATCCAGAAATTCCTTCTAAAACAGGAGCCCACCATTAAGGATGGTTCTGCGGCACTAACGGGGCTTTTACTTGCTTTTAATGTTCCGTCAAACCTTCCTGTATGGGAAATGATTGTTGGAAGCTTTGTTTCAATAGCTGTTGCAAAAATGGCTTTTGGAGGTTTGGGTAAAAATGTTTTCAACCCGGCCCTGGTAGGTCGTGTATTTCTGTTGATTTCGTTTCCGGTTGATATGACCTCGTGGCCGGTTCCTCAGCCCTTGATGCAGGGAGGTTTTTTTGCCGATGCCATCACCGGACCAACCTCGCTCGGAATACTCAAGGAAGGTTTGGGAACCGGGCAAACAGTGAACGAGCTGGTAATGAAAATGCCCGATCTGATGCGGGATTTTTTGGGCAACCAGGGCGGCTCACTCGGCGAAGTTTCGGCTTTCGCACTTATCATTGGTGGTATTTACCTTTTGATGAAAAAAATTATCACCTGGCACATTCCCGTGACTTACATGCTTACAGTCTTCCTGTTTACCGGGCTGATGTGGCTTATCAACCCCGATATTTATATCAATCCTGTGTTTCATATTCTGGCTGGCGGGTTGCTGCTGGGTGCTATTTATATGGCCACCGATATGGTCTCGTCACCCATGTCGCCCAACGGAATGATGCTTTACGGCGTTGGATGTGGCGTGCTGACGGTGCTGATTCGCCTTTGGGGCGCCTACCCCGAAGGGGTTTCGTTTGCCATACTTATCATGAATGCTTTTACACCACTCATCAACAGGGGTTTCAAACCAAAAAGGTTTGGTGAGCTCAAAAACCAGAAAGGTTGAAAATATGACATCAAAAATTGTGATTCAAAACAAAATAATTGATTGAAATGGCAAAAAAGGAATCAACATTCACCAATATGGTTCTCACCTTGTTTGTTGTAACTGCGTTGTCGTCGCTGGCAGCTGCGGCTGTTTACAACATTACAAAAGAACCCATTGCCGAGGTTCAACGCTTGAAGCAACAGAAAGCGATTGAGCAGGTTATGCCAGGATTTACTCAACTGGCAAGAACATCTGTAATGCCCGAAACCGGTCCTGATTCATTAATATTTTTTAAAGGATACCGGGATACAACTGAATTAGGATTTGCTGTTACAACCTATACCTATATTGGTTACAGTGGATATGTAAAAATGATGGTAGGTTTTACACCTCAGGGCATAATAACCAATGTGAAAGTAATTGATCAAAAGGAAACGCCGGGACTTGGAACAAAAATGGTTGATTCGATGCAACTTATTCATCAGGTGGTCGGCAAGAATCCTGCTGAATTTAAAATTTCTGTGAAAAAGGATGGAGGTCAGGTTGATGCTATCACGGCTGCAACAATTAGTTCCAGAGCGTTTTGTGATGCGGTCAACAGAGCTTATAAATCGATTGACAAAATAGAAAAACAAGCCATAAATACCGGGAGGGTTGAGTAATGAATCAATGGACCAATTTTACCAAGGGTTTTATTAGGGAAAATCCCGTTTTTGCAATGCTCCTGGGCATGTGTCCAACCCTTGCTGTTACTTCGTCGGCAATAAACGGACTTGGAATGGGGCTTGCGACAACGTTTGTGCTAACCATGTCGAACATAGTCATTTCACTTATCAAATCAGTCATTCCCGACAAGGTACGAATTCCAACTTTTATTGTTGTTATTGCCTCATTTGTCACCATTGTTGACCTGGTAATGGCAGGTTTTGCTCCCGGGCTGCACAGCGCTCTGGGTGTTTTTATCCCTTTAATCGTGGTCAACTGCGTTGTTTTGGGGCGTGCCGAAGCATTCGCATCAAAAAACAACATGGTATCATCCATTTTCGACGGTTTGGGTATGGGTCTTGGTTTTGCTTTTGCACTCACATTGTTGGGTTCGGTTCGCGAAATACTTGGAAATTATTCTGTCTTTGGCATCAAATTCATCCAATCGGATGGGGTGCTGATGATGATTCTCCCACCTGGTGCATTTATTACTTTAGGTTTTTTAATCGCCCTGATTAATCACCTGAATATGAAGGCAAAATCATAGTTTGGTTAAATTAAAAAGAAATTGTCATGGAATACATCATCATTATTATTTCAACTGTTTTCGTAAGCAACATCGTACTGGCAAATTTTTTAGGAATTTGCCCTTTTTTAGGGGTTTCCAATAAAGTGAACACTGCGCTGGGCATGGCAGCCGCTGTGTTGTTTGTATTGACCATTTCGACCATAGTAACCTGGATGATTCAGCACTACATACTCAACAAATTTGGACTTTCGTTTTTACAAACCATTTCGTTTATTCTCGTAATAGCTGCCCTGGTTCAGGCTGTCGAAATTATTCTGAAAAAGGTAAGCCCTCCGTTATATCAGTCATTGGGCGTGTTCTTACCCTTAATTACCACCAATTGTGCGGTGTTGGGAGTTGCATTGCTTACTATACAAAAAGACTATAACTTGCTCCAGGGTACATTTTATGCTATTGGAAATTCGCTGGGATTTGCTTTGGCCTTAATCATTTTTGCGGGAATCAGAGAACACCTCGAAATGATGGATGTTCCAAAAGGCATGCGAGGCATGCCAATTGCCCTTGTTGTTGCCGGCATCCTTTCGATGGCATTTATGGGATTTGCCAATTTGGTGAAATAGCACTTGTTGTTCTTATTGCAGCTTTTGCCTTACTTTGTTAAAATTTGGGTTGCTCCCAAATTTCCCGATTCCTCATTTGTGCAAAATGTGCTTTAATGTAAGGCAAAATACTGTAGAACAATACGTTATTATAAACGTGGTGAGCCAGGTTTTCAATTTTTCATCCTTAATTCTTAATCAGGATTTTGTTGGAAACAGCGAAGATGGTGATTGCTGAATCTTCATAAAATTTTTAAAAACTATCTTTGCACCTGATGAAGATGGATTTAGTGTGATATTTTACTGATTGACAACATGCCTGCATCGCCGCGAAAAACCGACCTGAGTTCGCTCAACGAACAACAACGTGAAGCCGTTATGAGCGATCATAAACGTATGTTGGTTCTGGCTGGAGCCGGTTCAGGAAAAACGAAAACCCTCCTTCAAAAGCTCATCTACCTGATCGAAGAAAAAGGTGTCAGCCCATTCAACATTCTCGCAATTACCTTCACCCGTAATGCCACCATCGAAATGGTTGACAGACTGATTATTTCGGCTGACCTCACCGGGCAGTACGAAAAACAACTGTTCAACAAAGGCCTCAACAAGGCTGAAAAGGAAAAGGAACGGTATTTTTATCAAAAGAAATTTAAATGGATTGATGGCCTCACCATTAAAACATTTCATGGTTTTTGCTACGGCGTGCTACGCAACTATGGTGTAAATGAATTCGATAACAAATTCAGAATCATTGGCGACGAAAAAAGAGATGAGGAAGATGCGCTTTCAAAAAATGTTGCACCGGAAACTGTTTTTGAGGTTGTTCACAAACTTTTGATTGAGCAGTGCGACGATATCGATTTTTTGCTCCGGCTCAAACGCTACATTCTCGACTACATCATCGACAAAATCCATATCGATAAAACTGCATCCGGCTACCTGCCAAAAGACGGAAAATATTACACCACGCTCGATGGTACAAAAGTAAGGTCGAAATCGGAGCAGTTTATCGCCGACTGGCTTTACAGGCACAGCATAAAATATGAGTACGAACCCTTGTTAAACATCAGGGATTTTTATTTTCATCCTGATTTTTACATTCCGGAGGCCAACCTTTATCTCGAACATGTGAGCGATAAAAGCTACTCAGGCAGAGACAAGGAAGAGCAGTTTGAAAAAGGGAATGTATTGCTGGTAAAGACTTTTGAAAGTATGACAAAAGATTCGGCTTTGTTCAACCATTCGCTGGATAAAATCATTAAAAACCGCTTGCCGGCAAATTATCATAAAACCATTTCGCTTACTTTCAAAGAAGAATTTAACGGTTATCATGATTATGTGAAAGATGTTGTTGCGCTGATTATGCGGGTAACCGATATGATAAAGGTTGAAAACATTGATATTGACCAGGTACTTAAAAATGCGCTCGAAGATCAACACGAAAGGGTGCGCAACTTTTATGAACTCGCAATTCCGGTCATAAAAAAATATGTAGCCTATTGTGTCGATAAATCCTATCTCGATTTCAACGATTTGATTTCCAGAACCACTTCGCTGTTTCGCAACCATCCCGACATATCAAACAAATATCAAGGCAAGTTTCAATACATTCTGGTCGATGAATTTCAGGATGTAAACAACCTGCAGGTCGAATTAATCAAACTGCTCCTGACCGACCATACTCAGCTTTTTTGTGTTGGCGACGACTGGCAAAGTATTTACGGATTTCGTGGATCGAATGTGAGCTATATTATTGATTTTGAAAAGTTATTCCACAATTCAAGCATTGTTAAACTGAACCTGAACTACCGGAGCACCCAAAACATTGTTGGGGCAAGTAACGAAGTAATCAGTCACAACAAGTACAAGGTTGAAAAAGACATTTTTGCCGCCCGGAAATCAGAACATAAAATTGTTGTATTTGCCGGCAGCAGCCTTGACGAGAACATTCAATTCTGCAGCGACCGGATCAGGGAGTTTCTAAATGAAGGGATTTCCGCCAATGATATTTTGTTCCTTTACAGGCGAAGCAAAATGTTCGCACCGTACTATTTTAGGTTCAGAGACGAAGGGTTAAGGGTCCATGCTCGTACAATTCATGCTGCCAAAGGGCTTGAAGCAAAAATTGTTTTCATTATCGGGTTAACTGAAGGAAACGGTGGATTTCCGGATATATGGCTGGAAGACAGAATTTTTCAGGTGATAAAACGAGCAAACCACGATTTGCTCCTTGAGGAAGAACGTCGGCTCTTTTATGTAGCCATCACAAGGGCAAAGGAGAAACTTTTCCTGATTACCGAAAGGGGAAATGAATCAGCTTTTCTCAAAGAAATTCCCGAAACCTTTACCGTAAAAACAAGTAATCCGCTGAAATCGATGGTCGAAAAAATCAAGACCTGCCACAAATGCTACAGTCAACTCGAAAATTTGTGGGTTGTTTGCCCCTATTGTGGTCAGAAAGTGAAGACCCAAAAAAAATGACCTAAGGTTGTTAACCGGATTAAATGCTTTAATACCAATAAAATAATTATCATAAAGAACTGATGAACCCAATCCTCCAATCTCTTCGTGATGAAATTCAGGCTAACAGCGATGAGAAAACCCGTTTGTCGGGTCAGCATTTTTTCAAAGAGAAAATTAGTACCTACGGCGTCAAAACGGCAACTGTAACTGCAATTGCCAATAAGTACTTCAAAACCATTAAACAAAAGCCGAAAGCTGAAATATTCGCTTTGTGCGAAGAGCTTTGGAAATCAGGGTTTATGGAAGAATCGTTTGTTGCCTGCAACTGGTCGTATCAACTTCGGAAACAGTTTGAACCCGATGATTTTTTGATTTTTAAAAAATGGATCGAGGATTATGTCAGCAACTGGGCATCCTGCGACACACTCTGCAATCACACTTTGGGTGAGTTTGTCACCATGTATCCCGAATTTCTGGCTGAATTAAAAGCCTTTACCAGCTCAAAGAACCGTTGGGTGCGAAGGGCGGCGGCTGTCACGCTGATTATCCCGGCAAGAAAGGGGAAATTCCTTGTGGATGTGCTGGAAATTGCAGAATTGTTACTTTTGGACGCCGATGATCTGGTGCAGAAAGGGTACGGATGGATGCTGAAGGCGGCAGGTGATGCTCATCAGCAAGTTGTTTTTGATTTTGTGATGAGAAAAAAAGCCATAATGCCCCGGACGGCCTTGCGTTATGCCATCGAAAAAATGCCCGATGATTTAAAAGCCAGGGCAATGAAGAAATAATCAATTAAAGAAATGGTTGAAGTTTTTGAAAATTTTTCGTTGAAACAACTCAACACGTTTGGTGTGGATGTAAAGACAAGGTATTTTGTTGAGTTTACAACTGATGACGATATTATTGGTTTCCTTAAAGAAACGGATGTCAGAGGAATGCCGGTACTGATTTTGTCAGGAGGAAGCAACATTCTGTTTACCAAAGATTTTGATGGCTGGGTTTTTAAAATCAGCACCAAAGGCATTGAGCGCATGGCTGAAACCAGAAAGAATGTTTATGTAAAAGCCAAAGCAGGCGAAGTGTGGAATGACCTGGTAAAATACGCCGTTGCCAATAAACTGGGAGGCATCGAAAACCTGTCGCTCATTCCGGGCTGTGTGGGGGCGGCTCCTGTGCAAAATATCGGCGCTTATGGTGTCGAACAATCCAACCATTATCATAGCCTCGAAGCAATAAATATTTACGATGGCGTAGTACGCAAGTTTACGCGTGGCGAATGTCGGTTTGGTTATCGCAACAGCGTTTTTAAAAAGGAACTTAGTCAACGGTTTATCATATTGTCGGTAACCTATCGGCTCGATAAAACGCCCGAAATTATCACCAAATACGGAGCACTTGAGTTGGAGTTGAAATCATGGGGTATCGACAATCCTGACATCGAAAACGTGAGTGATGCAGTGATTGCCATTAGAAACAGAAAGCTTCCTGATCCATCGCAGTTGGGCAATGCCGGAAGTTTTTATAAAAATCCAACGGTAACAGTTCAGCAGTACAACGAATTGAAAGAAAAATACCCTGGTTTGATAGCTTTTACATCCGGAAAGGATCATTACAAACTGGCTGCCGGCTGGATGATCGATGCCCTTGGCTGGCGTGGTTACCGACGCGGAGATGCCGGTGTTTGCGATACTCAGGCGTTGGTGCTGGTCAATCATGGCAATGCTTCCGGTGAAGAAATCCTTTCACTGGCCAACGAAATCGAAAAATCAGTGTTTGATAATTTTGGAGTCAGGCTCGAACGGGAGGTAAATGTGATTGAATAAGCCAAACTTCATAAATTCTTACACCTATTGAATTCAGGTTCTGTTTTTCCTATTTTTGTTAACACTTTTTACAGCTGCTAATGGCCACTTTACAGAATTTTAAAAGTATTGCACGATTTATTTACTCACGGACAGAGTTGTTTTTTTGGACCGGAGCACTTGTTGCACTTGCTTTTACATCGCCGGAGGGCCATCACTACACCCTTTGCCCGCTTAGCAATCTTGGATTTGGATATTGTCCGGGATGCGGCCTTGGGCGTTCTGTTTCGTGCGCATTACATGGAAACCTCACCGGTTCGATTGAGTGGCACCCCTTGGGAATTTTCGCCATCGGCGTCATTCTGCACCGGATTGTTTCATTAATTAAATATTCAATTAAGTTTAATCATCAAAAACATTACGGATTATGAACCAGGTATTAAGATTTCTCCCCGAGGTGACAGGGAATGAGTTGTATTTCCTCAACGATTTGTTTAAGGAATTTAACGACGAACAAGCGCGTGATTTTTCTTCCATATACAGGTCACGCCGCCGCGATCCAAACATGATATTGCTCACCACCCTGCTGGGGTTTGTTGGTGTGGCAGGTGTTCAGCGTTTTATTACCGACCAGATCGGACTGGGGCTGCTGTACTTTTTTACAGGCGGTTTGTGCTTGATTGGAACCATCGTCGATCTGGTTAATTATCAAAATATTGCCTTCGACTATAACCGCCGCATTGCCTACGAGGTAGCGTCAATTTTGTCGAATTTCAAAAAAGAAAATCGATAAAATTTTCTTTAAAAGCATTTAAAACCCTTCAGTTGTTTTACTTATCCAACTTCGTTTTTCTTTTTAATTTTATCAATTGAAAGGAATGTAATTCAATTTGTTATCATTAATTTCACCCATCATCCCAACATGAAATTTTATCAATTCATTTGCACCTTTTTTGCATTTTTCCTGGTTTTCAACATCTCAGCCCAGCATCAGGAAACAGAACCGCTGTTTTTGCACGAAAAAAGCCAAAACCAGCAGCAATGGGTCGATTCTGTTTTCAACTCGCTGACGTTTGACGAAAAAATTGCCCAGTTTTTTGTCATTCGAACTTTCTCGAACAAAAACCAGCGCTTTTATGACAGCATCAGCCAGATCATTAAAAAATACAACATCGGAGGGCTGACCTTTTTCCAGGGAAGCCCGGCCAAGCAGGCCCAACTCACCAACCAGTGGCAAAGCATTGCCAAAACCCCGCTGCTGATTACCATTGATGCTGAATGGGGGCTTGGAATGCGGTTAGACAGCGCATTTTCGTTTCCCAGACTCATGACGCTGGGCGCCATGCAAAACGATGACCTGGTTTATAAAATGGGTGTTCAAATCGGTGAGCAATGCAAAAGAATTGGTGTACAAATGAATTTTGCCCCGGTTGTGGACATCAACAGTAACCCAAAAAATCCTGTGATTGGTTACCGCTCCTTTGGCGAAAATCCAGAAAACGTAAGCCGGAAAGGGGTGGCTTTCGTTGAGGGTATGCAGAGTACCGGTGTATTTGCTACCGCCAAGCATTTCCCCGGACATGGTGATACCGACAACGATTCGCATTATACATTGCCAGTACTCAACCACACAATAGACCAAATCCAGACTATTGACCTCGAACCTTTCAGGAAAGTGATAAATGCGGGTGTTGGTGGCATCATGGTTGCGCATTTGTTCATTCCGGCCATCGACAACCGCGAATCGTTTGCCACTTCTCTCTCCGATAAAGCAGTTGCGGGAATCATGAAGCAGCAGCTCAATTACCAGGGGCTTGCTGTTACCGATGCCTTAGACATGAAGGGTGTTACAAATTATCACGCTTCGGGCGAAATCGAACTCATGGCTTTGTTAGCCGGTAACGACATTTTGCTGTTACCGCTCAACATTCCAAAAGCCATCAGCAACATAAAAACTGCCGTTGCCGACGGACGTATTTCTGAAATTGAAATTGAAACGCGGGTACGCAAGATTCTTACCCTAAAATACCAGTCGGGATTGAATCATTGGTCGAAAATTGAAATCGCCAACATCACCAACGATATCAACAAACCATTGTACAATTCAACAGTGCGTGAAATTTTTTCGGAAGCAGTAACGGTTGTAAAAAACGACAATCATTTATTACCAATCAGTAATTTGTCTTCAAAAAAAGTTGCCTTGCTCACAGTGGGAACCAGCAAAAATGGGTATTTTCAGAAAACATTGTCCGGCCTGGGATGTAAAAATTTGCACCATATCAACGCACAACCGACCGATAATGAGGTGCTTGAAATGGTTAAAAAATTGTCGGGTTACGAAGTGGTCATAGTTTCGTTTCACAGCATGAGTAGCTCGCCTTCCAAAAAATTTGGCCTTTCGGCAAATGCCCTTGCAATGTTGAAAAAATTAGCCTCTGGCAAAGCCAGGCTTGTTGTGGATTTGTTCGGAAGCCCTTATGCGTTGGCAAATTTCGACATGGCAAATGAAATCGAGGCGATTGTGGTGTCGTATGAAGAAAATGAATTTTCTGAAAAAGTGTCAGCCGAAATCATAGCTGGTCTCATGATTTCAAAAGGAAAATTGCCAGTTACGACCAGCGCAACGTTTACCGAGGGAATGGGTATTGAAACAACGATTCCGGGAAAATTAAAGGCGGTTTCTCCTGAAGAATTAGGCATTGATCCCGAAAAGCTGAAAAAAATAGACTCGCTCGCACAGTCAGGAATTATTCAAAAGGCTTACCCGGGTTGCCAGATATTACTTGCGAAAGACGGCAAGGTTTTTTATCACAAATCGTTTGGCTATCATACCTACGACAACAACACGCCCGTCACGAATACCGACCTTTACGATCTGGCTTCCCTGACCAAAATACTGGCTACTACTCCTGCGGTGATGCTATTGAGCGATGAAAAAAAAATGGACATAAACCTGCCGCTTTCAACATATTTGCCTTACCTGAAAAACTCGAACAAGGAATCAACAGGCATCCGCGATATGATGGCTCACCAGGCGCAGTTGCAGGCATGGATTCCCTACTACAAAAAAACCATCACAGACTTCAAACCCGATCCCGTAATTTATTCACCAACTCAAAAACAAGGTTTTTCGACACGCGTAACAGGAAATTTGTTTATCGCTGACTTTTATCGTGATACAATTTTCGATACCATCGTTTCATCAGAACTGATCAAAAAAAAGGAATACAAGTACAGCGACCTGGGATTTATTCTGTTAGGAGATGCCATCAAACGAATTACTTCGGAAAAATTGGATGCTTGGGTCGAAGGTCAGTTTTACACACCCATGGGCTTAAACACATTGGGTTACAAACCCTGGATTCGGTTCCCTTTACACAAAATTGTTCCTACCGAAAATGACACGGTTTTCAGAAAATGTATCATTCATGGCGACGTTCATGATCCGGGTGCTGCCATGCTCGGCGGTGTTGCCGGACATGCAGGTTTGTTTGGAGATAGCTGGGATGTGGCTGTAATGATGCAGATGTTTTTACAGAAGGGTTTTTACGACGGTAAGCAGTACCTTTTACCCGAAACCATCCGTGAATTTACACAAAAACAATTCAACCAATCCAACAACAGGCGGGGTTTGGGTTTCGACAGGCCGCAACCGGTTTATGATGCCAAGGCGCCAACCTGCAAAAGCGCTTCACAAAGCAGTTTTGGCCACTCAGGATTTACGGGTACCTACGCCTGGGCCGACCCTGAAAATGGTCTTGTGTATGTTTTTCTCTCCAACCGGGTTTATCCTGATGCTGCCAACAGCAAACTCGTTGACATGCGTTTACGTGTAAAAATCCATCAGGCTGCGTACGACCTTTTCAACAATCATTAACCTCATTTCACATATTGTGGTGGTTAATTACCGAAATACAAATATTTTTGCACTAATTTTTTAAATGACAATTATGAAATACCAAACCAAATCAGTATTATTCTGGATTTTATCATTCATCCTGATGGCTGCAGCAGCCGTTTATCAACGAACAACCGGTCCTACCTATCCCGTCAGGGGCACGGTGGAGGTGCTGGGCGAAAAAATTAAGTACAAGCTTATCCGCACATGGGAAGGTTCAACCGATGCTCAAATCGTCATCGTTGTCAATAATCCCGAAATAGAAGGTAAATACAAATTCAAACGCTTTAAAAGCCATGACGAATGGACTGAAAAACCCATGCTTCGAAGCGGAAACAACCTGGTTGCCACTTTGCCAAACCAGGCTGCTGCCGGCAAAGCGCAGTATGAAATTTATCTGGGCAAGGACGACCAAATGATAAAATTGGAAGAAAAGCCACTTGTGTTGCGATACAAAGGCGTTGTTCCCACCCCGGTGTTGATAGTGCATGTAATTGTGATTTTTATGGCAATGATGTTTTCGATGAGGACTGGCATTGAAGCACTGATAAAAGGGAAAAACCTGGTGAAATATTCGTTGTGGACCGTCATTTTAATGGGGGTAGGAGGGATGATTCTTGGCCCGATTGTTCAAAAATACGCTTTTGATGCCTATTGGACCGGATGGCCATTCGGACATGATCTTACCGATAACAAAACCCTTGCAGCATTTGTTCTTTGGGTGGTAGCCTGGCTTCAGGTGAGGAAGAACCCAAACAAACGCGGTTGGGTGATTGCGGCTGCACTTCTGCTCCTTTTGGTTTACCTGATACCCCACAGCACAATGGGTTCGGAAATCGATTATACAAAAGCACAATAAACCTCTCAATCTCCGGTTGCAGGTTTAAGGAAAGTCCGGATACGGACGCTTAAAACTCATAAAAACAATAACTTCTGATGATACTTGCCATCATTATTATCACCGGTGTCGTTTCGTTCATGGCATTCAGCAATGCTCAGCTTTTCGACAGGCTGAAATTCAACGCATGGTACATAAAACACGACAAGGAATGGTACAGGTTTTTCTCTTATGGGCTTGTACATGCCGATTGGCCTCACTTGCTGATAAATATGTTCGTTTTGTGGTCATTCAGTTCGGTGGTGATGCAATTTTTCCAATTCGATTTTGGAAATCGGGCTTACCTCTATTTTGTTTTGCTTTATGTTGGAGGAATTTTATTTTCAACACTTTACGACTACGCCAAATTTCGAGAAAATATTTATTACAACGCCGTGGGTGCGTCGGGTGCTGTGTCGGCAGTGGTTTTTTCGAGCATAATACTTTATCCTGCCGGTAAAATTGCTTTCATTTTTATCCCAATACCAATTCCGTCATGGATTTTTGGAATTTTGTACCTGGTTTACTCGGCATATATGGGAAACCGGGGAACGGATAACATTGGGCATCATGCACACTTCTGGGGTGCAGTTTATGGCATCGTTTTCACCTTCCTGATCAACAGTGAATATCCCGCACGTTTTTACGAACAGTTGGGAATCAGGTTTTAATTGTTCGATAGCCCAATGTTTTTGTAAGAAAATTGTTGTACCTTCGGGAAAATTTTCTAACTCGCAGTAAATATGTTGCTTATGAAAACAATGATGATTTTCTCCCGTAAATGGTTTAACTTTTTTAGTGTTGTTCTGGTCGCATCAATGCTGTTTGCATCGTGCAAGGTAACTTTTGTTCCTGAATACGATGCTGAACTTTCTGCACAAATCGACGAGAGTGCAAAACTGGTTGACCGGTTCTATCTCGAAATGCTCGAAACCACAAGTAATCAAAACGATGGCAGGGCGTTTGAAAAATTTATTCAGGGATACATCGATGTGGAAGTGGAACTCAATTCACTTCTTAACAAAAACAAAATCAAGCCGTTGAACGAAAATTCGACAAGGATTTGTGAAATTACCCTTGAACTTTGGAAAAAGTACAAAAACGAACACAAAACAGATAACAGTTTGAGCGATGGTTTGATAAAACTCAACCGGCAGACCTTTGGCGATCTGTTTTATGCCATGCAGGTAGCCGAAAAAGGTAAAGAAATTGTGAGTGAACCACCAAAATAAGAAAGGAGTAATTGATGAAATTTGACATTGAACAGACAATCAACGATATGCTTGCCGCAATAAAAGGAGTGGTAAGCGACCATTGGGATGAGGTAAAAACCGTTGCCACCGAATTTCTGAAACGCCGCAAAGACCGCCTTCAATTGATTGCAGAACTGCGTATTTCTGGTGAACTGTCGCAGGAGAAATTTGAGTCGCGCCTGAACGACGAAAAACTGATTGCGGAAGCAGAACTGAATGCCGCTGCGGTAATCTCGAAAGCCATTGCCCAAAAAGCAGCCAATGCGGCTATCGATGTTTTATCGAAAGCTGTGAAGGGCGTTGTTGATGTAATTATTTGAAAAAGAATTTGAAAGAAAATGTTTTAGAGAAGGCTGGTTTGCGAAAACCAGCTTTTTTTTGGCTCAGGGAAATAGGATTTTACGGGTTTCAAAAATGGATTCTTCCATGGTTTCCCTTAAAACCGAATGATTGGCAAAGGAAGCCATTTTTGCAACCTCCTCGGGCCGGGTTGAATCTGTAACATTCACTCTGACAACCTTTTCAGGTTTTACACCAACACTTTGATAATAATCGAAAAATTTAAAACCATTTCCAGCAACCTTATCTGATAGTTCAATCCAGACAGCTGGTTTGCCATAGGCGTGTGCGAAAATTAAACCATGAAGCGATGACGAAAGAATGACCTCGCATTTTTGAAGATCAGCAAAGAATTTTTTTAATGGTGAGAAGACGTCGATAACTTTGATTCCCTGTTTTTTACACTGGCCAATCCAGGGCGAATGTGCATCTGCGTAATGCGGTATTATGCCAATTTTGTGTTTTTCATCAAACTTCCTTTTAAATAACAAAGGCGCCAGAACGCCAGGATCGGCAAACCGGTTTGGTGGAGTAATGCCTTGTTTAATGAGGAGTTCGGCCGTTAACGGGCCGCGTACACAAACAATGGTTTTTGGAGGTGCAGCAGGTTTTGAATCCCGAAACATAAAACCAGTTCCGCAAACAACTGACTGGCTATCGGCCCAGTGCAGGATGCTTCCTAATAAAACAAGGTTGGTTTCGTTCACTGGTCTGTCTTTCAAAGGAATAATATTCTTCGAAAAATAATGCTTTGCAACCACCAGCGAAAAAACATCACCAACATTCGGGAATTTCTGGAAATATTTTAATGGGATTGCCTTGTTAGCATTGCCTGTACCATTAACATTGTGAAACAAAGTTTTGAAAAATCTAATCATTGGTCTTCTCTGAATTATTATCGGGATTATTATCCCGGGTGTGTTGAGATTGAATACTTGAAGCAGAATATTGCAGAAATTTGAATTTAACAGCTAAAGACATGGATTTGAGTAGGGTTTTAGTGTTAAAAAAGCTTGAAGTTTTCTGGAAAAATGTTCGTTGGTTGTCAAAACCACGCTACCCCTCCTTTTACCGGTTTCGTCTTTTGGGTCTGCAACCGGAAAAAAACATTTCAAACCCAGGTGCCTGAGTGGGCTTAAATATTCCAGATCAAGGCTTTCGCCTGAAGGGTAGGTATCAAAACCGTATCCCGGGAAATCGGGAACCTTGAAATCATCAATCATTACAACCGCCTGACTTATGTTTGCAAAAATGGTTTCAAGTTCATTCAACAAAGGAATTCTCCCGTCACGGTGAGCATCGAGGTAGAAAAACACCCGCTTTTGTTGTATGTCGGGTTTTTCGCAAAGCCATTTAAGTGTAACATCACTTGAGCCAGGGTAAGTTTTTATGTTCGGATATTTACGTAGGCGAGCCTTTGCAAAGCCATATCTTCTGGGGTTTTTTTCGATGGTTCGCACGATGACCCCGTAAGTTTTGTGCAAATATTCTGTGGTGTTCCCAAAATAGGTTCCGGTTTCTATAATTTCTTCAAACTGAAAGTTTCTGAAAAGTTCTCCAAAAATTTCCTGCCTGATCAGCTGGTTATTAAATGGACCGCCGTAAGTATTTTTATCATTCCTATTTAAAAGGTAATCAAGACAACCTTTAAAAATTTCACGATATTTTTTTAATGATTTTCTTGTCATAACTTACAGATACTTATTTAATTAAACCATGTATTTCTTTCTCATTCTTAAAAAACCAGTTATTCTGTCGCAAACTTTGGAAATCTCATAATTATCAAGATTGACGAATACGAAGTTTTTCGCTGCCTGTGGAATGCTCAGATAATCATAACTCACCAATCTCTGCCTGTAAAGTATTATGCAAAGCGGGCCATCAGCGTTCCGGAAGTACAATGAATAGAGTTTTGGAATCATCCGTTGTTGTGTTCCAAAAATGACAATATCCGAAAGCAAAAATGAATGAACCAGATCGAAAAGTTTTTCGGATTCTTCTCCAACAAACATGCTTAGTTCCGCCAAATACTCAAATACTTTAAAAGCCTCATGATTGTAAATCAGCGCCTGTTTATGCAGTTGTTCAATCTGTTGTTCCGACAAATTTAGCTTTCCGGTTTTAGCCAAAAGTTTAAAAAATGAACGTGCGAATCCATCCGAAAATAAAAGTGTGGTCAAACGTTTTGCCCCTAAAAATTGTGATACATTTTTATAGAACGAATAAAAATCCTCCACTGTAACAATCGAAACATCATCAATTTGTTGAATTTGCCTAAACTCGGTAAAGGAGTTTGGTTTTCTGCTCCATACCTGGATAAAAGAATTCCAGGGCGTTTTTATGACTGCTGTATCGCCTTGTCTGATGTGGAGCAACATCTTGATTTTATCTTTTTCAAATTTTGACCGGCGTGGACTTGGTTCATGGTATTTTAAATAAATCTGCCTGAAATCAAAATCGAGGATTTCATTCGAAATATTGTCGTTTATCCACCTAAACACAGGTATTTCGCCTGTAATTTTGAAATTAATTAAAAATGTCGTATTCAAGGATTTTCCGAATTCCTGAAATAAAGTCATCTTGAAAAAGCAAATGAAACGGTTGAAGGAATAAACTTTATGTTTTTCAAATTCTGCTTTGTTTAATGATATCGTGATGGTTTCAGAAGCATCAACCATTAGGTCCTGATTCATCGGGTTAAACCAGGCATTCATGCCAATAAAATCATAGATGTCGGAATTGGCGCCATTTTCTGAGCTGATAAAATCCTGCTCAGGATCGATGATGATCGGCTTAGGCCGAAATGGAACATGATAATACCTGAATCCAAAGAATTTCCCAAGTTTATAAATTGCAGTGAAGCGAATGAGCTGATCGGTAAAACCAGCTTTGGCCGGCTGAACGGTAAAATAGATTGTCCTTCCCTGTAAAAACTGGCGGAATTTTTTTTTGGTTCTACAGCATTTGAAAAGGTACATTATTCCCGAAAAGTATGTTTTAATAATTTTCGTTGTTTGTAAAATATTCATTCTGTTGATACTAAATAAAATTTACCTAAGATGTTTTCCCTTCTGTAAAATCAAATACCAAAATAGCGAAAGGAAAATCAGTGACAATCATCCTGAACAAATGTTGGTGTTTAAAAATCAAAAATAAGCCAATTAATCACAATTGATTAATATTGCTTTCAGATTTGAATAACACATTTTTCGGGATGTGGCCAACGAATCGGGATAGCAGCAAATAAATAAGTCTTTTTTGATATTTCAGGATAATGCTTCAGCACATCATTATTACACCTTTCAGTTACCGGCGTATTGATTATCAGCCCGAAAAAATGCCCGATCCGTTAAATCCCCGGATTTTAAAAAAACGTTTTCAGTTTTTTGAAATGTTAACGCTGCCAAGTCTTAAAGCTCAGGAAAATAAGAATTTTACGTGGGTTATTGTGATTGACCCGGAGTTGCCCGAAGTTTATCGGCGGAAGTTTCTGACTGTAACTGCCGGAATGCAAAATGTGTTTTTGCATAATTTTATCCAGGAAAAGCAAATAAACAGTTTGGATTGGTTGAAACCCTACATTCATGCCGAAACCGATTATTTGATAAACACACTTTTGGATGCTGACGATGGGATTTACATGGGATTTACCAAATATTTGCATGGGTATTTTAAAAACCTGATGGAATCAAAAACAATTCAGCCACTCCATTTCGTCACCTGTAAGAATGTTTACCAATGGGATTTTATCTGCAAAGCTAAGGCGCCACTTGGGTTTATTAAACCATGGATAAGAGAAAATACACCTACTGTTTCAGCCGGATTAACCGTTTGCAGCAAATATCCCGAAATAGACATGTCGATTTTGGATGTGGGTCATCGGTTTGTCGGGTTTCTTTTTACCAATAACCCACCTCAAAACCCTGATTCCAGTATATTTTCAGGGGTCGCCGAGTTTCGAAATACCCTAAAGCAGGTTGCGATGAAAAGTGGACTGGCCTGGAATGGTGAAGTAACCGGCCATAAGCATTTTCATCAGATCGCAACAGAGGAGCCTCATGCCCTGATCGTTAATAACCTGTTAAACGATCGTTTTGTCAGGGCTTTTGAAGGATTAGGGAAAAGAAAAAATTTTTATCCTCATACTTCGGTACCAGGAGTTGAAATTGATTTTGACCTGGCAGCCAGGCTAATAACCAATAACCGCAAAACATTCTTATTGTTAATCAGGATTTTGTGGATGTTTTTATTCGAAAAAAACCATGTAAACATCAGCAACAAAAAATCTAAATTTCGCAGGGTTGGCAGATTAATCAGAGGGTTTCGCGAAATTTGATAAGTCTCAATTCATAAACATCGAAATAACATGATTCAGCATATTTTAATTACACGCTTTAGCTACCGGGGCAACAACCTTGACCGGAAAAAAGGGCAAGATCCACTCGATAAAAAAAATCTTGACCATCGGTTCGGCTTGTTTGAAATTGCTTGTTTGCCAAGCATCTTAAACCAGAAAAACCAGGATTTTACATGGGTGTTGGTTGTAGATCCGGAATTACCCTCAAAATATCGAAACCGGCTGCAAAAACTCATATCGCCAAAAAAGGAGAGCTATCTCGTTGACTTTAGGCCGGGATTGGTTATCCATAAACTCACATGGTTGAAACCCTGGATAAAAAACGACACAAAATATATTGTCAACACTGTGCTCGATGATGATGATATGCTTTTTGACGGTTTTACGCAATACATTTCAGATTATCTGGGTCAAAAGCAGCCATTAGAACCCATTACATTTTTTGCGTGTTCAAACGAATTATCATGGGATTTTTACGCGACAAAACGATCACCTTTTGGATGTTTGAAAAACAAAAAAAAACACAATTTTCCTCCGGGAGCAGGCCTTGCCGTATGTTGTAAATATCCTGAAATCAATTTCTCGATTATGAGTTTTGAGCACAACCTTTTCGACTATTTAAGTACTGAAAGCATGGGTTTTAATGACCTTTCCCAACTTAAAAAAAACAGAGTAACGTATTTACGTAAAATGATTGCTGAGGAGATTGATAAGTCAAATTTAGACTGGGAAGGCCGGTTGACTGGTAAAAATTTCCATTACATAAGTTCCGAAACCACGCAGATTATTACCATTAATCATTTCGATAATATCCAATTTACGCGCATTTTCAGCAATTCCGAAAGGAGGAAACCTGTTGACCCCGGTAATTTTGTGCAGGGTTTTGTAGTTGATTTTCAACTTGTCGCAAAGCATTTAAGCAAATATCGAAAATCGTTTTGGCTGTTGATAAAACTGATTAAAAGCAATTTTAAAATAACTCCCAATTTTTTGCTTACAGAGGGTAAACTAAAACTACTAATTTACAGGATAGTGAATGTAAAGAAAATCATAGTAGGCTATATGAAAATGAAATAACCGGTTTATTGGTCTTTTAAAACACAATGCTGGCCGGAGCTGCTGATTCTAAAATATCATTTTTTCTTAAAAAGTTCATCAGCTTTTACGTTCTGGGTGTAGCAGTAAAAATTTTATGTTATTTCCGGGTCTGAGGCCGAATAATCTTTAGCAATTCCTCATAGTTTTCGATCATTTCAGCGTAGGGGCGGGCGTATGTTTTTTGGATAGTGGCTGAAACCGGAGCGGGATTGACGCCAAGGTAATCGAATATTTTTCGGGTTGTTTCAGGCCAATCACCTTGATTTTTCAGGTCATCTTCATAAACTACCTTGAAATGTTTAAATTTCTCAAAGAGCTTATTTTCATTTTTTTTGTTGCTGGTGACGATTTTCAGCCGGTTTTCCAGTTCTTCCGGTGGTATAGTCAATTGCGGAGTTTGCATTTCAAGGCCATCATATCTGTGCCAAATTTTGGTTTTTTCGGCCACTAAGTGCGACAAACTCTGATCGAGGCTGTTTTCCCTGTAAATCCGTATTACTTTCCAATTCTTTTTAATCAGCTTTGCAATGAGTTTTTCGGGTGATGAATACTGATAAAACAGCAGCGTAAACCCATACACGTGTTTTTTTGAAAGCAGGCTGCGCAAGGCAAAAAACGGGTATGGAAATCTGTATATCAGCTTGATCAGTAATGGATTGGCAACATATTTATCAGCAGGATTCAACAGTTCTCCCTCACATTGTATTTCGGGGTGCGAATCCAACAATTGCTTCAGCAGGGTGCTACCTGATCGTCCCAACCCGAAAATCACAAATCGTACTTTTTTCTTTTTAAATTGCATTCCGGGAGATTGTTTTACAAATACTTGTAATAATTTTCAACCACTTTTGTGTAACCGGCTTTGTTTAAACCGCTGATTATTTCATCAAAGTTGGCAATTCTTTCATTGTCGGGTCGGGGGTCTGTAATTAATATGGACGATTTTACTTCAACAGGCTCAATGCCAATGAATCGAAATATCCTTTGCGTTGTTTCATTCCAGTAATTCTGATCTTTCAAGTCGTTTTCATAAATCACACTGCAATAATTTTTTATTTCCGAAAGGACTTTAAATTCGGCTTCCAGTTGCTTATTCCGAAATTTGAGCGAGTTGATTACCTGTTCGCATTCGATGTGATAGATTTGATCGGGTGAAGAATTTCCGTCTCTTCGGATATATTTTTGGGTTTGAGCCCCGATAATTCCTGAAAAGGTTTGCTTTAAAATATTTTTTCGTTGGATGTGAATTACCTTCCAGCCCTGCCTAAAGAGTTTTATTACAATACCTCCGGCATTTTTATGATGAAAAGAGAACAGTTTGAATCCATAAATCCCGGCATCGGCGCGCTTTTGCATGTTACGAATATAAAACATCGGAAAAATTCTGATCATGAATCTGTTAGGTAGGTTTTTTCTGGCAAGCCTTCCAGGATTAAACAGCTCGTTGTCGCATTGAATCATCGGATGCGAATTGAGCAACGTTCGCAGCAGGTTGCTTCCAGACCTGCCTTGCCCGAAGATTACAAACCCCGGATACATTGTATTTTGGTTGTGCATCATTTTATCCATTATCGAATTTTATCAAAATCCATAATCATCTCTTAATCATTAATTAAATGTGCAAATTCGCTGCCTTTTACCAATCTGGTTAATTCATCATAGTTTTCAATCAGCTCTGAATATGGTTTTTGATAGGTGGTTTTCATGGTTGATGTTACAGTATGGCTTTCCAAACCCAGATAATTAAAAATTTTATCAGTAGTTGCCTGCCAGTTATTGCTGTCTTTTAAATCCTTTTCGTAATTAATGCTGAGGTGCCGGTAGGGTTTTATCATTTCAAATTCTTTGGTTTTCCATTGGGTTCGGGTTTTTAGAGCGTTTAGCAAACGTTCGGGTTTTATTATGATAGTTTCGGTGGTTGATTCGTCGCCTGTATGCCTGTGCCAGTGGTTGGTTTTCATTGCCATAATATTCGAAAGAGCAATTTGCCAGATATTGTCGCGATGGATGTGGATAAATTTCCAGTTGTTGCGGGCAAGTTGCGACAGAAACTTTTCGGGTTTTTGTACCTGAAAGAAAAGCAATTTGAATCCGTAAACAGGCTTTGTGGATTGCCACATCCTGTAGTTTGCGTAGGGCATGGGATAACCACAGATTACACTTTTAAGTGGTTTCAAAAGCACAGGAATGTTAAGCGGATTATAAATTTCCTGATCAGCCATTATTTGTGGATGGCAGTTTAAAAGATTAATAAGCAGGGTACTTCCCGAGCGGCTTTGGCCGAAAACGATAAATTTGGTTTTTGTATGTTTTGTCATGCTGAATTTTAAGTTACAAATCACAGAAATCATTGATTTTGTGCTCGTTTACGTTCCAATGCAGCACGCAGCAGGGTGGTGTAATCTTTGAGATGCTGCTTTTTTATGATGCCTGTGTTCGTTGTATGAATCCTTCTTTGCAAAACAATGTCATCCATTACAGCATATTTGATACCCATATCTTTTGCCCGGCTGAACCAGTCAATAAATTCACCCAACTCCAGTTTTTCGTTGAAAAACCCAACCCGGAGAAAAGTTTCCTTTCTAATAAGTAATGTTCCCGGCACAAAACCAGGCATTGTTTCCAACTCTTTTCTGAGTTTATGATGATGTTCCTCATTTAATTCGGGGCTGATGAACTGTTTAACAGTTCCAAGGATCATTTCGGTTTCGGGATGTTTTTCAAGAAATTCGACCTGAAGTTTTAGTTTATCCGGTGTCCACAAATCATCGGCATCCAAAAATGCCAGATAATCGCCGGATGCACTTTCAATCCCTTTATTTCGGGTTGCACTTATTCCAATGTTCGATTGATGCCAAAATCGGATTTGTGGCTCAAATTCCCTTGCAATATCAGCACTTCTGTCGGTTGATCCATCGTTAATTACAATCACTTCATAAGGCTTGAATGTTTGCGAAAGCACACTTTGGATGGCTTCAGCCACATATTTTTCGTTATTATAAACCGGAATGATTACGCTGATGGAAGGATTTGTCATTTTATTATACAATGTTAATTTTTGGAAATGGGTTAAACTTATCTTTTCCGTGAAGTTTGCGACGGACGATTGATCTCATAAAAACTTCGGCAACACCGCCTTTTAGTTTTTCAAGTTCGTTGGAGTAATTTCCAGGGTGTATTCGGTAGTGAAAAGTTGGTTGCTCATTTTTGGAAAAGCCAATTCCTTTTTCAATGGCTCTGGTAATCCAGTCAAAATCACTGCTGTGATAAGTTAAGGATTCATCGAATTTGCCCACTATATCAAAAGCTTCTTTTCGAAACAGGCCACCGGAAAGCAGGAAATAGTCGCCCATTTCATTGAAAAATTTGGCTAAAAATGTTTTTTCTTCTTCAGGTTGCTGGTTCAATGTTATGATTTTTCCAAAATCAACCATTGCTGCAGGTTTTTGTCTGAGGTTTGCAAGCTGGATTTCCAGTTTGTTTTCGGGCCATAAATCGTCCTGGTCGAGGAAAGCAATAAAATTGCCGATAGCTTTTTCGATCCCGATATTGCGTCCGAATGCCGGATTGCCTTTGTGTGAATTTTCGATGAGGGTAATTTTACCGGCATATTTTTTCAGGATTTCAATAGTCCCGTCGGTTGATCCATCATCCACAACAATAATTTCGTCCACCGGCCGGGTTTGATTAAAAATACTTTGCAGTGCTTCTGCAATAAAAGCTGCTCCGTTGTATGTTGGAATAATTGCGCTGATTTTTTCCATTACTTAACAATTTTTTTTCCTTTTTACCGAATCCCGAAGTGCTGCAAGCAGGTTGCGGTTATTTATTTCTAATTGCATCGAAGTGTTTGCACCATGTACCCTTTTGTGAAACAAAACCTTAGGAAACATAAAGGAAACGGTTTTTTTGTCGGCAGCCCTGCTGTACCAATCCACGTCTTCGGCCGTGTGAAGGTTTTCGTTAAAATAGCCAACAGTTTCGAAAACTTCCTTTCTGGCTACCAGGGTTTCCATTATTCTGGCAGGATGTGTTCCCTCAAGCCATTCTTTGCGAAAACCATTGGGGATGTGATTTTTGTCGTTCAAAAAATATTTGACGTGGGCATTGCAAAACATGATTTCAGGATTTTTGAGCATGTGGCTTATCTGAAGAGAAAGTTTCTCAGGTACCCAAAAGTCGTCGTAGGATAGAAATGCAACATATTCGCCATTAGCAGCTTTAATTCCCATATTGTAGGCCTGCGAAACTCCATCTCCGGTTTGCTGAATGATGCGAAGGTTGTCGTATTCCATGAGGATTTCAAGGGTTTTATCCTTCGATTGTCCATGTACAATGATAATTTCGGTAGGATGGTAATCCTGAGTAAAAATGCTTTCCAACGCCTGTCTGATAAACCGTTCGCCGTTCTGAACGATCATAATTATGCTAACCAGTGGTTTTTCGGTATTTGCCATTACTGCTGCTTTTTTAGCCAAAATTGTTTCACCTGTTCAATATTGCCGAAAACGGGAAGTGGTGCGTCACCCGATATTCCCGCTTTTCTTCGCCTGTCAAGCGATTTTTTGAAGGCTTTCAACAGAAAGCTGTTGGTCATGGTTTTGTCTTTTGTGATATTATTGTTGTGCTGGCGATACAACTGGACAATATCCTCCATTATCTGCACCTTAATGTCGGCCTCCATTACACGAAAAAACCAGTCAGAATCTTCTGCCATACCAAATTCAGTATCGAACCTGCCTATTTTATCAAAAACACTTTTGCGTATCAGCGCGCTGCCTAACTGAAACACCATGGCGCTTTTGCCGGTGGTAATTTGTTCGTTGGTAACTTCTTCCCTGTTGTTAAACTCAAGGATTAACAAAAACCCGATTACAATTTCTATTTCGGGGTTATTGTTTAAAATGGAGGTTTGCTGATGTAATTTGTTTTGAAGCCACACGTCGTCGGCATCAATGAAAGTAATCAGATCGCCGGTGGCCCTTTCCAAACCAGCATTTCTCGCAGCTGCAACACCCTTGTTGGGTTGTGAAAATATTACCACCTCACCTCCCAGGCTTTTCACTACATCCATGGTATTATCGGTTGAACCATCGTCTATGACAATGATTTCCAATGGCTTATAATTCTGTTCGCGGACGCTTTGTATTGCTTCAGCAATGAACTTTTCACCATTGAAAACCGGGATGATGACACTGATTTTTGGTTGATTCATACGTCACGGTTTTTTGCCCGACTGGTTTTGCTTTAAATTGTTAACCCGGGTTTTGTGAAGCCTGATTTTCTTTAATATTAAATGCCTGAATAAAATTGCCATGCCTTACGTACAACCTGCCATTGTTGATCACCGGATGGGCAAAATGTTCATTTTCGCCTTTGCTTATTTTAAATTTACCCACAATTTCCATGTTTGACGGGTTTGAGGTAATCAACATCACTTCACCGGCAAAGTTGTAGTAGTACAACATTTTACTGGCCGCAATAACAGCGCCACTGCCAATTTTCAATGTTTGTCCTATTTCTCCAGTTGTTGCATTGATGCTATTAAAATTCGGCTTGGCGGTGCCTGCACCATACAAATAATCACCCAGTTTAACGATGCCCCCCATGTAGCTGTCGAATTTGGGGTTGCGCCAAACTTCTTCAATGCTTTTTCCATCATCGGCAACCTTTAGTTTTACGCCTCCGTTTCCATCGCCTTCGGCATAATAAATATAGCCGTCTTCAAAAATAATGGTGTTGCTGTGTGTATCTCCCATGCCGGGTTTGCGGTCTTCGGGTTTAACGTTGTCCTGTTGGTGCATCCAAAGCAATTCGCCGGTTTTGGTGTCGTGCCCCATCATTTCGTAGGCTGTGAAATTTATCAGGATATTCCGGTCTTTGAGCCGAATTATCTGCGGTGAATTATAGCCCGGCCGCTCTCCGGCGCCTTTGCTTACCCAAATAATGTCGCCAGTAAAGCGGTTCAGGGCAACCACATTGGTGTCTGCACCACCTGGTGTGCAGAAAACCCGTTCGTCTTCGATTATTACCGATTCGGAAAACCCAAAAAGTGGGTACGTGCCATGTAAATCCTCCACCATGTCAACTTTCCATTTCAATTCACCAGTGTGCCTGTCAAGGCAGGCCAGCCGGCCCAAACCGGTCGTCACATAAAGCAAATCTTTTACTACCGTGGGCGTTGACCTGGAACCATTGTAGTTTTTCACCCACTCTTGTCCAAACGCACTTTTCCATAAAAGTGTCCCGCTTCTGTCAAAGGCAAACAGGTAGGCCTGGCTTTCCAATTCGCCCAGAATGTACATTTTATCATCCGTAAAAACCGGAGAGCCATATCCGTTGCCAACGCCTTCGAATTCCCATACCAACTCCGGACCAGCTTCAGGCCACGATTGTAAAAGACCATCCTCGTAATAAATGCCCTCTCTGTTAATTCCCCGCCACTCAAACACTTCCTCACTGGCTTTTTGTACTGATTTTTCTTGCTTATTTGCTGAGTTGTTTTGCGGTTGATTGCACGAAAAGGCAACCATCAGGCTCATGGCCATTAAAATCCAGGCTTGTTTAATTTTTGTCATGTATTTCACTAATTTGTGGTTATTACTTTGGAGTGCGCGTATGCACAAATTTTTAGCTTTCGCTGAACAATGCTGCAACACCCGCTCTTTCGAAATTTTTATCAAATGTAGTTTTTTTTAATAAAGTTGAATTGTTTTTTGCCCCGAGGCCCGATTTTGATCTTTGCCAGACAAAAAAAAGCCCGGCAGACATGCAGCCGGGCTATGGATTTTTTATGAACACTGGCAAAACAGCCTGGGCTATTTGCTTTTTGTGATGTGTTATTATAATCCCAGAAACTCAGTTCCCTGTTCAAAAACGATGTCCACCGGAATGCCGCCCTGATTGAGCCGTTCAAGATCGGTTTTCAGAACCGGGCTAAGGTTGCCCGATTTTTCTATCCATGCTTTGGCAGTGTCGTAGTCGCCCTCTCCCTGAATGGTCATGATTTTGTCAACAAGGGTGTTGGTTGCTGCCATCATTTTTTCGAGATCGATGGTGTAGGTTCCATTTTCGCTTCGCACAAAAGCGCCTTGTTCTTCAAAATAGTTGAAGCGCATCATGTTGGCTTTTCCGTGGGCGCTGGCAGCACCAAAGCGGCTCGACCTGAATATTCCGGCAAAAAAAGTCACATAGTTGTCCATCAGTTCGCCATCGGCAATTTCGCCCATTTCACGCAATTTGGTAACCAGCCACAATCCCATGATGTCAGCTTTTCCTTCTTCGATGGAGGTGTAGGCTTCTTTGAGCGCCTCGCGTGCTGTGCCCTTTCCGTTGATGGTGTTTTTCACACCCATTCCGTGTGCAACTTCATGAAACATGGTGTTGGTAAAAAAAGCATCGAAAGTAACATGCTGCCGCTGTGCCGGATCTATCAACACTTCCGAAATGGGCATAAGAATTTTTTCGAACTTGGCCTGCATGGCATTTTTCAGTTGCAGTTTCCGGGTGCCTTTTTTCACATGAACCTCGGGGTCGTTGGGAAGGTTGATGGCAATGGTTTTGCTTCCTGCATTGCAGTCGCCGGCATAAAATACAGCATCGTAAACATTGAGGTCTGAATTTGATCCCGGAATCTCAGTTTTGTGTTGTTCGCCTGTAGGGATGGCTCTTTGAAGATCGGGCAGCAGCGCCGAATACTTCTGCAACCGGGCACTCCAGTCGGGGTCTTTTACCAGAATAAACGACTCGAAAGCAGTTTTGTATCCAAACAAAGCATCTTCGTAGTTCTCAATTGGACCAATCACAAAGTCGATGTTCGAGTTTTTCATATCCATCCATGCCAGATCGCTGGGTTGGTAGTTGTCGGTAAGCATGGCATCAGCCCGCAAAGTCAGGTATTTTTTAAACCCTTCATCTTCAGCAAGGTTGGCTGCTTGCCGGAGCAATGCCGCTATTTTTTCTATCTCACTTTTGTAGGCTTCATGATACCAAACAACCTTCAAATTACCATTTTCATCACGACGGATCAGGGTGTACTGACTGGTTTTGTCGGGATGTTCAAATTTCTCAAATTCTTCTTTGGTCATATCTGCCGGATAAAAATTGGCAGCATCGGGTTTTGGGCCTACATTGGTCAAAAATGGCTTGTTGTCGTTCATTCTGTCCCACGGGCCGTAATGGATCAAGGCAAATTTCCTGGCTTCTTCGCCCTGAAGACGGTTCAGGAAATCCTGCTTATCGCCCAAAGATTGTTTCCAGTAAAGATTGTCGATCATTTTTGCAGCATCAAAAAGCAAAGGCAGCAGCTGTTTTTCCTTCTCCGACAAATGCGCCGTGCTGGTAGTAAGTCTGAAAGGAGCAAATTCAGCAACCTTTTTTGTCATGTCAATTTCGGGAAGCGCCTCAAAACCAACTTCCTGAGGGAGGATTCCTGCCCGCTCGTTCTCCATGGTTTCGGGGGTTGAAGTTTGACAACCGTTTAGTGCAATCATCATTAAAGTAACGATGGTAAGAAAATTTAACTTTTTCATAGAATAGCTGTTAAGTTTGTTAAATCAGAATTTTGACGCAAAAATAGGTTATTCCGGTTTATTTTTTCCCGGGATTTGCTAATTCTGATCTTTATAATTTCCAATAGAATAACACTATTTTTGGCGCCTAAAACTGAAAGGATGGTAATGATGAAAAAACAAGGGTTATTATTTTTCACGATTGTGTTAATTATCAATATCCTGAAAGCTCAGGATGTGGGTGGATATTATTTTGTGATGCTCAACACAAATCCCAACCGTGATGAATTACCAAAAGAAAAGGTTAACGAAATACAGGCTGCGCATCTTGCCAACATCGACAGCCTGGCAAAAGCAGGGTCGTTGGTTGCCGCCGGTCCTTTCAATGGAGGAGGAGGGCTGTTTATTCTGAAGGCTGAATCGCTCCCTCAGGCGCAGACCATCATGAATTCCGATCCCGCCATTAAAGCCAACCGGTTTATCACCGAGTTGTATCCCATGAGGCTGAATATGGGTTCAATATGCCCTGTGGGCGAGAACTACGAAATGACCGAATATCAGTTTGTAAAATACCAGCCCGTAAAAGAAAAATTAGAGGAAATGAGCGCTGACAAGCTGTTAAAACTGCAGATGAAGCATGTAAAGTTTCTCAAGGAAGTTGTTCATCCTGTTCATTTTATTGCCGAGGCGGGTTTCCAACCCGAAAAAGGTGGTTTTTTTGTTTCACAAAAAGGCGAAGAAGATGCAATCGACAAATTTTTGCGCAACGACCCCTTAACAAAATCAGGTTGTTTTAAGGCCGAGTTAAAGATCCTTTGGATTGCCAAAGGCACTTTTTGCGAGAATGCAGAGATAAGATAATCCGCTGCCAGGTTTCGGATATTTTTTAAAGCATTGACATTCAAGGGATTAATTATCTAAAATTTGTTTTTGGCAACTATTGCCCGTCCTCAATATCGTTAGGATAAAGAGTTGCTGCGCGCATGCATGCGAATTTATCCATGCTTGCAAACCCAACCGGCAGTAAAAAACCATGCAATTGCCTGGAAGCCGCTTCTTTTTACGACCGCATGTTTGCTGTGGTTTATTATCTTGAAATTTTATCTATCCACGTAAATAATTCTGGCAAATCGTAGTCTCCGCTATGCCGAACATCCCATGGCAACAGATAATCTACATCGAAACCGCTGTTTTGCAATTTTAAAGTCAGCATGGCAGAAACCGCAAAACCCGTATCTTTATCTTTTGCCCCGTGTCGTATCCGCCAATGATGCGCAACACGTGTATTTGTAGCCCCGATATAGTTCATGGGGTTCATCATCTTCACAATTTTTTTATCAGCGCGGGTGGCGGTTGGAATGGCACTGTGTTGCATGGCGTAATCAGTAAAATGCTGTGCAGCTGTGGCCGTTGACCCAAATTCCATGTTTTCAGCGGAAGATAAATCCAGCGCATCGAATGCAGGCGGTGTTTTTTGCCGTTCCAGGTATTTCATATACGCTGGCCAGTTCAATTGTGTGGCATGGCCATCTTCCAGGGTCAGCCATGCATGGTTCGATAAATCTGATCCAAACTTTATGGCCCTGTTGGCAGCGATCAGAATCTGCTTTTTTAAGTATTCTTTAAAGCTACCTTCACCAGTTGGGTCTAACGTCAGCAAAATTCCATCAGGGTCTTTCAATGCTAAGGAATTCAGATAGGCAGGAAACATTTTACCCAAATCGGACGAAACCTGAATTTGAGCAACGCTCAGCGATGTTTCTCCGGCATTTGGTGCGGTTCCGAATGGTCCCCCTTTTTTGTAGGTATTAACTCCCACGAATTGCCATTCATAGGCCATGTCGGCATTTTCCAGGTTGGTGATTGGGCAATAGGCCGAAGTAGCAAAAATGGCGTCGCTCGTGGCTGCTGCGCCTATTTCATTTAAGTAAGGCAGATAGTCGGGATTATCGCCTGTAGCTCCTAACAGTGCTGACATTGCTCCTCCGGCACTCGTGCCATTGGAAATAATTTTATTGGCATCACCGGGCATAATGGCATCGTTATGTTTTAAGTAGCGTACCCCGGCTTTTAAATCGATCAACCCTGCCGGTGCTTTTCCGTAATACCTGCCTGAAGCATCCTGATTGGTTCGCCCACGGGCGCCAGCCGATGCAACAACGTATCCATGCGACAATGCCACCACAACGGCGTTCGCCTCCGGGTCATTTTGAAAATCAACTGGCGGTTTTTTTTCAAACCCCGCATTTCCATTCCTAAGCGGCTGAAACTTTCTTCCTGATGTTGATGCTGGCAAAGCCGGCATGTATCCCCCAACCTGATTCGGATAAAAAATCGGAGCTGTAACAGCAGTGTAGCCATTGACGCTTTCACCCCTGAAATACTCCTCAGGTATGTAAATATTCATACATTGACTGACTGTGTCAACCGGATTAAGTACATACACAATTCCTTCGTAAGCCCTTATTGTGAAAGCTTTACCTGAACAGGCAAGTTGCTGAACCTTGTATTTTTCAACATCAAACTTCAAATAATCTGCCTGGGCGTAACAGGTCATCACGTTTAGCCCAATGACGCATAATAATCCTGTAAATCTTTTTTTTCCTAACTGTTTCATTTTTTCCTGTTAAATTACTGATGGCGGTTGACGGTAGCAGCAGTAAGGGAACGCGGGCTACTTACCTGTCGGGTCACCAGGAATGGTTAAAGGGAAGATAAACCTTCACAAATCGCCGAAATCCTCATGGCATCGACACTTCGGGAGCCGATGACATTTTTATTTGGAAGCAAACAAGTCCCTCAAATGAACTATTTTACTGCCATTTTTTTCGTAATAAATCAGCATTTCGTCAATTTTCCTTTTATCGTAGCTGGTAATACAATCTGATATGACGGTAACTTTATAGTTTTCCTTGCACATATTAAATACGGTTGATTTCACGCAGGCAATGGCGTCGGCTCCAGCAATGTAAAATTCGCTTATTTCATTTTTCCTGATAAAGTCAGTAAAATTTTCGCTCGTCAAGGCGTTGCCTTTGGATTTTTCAAAAATATTGTTTGAAACCAATTTCATGTCCGAAACCAATTCAGACCCACGGGTATTGGGTTTGAAAGTCCTTGTGCCGTCCGATAGGTTATAATGCCTTATGTAAACGACATGAATTTCGTTTTCCACTGCCCAATCAATCGACCGATTAACATTTTCAATGATTTCTTTGTAGTTTTTGGTAATGTCATTTTGAATGTCAATTACCACCAAAGCCTTTTTCTGCATGGTTTTCCCTTCATTTATTCTTATGTTTTTATTCTATTTTCTGTTTCATGGTTCATCCAACTATCGCCCTGTTGTTTGCAGGTAACGTTTGGCGGTATGTTTTTGTTGCCGGTTTCGAAGCACTTTCGTATCAAGTCACAAGTACTTTTGATACGGGCTGAAATGATCGATTACCCACTGTGTGCCAAATGTTTTATACACATGGTTACCACCAGTTTTTCTATTCAAATAATGGCACAACCTCTTCAATAACCATCTGAACTTTCGCGTGTGCCATGCCGTTACTTTCGTTATAATCAGATGACGTAGTCACTATGACCATATTCAGATCTCTTACTACCATAATATACTGACCACCATAGCCAAGTGCTAAAAACATATCGTGTTCATCATTGCTTCCATGTACAGGATTTTCCCACCATGATCTGTTTTGCTTTGATCTGTGCCACCATTGGTATCCATAGTCAAAGAATTCACTCTCCGCCACATGCGGCTTTGATGACATATCGATCCATTCTTTCGGAACAATTTGTTCACCATTCCATGTGCCGTTATTTAAAACCAGCAAACCGATTTTAGCCATATCTATTGGATACATAAAAAGACCAGCATCACAGGGAATTATGCCATTTTCCCTTTCCCAATTAAATTGCGAAATCTTTAGTTTTTTGAACAGAACTTCTTTTGCAAATTCATCAGCCTGCTTTTTTTCAAGAGTATAGATTATGCCACCCAGTAGATTCGTACATTCTCCGCTGTATTTATATCGTTCTCCCGGATTGGATTCTAACGGAAGGTTTAGTAAATAATGTATAAAATCTTCAGGTTTAGTACCTTCAAACCCATTATTACCTTGAATTCCTGCCGACATCGTCAATACATGTTCAAGTGTAATCTTTTCTTTTTCCTGGGTTAATAATGATTCATATTGTGGAAAGAAATCAAAAACAGGCTGCTCAACATCAAGTTTTTTGTGACGATCCAATGACATGCCTAACAACAAAGAGGTTATACTTTTCGTACAAGAGTAAATGGGATGCAGTTGATTCCGATCATAACCGTAAAAGTATTCTTCAAGAACAAGTTTCTGATCTTTGATAATTAAAAAGGATTCAAGGCGACCAAATTTCTGTTTAATAATTTTTTCAATCAAATTGTAAAATCCAGCTGTATCTTTTACAAATTCAAATATCGAAGCAGTTTGCAGATGATCACCTCTATGTGCTGGCTGATGATAAGCATATTTTAAAACTCCGTTTGGACTGGAAGGGTAGGGAATAAAGAAATTTGCAATATCAGAATCTTCATCACGAATGAAATCAAACTTTTTGTTATCAGGGTCTCCACCCCAGGAGTAAGCTATTCCTTTTATGATTTCCTTCTTGTGATCAACTATTCCTTTGTAAGTACTGCCTTCATTATCAACAAGCACCAACTGATTGGTTGAATCTATGAACTGGACACTTTTAATATCCCAATAATCGTAAAAACGCTTATCCCAAAGAAAACAGCCTCGTGCTGTTAGTTTACCAAAAGCATCACCACGTATTAGAATTACAGGCTCAAGTGTTCCATGTGGATAATTTATTGCTGTCTCTGGTGTGACCCGCCAATGACCATCAATTGAAACATAATGATTATTTTGTAGGAATTCAGCCTGTTTTATTCCTGTGTTAATGGATTCATTACAACTGATAAGAAAACCGAAAATCCCTAATGATATTAAAACAAATTTCATTTTTTTCATTATATTCATCGTTTTAGAACGGTTGTAAAGCTTTCTATTTTCAGTCAGTTTTCATAAAATTGGCGGTAACGGTTGGCGGTATGAAGAGTTGCCGATTGCGGGCGAATTCCAGTCAAGTTACATAAAAGCTGGAGCGGGCTAAAACCCTCAAATAACATACTGACCCGGCAATTTTTTATACCGCATGTTATGGCAAGTGTTTTATTGATTTTCATTCCAGTATCTTTTTTGCAAATACGAAATCAGGTCTTTATATTTTTCTGAATCTAAGTTAGATAAAAAGTCTTTAGGCGAAACAATGACATATTTGTCTTTATTTTTCAAATGACTTGTCCAAGTCGATTTCATATTTTTTCCACTGCATTTATAATTTTTTTCAAGTAAATCGAAATTGTCTGAAGGAATGATGTGTATATGCAAAAAATTATCCGCTTTTATTGTCTCTTTTTCTTTATTCACAACCATTTGCTCTGCCCACAATGTTTGTCTCATTAACTGGTAAAATGGCTCAAAGTAGTAACAGTAATGATTTTCGCTAATCAACTGGTTTGAATTATTAATTAAGTCGGTATATCGCCTTTGTCGTTCTTTGCCTTTACATTTTTCTGGATTTGATTTAAAACCTTCTATTGCTTTATCTAAGTTTTCATAGAACTCAGTAAATTTCCATTCTATAGGTATGAGCCAATTTGTTTTGTCTTTGTGTTTTGCATAAATCAAAGCGTCAACCGAAGTGCAATTACTTCCACGTGTCGATTGTCCTTCATTTAGATAATCATTATCACTGACTGACTCAAATTGAATAAAGGCACTAAGATATTTATCTGTTTTTATTTCGTAAACGTCAACAAAATCTGCCGATATGTTTTTTAAAAGTCCCATTACTGCATCTTTGTCGTTACGAATTGCATACAAATGATTTATGCAAGCAATCTGAGAAGACAACACGTGTCCTGTCGGATTTTTCCCACCCCACCATGCAATATCATTTTTTGCGAAATATTCAATTGCTTCGTCTTTTATTTTCTCATAGAAATTCTTGTTGAAATCAGTCAAAACGAAGTCTCTATTTGCACGCATAAACAATTTTCCACCAACTCCACCATAAAAAATTGGACTTTTGTCTTGAATTAGTTTTACTGCTCTCGCTCTTTGTATTTCTTGATATTCTGATTTCATATCTTATTTAATGTCTTGCTGGTACGCGCTGTTTTTAACATTTGCCATAACGTTTGATGGTATGGTGTCGTGCGGGATTACGAAGCGATTTCCTATCAGTTTACACCGACTTTTTTTACGAGCCACAACCGCTCGAAAACCTCTGAAACCCGCATGCACTATACCATGTGTTGGCAACTGGTGTTCATTCATATCCGTCTGTTTGTCATTTATTTAGCTTTTATTTTTTGTCATTTTCAATCTGCACAAACCTATCCACGAAGCACAAATTTATTTTGTTTTTTTGAGCGTGGGCAATCCTAAAACCGTCCTGAAAGGCGGTTACTCGGGCTGGCATTTGCGAGCTCTTTGACAAAGCTTTGGGCTGTGCGTTGGCTTGTGGGGCTTTGGCAATGTGCTTGCAAATAGCGTTGGCCATTTCAATACTCTTTATTCCAAAGTGGTAATTTTCCATGTACTTCAAAGTATCGTTGTAAAATTGCACCTTCAACAAATCCAGGCAAATCCTGATTTTCATTATCAAAGGTTACAAACCAATAAATGTCAAGTGCATCTATGTTTTCTTTTAAACACTTTTCGTTAAAGAAATCCTCTCGTTTTATTCCCTCCTGTTTATTGTTTAATCGGCCATTTAGTCCTTGCTCTTTAAATCTACCATTTTGCTGAATTGTACCCGATTTACCAATATAAACCAAGTCAATTTTACCTCTCGACAGTCTTAAGATGTAATAAACGCCAGGCAAATCAGGAACGTCTTTTGAAAGTTCTTTCAGGTTTTTTCCTTTCTCAAAAAAGAAATGTCCTTTGTTTTTGTATTTATCTAATTCTGAAAACATTCTATCAATTATTTATTTGTCAATTCGTTTGCAATCATTTCAGCTTGTTTCAATACGGTTTCAGTTGCGAGCATTTGCATGTCTGGCGGATAACCGTATTTTCTTAAAAGTCTTTTTACAGCGACTTTCAGTTTCGCTTTTACGCTTTCTTTAATTGTCCAGTCTATCGAAGCGTTTTGTTTGATAGTTTCAGTCAAAACAACGGCTAATTCACGCAATTTGTCTTTTTGCATGAGTTCTCGTGCGCTGTCGTTGTTTGCAACGGCTGTATAAAAAGCATATTCAAAATCTGATAATCCCATTGCTTTGGCTTCGCTGTCCATTTCAACAATGTCTTTGCTAAGATTTATCAGTTCTTCAATTACTTCGGCTGCTGTGAGAATTTTATTATGATATTTCTTTATGGCGTTCTCCAACATTTCCATTAAAGACTTGCTTTTAACAAGGTTCTTTTTTGCCCTTGATTTTATTTCATCGTTGAGTAATTTTTTCAATACTTCGAGGGCAACATTTTTGTGTTCCATTCCTTTAAGCTCTAAAAGGAATTCTTCTGAAAGTATTGAAATATCAGGCTTCTTTAAGCCAGCTGCATCGAAAACATCAATTACTTTTTCAGTTACCAATGCTTTGTCTATTACCTGACGGATGGTTGTTTCAATTTCTTCATCGGTTTTGCCCGAGCCTGTGATGTCAAATTTTGCTAAACGAGCTTTAACTGCCTGAAAGAAAGAAATTTCATCTTTTGCATCCATTGCCTGGTCGTGCGGTATAGCTATTGCAAATGCTTTTGAAAGTGCCGAAACCTCATTTATGTAGCGTTTTTTGCCATCTTCCAAACCTAAAATGTGTTCTTCTGCTGCTAAAATCATCGAAAGCTTTTTGGAAGTTTCGGCTTCAAAATAATCTTCGTAGTTGAATCCATGATACATATTTGAAACAACTTCCAGTTTCTCCAACATCAACTGAACAGCCTGTTCCTGTAAAATAGTTGGGTCACCTTTTCCTCCAGCATCAGAATAAAACGAAAGTGCTTTTTTCAAATCAGATGCAATGCCTAAGTAATCGACAATTAAGCCACCCGGCTTGTCTTTGTAAACACGGTTTACCCTTGCAATGGCTTGCATCAGGTTATGCCCTTTCATGGGTTTGTCTATGTAAAGGGTGTGCATGCTTGGTGCATCAAAACCAGTGAGCCACATATCCCGAACGATAACGAGTTTTAGTTCATCATCGGGATTTTTCATGCGTTCAGCTAAAGTACGGCGTTGTTCTTTGGTTGTATGATGTTTTGAAATCTTTGGACCATCGGACGATGCAGAAGTCATTACCACTTTGAGAACGCCTTTATTCAGTTCATCGGAATGCCATTCAGGTTTTAGTTTTATGATGGCTTCGTACAAATCGGCAGCAATACGGCGACTCATGGTAACAATCATCCCTTTGCCTTCAAAAACGGCTTGCCGTTGCCCGAAATGTTCAATAATATCTTTTGCAATCTGATTAATTCGGTTTTCGCTGCCTACCAATGCTTCTAATTGTGTCCACTTGGCCTTTGCTTTTTGGGTATCGGTTAAATCCTCCTGGTCGAGTTCATCGTCCAAGTCATCAACTAACTTTTTGCCTTCTTCGCTCAAATTTACTTTTGCCAAACGGCTTTCATAATAAATGCGGACAGTTGCCCCATCTTCAACGGCTTGGGCAATGTCATAAATGTCCACATAATTGCCGAAAACGGCAGGGGTATTTACATCGGTGTTTTCTATTGGTGTGCCAGTAAACCCTAAATAAGTGGCATTAGGTAAAGCATCACGCATATATTTTGCAAAACCGTACACAATTTTTTTACCAATTACATCGCCTTTCTCATTTTTGTCGTCAATGGTTTTAGCTTTAAATCCGTATTGGGTTCGGTGAGCTTCATCAGCAATAACCACAATGTTTTCACGATTGGAAAGCAATTCATAAACATTACCATTATCGGGTTGGAATTTTTGAATGGTTGTAAAAACCACACCGCCCGAACCAACTTTTAAAAGTTCTTTTAGTTGGTTTCTATCATCGGCTTGTACTGGCTCTTGCCGTAATAACTGTTTTGATGCCGCAAATGTGTCAAAAAGCTGGTCGTCCAAATCGTTACGGTCAGTAATTACCACAATAGTTGGGTTATCCATTGCCAATACAATTTTACCAGTATAGAAAACCATAGAAAGCGATTTTCCGCTCCCTTGTGTGTGCCAAACTACACCACCTTTACGGTCGCCAATTGGTTGTTTTTTAACTCCCGGCACGCCGTAACTTTCGGGTGATTCCATTACCATGCTCAACGGCGTTTCTTTTTCAATAGAAAAACCCGATGCCCGCAATGTTGATTCAACAGCACGGTTAACAGCATAATATTGATGATACGCTGCAAGTTTTTTAATGGTGGTAATTGTTATAATTCCTGTTTCGGTATCTTCTCGTTTTGATTTCTCAAATACAATAAAATGACGGATTAAATCAATCAGCGTTTCTTTATTGAGCATACCCAAAATAAGGGTTTCTAACTGGCTTACCAAATGTGATGCCTCGGCTTTTCCATCAGCAGATTTCCACGCCATAAAACGGCTGAACCCTGCTGAAATAGAACCTGCTTTGGCTTCTAATCCGTCGGAAATTACTACAAATCCATTATATGTGAATAGTGTTGGAATTATGGTTCTGTATGTTTCAATTTGTTTGAATGCCGAATGAATAGTTGCGTTTTCGTCTGCTGCATTTTTTAATTCAATTACTACCAACGGAATACCATTAACAAACAAAATAACATCGGGGCGTTTGTTATTGTTGTTTTCCACAACAGTAAACTGGTTGGCAACTACAAAATCGTTGTTATAGGGGTTTTTAAAGTCAATCAGCCAAACACGGTCGCCACGGTCATCGCCATCAACCTGTTTTGAAACAGGGATACCCTCGGTTAATAGCCTGTGCAAAGCTTCATTATTTGCCAATAGTTCAGGTGAGGCAATGCGCTGAATTTCCTTTATAGCTTCGGCTTGTGCAGCGGCAGGAATGGACTTGTTTATGCGTTTTACAGCATTTTGTAAACGCTCAACTAACAAAACCTGCTCGTAGGTTTCCCTTTCGGGTGTTTCACCATCGGGGGCAATATTTGGAGCATAAATATATTCGTAACCGAGTTTGTCCAACAACTCAATTGCAAATGCTTCAATGCTATGTTCTGTAATTCGGGTCATAATTTATTCACCTGTATAAGAGAAGAGCACTCCAATAATTGCTGTTTTTGATTCTCTAATTCTTTTTGACACTTCTTCATCATACTTGGGTTTAAAAGCAAGGTTAATGCCTTCATCAAAAATAGTATTTGTTAAAGAATCAATTAATTCATCAATTTTTGATAATAACATTTGATATAAGTTTTCATCTATTGCCAAAAACATATCAATAAAACCCTGCCTTAATTCAACGGCTTTTTCTTTAATATTTTCATTAATCCGGCTTTTATCTTCAGTTGATAAATTATTCACTAATAATGCATTGGTTTCTTTATGAATTTCTTGATAAAAAGAATAAAACTTTGACATATTATAGTCTAGTACAAGTGTTTTTAGTAAATGTTGCCTCCTTGTTTTTTCTTTATCGGTATTATCTTTCTTGTTGTTATGTCGAAATATAAAAATGATTAACACAACATTTGCAATTGCAATGATAATACTCGCAACAGAACAAATATTATCTAGTAAAGATTTTTCGGGCAATACCCCTTTACAACCTAAAGCGCAACATATTGCATCGATTGTATCTTTAATAATTAATGTATCTTGCATAAATATTGATTTTTAATCTAATGCGGTTAAACTTCTAAGGATTCTATCGATTGCTTCATTTAAAGGTTTTTCATAATCATAATCACCCAAAGAGGTGAATTTAAACTTTTTTAGAAACTCATCTTTCCCTAGTTTTTTAACTACGTTTACAAATAGTTCTTCAAAAAATGATGGATTTATTGAATAAATATTATCAGGAATAATAATTTCAACTATGTCATTATTTTGTTCAATGGAATCGAGTTTTGATTTTTCACGAACAAATTTACCTCTGTCTCGACCAGTAAAAACCTTTGATATTTTATTTCCTTGAACTACCCTAAAAGTTTCAAGATTAATTACATTATTTTCAGTTTCCATACTCTTAATTTTTTAATTGTTCAACATCATCATCATTTAATAGTAACTTGGCACTAATTAATGTCCCAGGAAAATATTCCTTTGTTTGATACACAAATTTACTATTAGGTTTATCTTCGATGTTACCTGAATCATTAAATGTCATTACTTTATATGATTCATTGTTTGAATTTATTTTATTTACAATGCTGTACTCACCATTAAAATGAATTCTTGTTCTACCAGATTGGATTGTTAGATATGAGATATCGTCAATAGTTTGCGACCCTTTAATGTTAAAAAAACTGTCAATAAAACGAATTGAACCATTTCCACGTTTATATTCAGTTGGTGATATTGATGAAACTTCTTCTTGTAAAGCATATAAAGTCCACAAATTTTCTTCTTCAAATTCACGCTGAAAAAACAAATTTCTTTTGGTGTATGAATGTGAAAGATTTTTCATTTTTGTGACAATTTCTTGATTGGGGCAGTCTTCAGATTTAAACTTCTCATATATTGTTTTTCCAAAATTCAAAATTACTAATCTAAAAATACCAAAATGATTATTTTCGATATTCACTTCTTTAAAATAGCCTATTGAAAAACGATATTTAGTTGTTGAATGTTCTTCTGCATTTATTAGAATTTCACCAATTACAATACATAAGTCATCTCGCTTAACGGGAGTTAACTTCTTATTCATTCTAGCCAAACATTCAATTACATAATCTGCCATTTCTGTTGTATCAAGCTCTTTTTGCTCTATTCGCTTTTCATAGTTTTGTTCTTTTTCATTATCATGAATGCAGAGTTTGTAAGGTATTATATCGGGGAACCTATGTTCTTTAACTTTTAAAGTTACTGGAGAACCAACAGAAAACATCATTTTTTTTACTTCCTCATTATCAATATTAATTCCACCTATACTGATAGGGAAATAAGTCCTATGATTCCTATCAATCTTTTGACATTTAGCTGTGAATTGCATGAAATCTTTTAGGATAATATCTAATAACACTTGAGAACCCAATTCAATTTTTTCACATTTTTTATAGTCCAACAAAAAGGAAGTATTGTTTTCTAGCAATAATGCGGAAATTGTTTTTTGAATCGTAATATAGCTTTCTTCTGGTTCTTCAATGATTGAGAAATTTTTTGGCAACTCAACAATTCCATTCGATTTGAAATTTTGCTTTCGAATATCCTCAATATTAAAAGGACTTTCGCTTGTTTTAAGTAAGTAATTTAAGTTAGTTGGTAAATATTTTTTTATAAATAAATTTCGTTTATTATTTGACGATTCTTTATTTGGTATGCTGTTAATGTTTGAGCTTGTACTTTGGCGTCTAAATTTTCGAGGTACAGGCAATCCGGTTCTTGGTTCATGCACCTGAACTTTTCTTTTATGTAGCTTCTTTTCTCGTCGCTTTCTTTTTTCCCAAAGCTTTTGTTTTATTCTTTGGTATATTATATTTCTATTTTTCCTTTTCTTGGTCATAAATTAGCTTTCAATAGTAACTTCCCCACTCATCAACTTCGGCAACAAAGTATCACGCAAAGCGGTGAGGGTGCGAATTTGCTTACTGTTTTCAATTATTTTTTCAATTAATGGTTCTGTTTCCAATGTCATTTCTTCCAATTCTTTAGTTGACGGAATTAATACCATTGCTTCATCCAAATCGCCCCTTTTAATATGCCCCATTGTTGTTGCATGACTAGCTGCTTTTGCAATGAATTCATCTAAATGGTACTTACACCATAAAAGATAAAACCATTTTGGATAATCAACAGATGTAACCTTAAATAAATGTTGATTTAAAATACAATCCTGTCCATCCCAAATTTTAACCATTAGTGAAGCCGACCATGCAAAAATTACATCACCATTCTTTACAATATATTCAGGTTTTACATCAGTTGTAGCCCAATCAGAATTTTCTGTAATTCCGCTACTTAATTCTTTTATTTTTAAGACTGGAAGTTTTTCAGTTTCGTTTTTGGGCGGAAATTTTTGACACGCCAAGCCATTTAAAAAATTAGCAATTGAACTTAACGGTTTACTTTCCCAATCCTCTTTAGCTTCTTCGACAAACCACTGCCTGAAAAGCGTTTTAGCCATTTTTTCGAGGGTGGAATTTTGGCGGTGGAGCAGGTCTATTTTATTGTCGAGACAGGAAAGGATGGAGGCGATGGATTTTTGTAAGGGTAATTCAGGTATAGTAATTTCCAAATTTTCAATATCTGACGGTCTTAATGAGGGATAAGCTGAAGTAGAAGCTTCTGCAATAACATCAAGGTATTCAACAGTATCATCATTAGTAAGTAAATAATAAAGAAATTTTGGGTTTAGCTTGTCTTTTTCACAAGTAATTGTCGCAAATCCAGTAGAAACAACAAGATTGGATAAAGGATTGTCTATAAAACCATAGTGTCTTTGAATTGGTCTTACAGTTGAATAAATAATATCATCTTGTACTACTAATCGTTTTGCCCGACTTGGTGCTTCGTTCAATTTGTATTTTTGAAAACTGTCAATTTTACCCCTTGTAATTGAGCCAGTATCCAAATATTCAATTTCTTCATATGGATAATCAGAATTAATACTTCTTTTGTTTGTTTGTACTAATTCTCCAAGTTTATATTCTTTCCACTCACTCATTAGTCTTAATCTTTGAAAGGTTAGTGGAAATGATTTCGTTTAAGCGTGCTTCTTCCTTTAGCTGTTCTTCAAGTTCGGCTTTCAGGGCGATAAAACGCTCATTAAAATTAAATTCGTCCTCGTCATCGGGCAATCCAACGTAACGCCCGGGAGTAAGTACATAGTCTAATTCAGCCACTTTGCTAATTGGAGTTGAAACACAAAAACCAGCAATATCTTCGTATTTACCTTCTGGGTTTCTCCAATTGTGGTAAGTTTCAGCAATTTTCTGTACATCGTCTTGCGAAAGTTCTTTGGTTCGGCGATTTATCAAATAACCCAAGTTTCGGGCATCAATAAACAAAATATCCTTGCTGCGGTCTCTGAATTTACCGTTTGTACGGTTGCGGTTCATAAACCAAAGCGAAGCAGGAATTTGAGTATTCAAAAAAAGCTTTGCAGGCAGGTTTACAATGCAATCAATCAAATTGTTTTCAACCAATGCTTTTCTTATATCACCTTCTCCCGAAGTTTTGGTTGTGAGCGAACCTTTAGCCAATACAAAACCAGCTTGCCCGTTGGGTGCTAAATGATAAAGGAAGTGTTGAATCCATGCATAGTTAGCGTTGCCAGTTGGCGGTACACCATACTGCCAGCGTCCGTCTTTGCGAAGTAAATCGCCTCCCCAGTCGCTCACGTTAAACGGCGGATTGGCAATAATATAATCGGCTTTCAGGTCTTTGTGTGCATCGTTCAAAAAAGAGCCTTCGTTGTTCCATTTTACCTGCGAACTGTCAATTCCGCGAATCGCAAGATTCATTTTGCACAAACGCCATGTTGTTTGGTTGCTTTCCTGTCCGTATATGGAAATATCGTTAATCTTTCCTTTGCGTTCTTCAACAAATTTTTCCGATTGCACAAACATACCACCCGAACCACAACAGGGGTCAAAAACCCGTCCTTGATATGGTTCTAACATTTCTACCAACAATTCAACAACACTCCGTGGGGTGTAGAATTGTCCGCCCTTCTTGCCTTCGGCAAGAGCAAATTCACCAAGAAAATATTCAAAAACGTGTCCGAGTACATCGGCACTTCGGGCTTTGGTGTCGCCGAGTGCAATGTTGCCAACCAAGTCAATTAATTCGCCCAAACTTGTCGGGTCAAGATTTTGTCGTGCATATACTTTTGGTAAAACACCTTTCAATGAAGCATTCTCTTTTTCGATGGCATCCATTGCATCGTCCACAAATTTGCCGATGTCGGGTTGTTTTGCTTTTGATAACAGCATTTTCCAACGGGCTTCCTGCGGTACAAAGAAAATATTCTCGGCTTTGTACTCATCTTTATCTTCGGGGTCGGCTCCCTGTGCTTCTTCGGCTTTCAGTTTAGCAAATAATTCTTCAAAAGCATCGGAGATGTATTTTAGAAAAATCAATCCCAAAACTACATGCTTGTATTCAGCAGCATCAATATTTTTTCTCAATTTGTCGGCTGCTTTCCAGAGTTGTTTTTCTAAAGGTTCTTCTGTGCCGTTTCCGTTTTTCTTAGCCATTTATATTTTTTCTTTTTTTAAATTCAACAAGTTTCAATTAAAACTCAAAAGTAACAACTTAGCACGGGTGCGTAAGCAAAATTGCAGCTCTTTTGCAAGCGTTGGTTTTGAGCGTTGGCTCGTGGGGCTTGCAAATGTGCTGCAATGTGGGTGGGGTTTCTTTCTTCTTTTTTTGCGGGGGGAAGAAAAAAACAAAATAAATTTCCATCAAATTTGCACTGTCCTATCAAAAAGCTAAATCCTTTCTATCGTTATTAATTATCACTATCGTATCTGTTTGTCGTCTGTCTTTTTACACTTGTTGCCAACGGATTGCGGTATGAAACGTTGGGGAGTTCGGAGCTACTTCACTATCAAGGTACAACGAACTTTGATGCGAGAACTGAATCTCGAATAACCACTTAGACCCCAATGTTTTATGACCGCGTGTTGGGCGCAGTACTTGATTCAAATTCAACATTTGTCGCTAATAATTGTCCAGATTTAGGGTTTGTGGAAACTTGATATGAAACCAATTTTCCCTCAACTCCAAATAAATTTAATCCCTTAGCTGAACTTGAGTGAAAGAATATATTATTTGGATTACGTTCAATAAAACCACAATATTTACCAAATCTATCTTTAAATATTTTGACAATTTTCCCTTTATATCGAAAATCTTTATCATCAACTAAATCTGTCACAACAGAATGATCTTGACGAATTTTATTTATCAACAAATTTGTAAAATCTTTATTATCTTTTATTCCGAATCTACTTTTTTTCATCTCATCAGTCCAAGTAGACCTCGCCGAATCAAAAATTACAATTGCTTCCTTAAATTTTGCGAGAGTTTTTTCTTCGTCTTTTAGAATATTCAGAATAAGTTGTGAATGCTCATCAACTATTGTTTCTGAATTAATATTAGGACTCTTACCTGCAATTATTTCTCTAAAAATCATCATTAAATGATATTTATAAGTATAATAATTTAATTTTTCTAATTTATTCTGTCTAAATAACTTTTCTAATTTATAAAAAGTCAAACATGCAGTAAAATATGGCAATTTTGATTGGTAATCTTTAAAAAGCAAGTTTGAAAAAGTATCTAAAAGTTTTGATTCGTGTCTATGTGATAAATGTGGTTCATTGATATACATAGAAACGAAAGAATGAACTATAATTCTCAGATTTAGTTTTTGAAACTGATTAATAGATGGATTATGGTCATATTGCTTTGACCGCCTTTCATAAAAGAATCTTTCATATTCAGGTGATAACGCATTAATAAAGTCTTCAAAATCCTTGTGAAATTTTTTAGTTGTCTCAAATGCTTCGTCAAGAACTATATTTTGTCTGTTTGTGCCCCTAACAACCTGATTTGTTATTTCTGTGTCTTTTGTAGAAATGACTTTAATCACTAAAGGAAGTGTTTCCAATTTTGTATCATCTGCCGCATTAAAAATTACGTGGCTTGTTTGGCATCCATTAACAATTTGAGGATTTTTAATAGTAATTTGTCTATTACTTGGAGTGTATTTTTCGCAAACTATTGTAATTCCATTATTTAATAACGCAAACTTTTCTGGTTCATTTTCAATCGTTTTACCAATTTCTGAATTTATTCCATTGTCCCCTTGAAAATCTCTCACGTTATCATCAAACAATGATTTTCTAATTAATCCCTCCTTTGTTGATAGAAGTTTTTTCAATTCAATAGCATAACATAATAAGACACAAGAATTATCTACCTTATCGACAGAAGTCAATGGCATTGTGTCTATCGAATTTAAAACCACCTCAAAATTGTTTTCATTAGAATCAAGAATACCTTTAAATCCATCAAGGTCAACGAAATGAATAATTGGTTCCTTGTATGTGTTCAAATTTGTAATATCATCTTTGAATTGTTCGGCCAGTGCCAATTGATGTTGACTATCATGCCATTTTCCCATTACAACATAATACAACCTAACACTGGGATTATCTTCCCATTTATAAACTGAATCTTCACTAATCAGAAATTCCTTAATTTTTATTAATTCTTTAATTTGCTCACTCCTTGGTTGTCTTTGACTTTCGCTTAAAAACTCCCTAACTCCATCAGAGAAATTATTGAATTCACCTTTATCGAAATTTGATTTATACTTTGACTGAATGAAAATAAATTCAATATTAATCCGAGGAAATTTTTTAACTAAATCCCTTGCTTCTTCAATATCCCTTATTAAAAGTCCATTTATTTTAATAGCAATACCATCAATCCCCATATCAAGAGTTCCACCAACATTGACTTTTTCATGCAATTCACTATCACCATTAAATGCATCAGGTTGATGTGAGGTTAAAATCACATTATTAACAAATTGTTCAAATGCAACACCGTCAGCAGTATCTGAAAGTTCCATTTGCTCTCTGTATTTCTTGAATTTTGCGTTAATTATAGGTTCTAAATTCATAATATTATTTTTTTAATGTTATCGTTCAAGTGACACAGTCTGTGTCCGTTTGTATTGCGCCCAACGGTTGGCGGTATGAAATCGTTGGGGTTTGCGGGCTACTTACCTGTCGAGTTACACCGAACTTGATGCGGGGCAGAACACTCGAATAACCACTTAAACCCCAATGTTTTATACCGCTTGTTACCGGTTCGTGCTTTATTTTGTCTTACTTTAACCATTCGTTTCTGTCTTGGTGCGTTGGCTTGGTAGCTCTTTTGATGTTTTTTGCTTGGCTTAGTGCGTTTGGGAAAACAGCAAATGTGCTACCAAAAGCGTTGGCGTTATTACTTGACTATTAAATAAATAAGAATGCTGATTACTATCACAAAGCCTATCATTTGAATTATTCTATTTGTTTTTACTTCCTTTTTCAGCAACTCGTTTTGCTCTGATAGAGATTTTATTTTAGTCTCTAATAATTCAACATTTTTTGAGGCTTGCTTATCTATGTCGTTTAGATGTTTTTCGGTTGATTCGCTGAAATTGTTTAAGAGTTGTTTAGCTTCTTTGTGATTTGTGTCAAGAGTTGTTTGAATATTGCCTAATGTTTGAACAATTCCTGTCAGCGTTTGGACTATGTTTGTAAGTGTTAGATTGATTGCATTAATAGCTCCAAATATTTCAGAAAGTGTTTTTTGTAGTTTGTCAAAGTGCTTTTCTAAGTCAATTCTTTCAAGTCGTTCAACTTGCTTTCTTAAATCATCAATTTTAGTTTGCAGGTCTGTTGATTTATCGTCAAACTTTTTCAGTTCGATTGCTAAATCTTTTCTTGTCTGGTCAATGAATGACTTTTGTAAGTCTTGAAACAGTTTTGTGAAGTCAGTATTTACGAGTCGTGAAATTTCTTTCTGTAAATCTTTTGTCCTGTTGGATAACTCATTCAGGTTTGCTGTAAATAAAGTATTGTTGCCGTCCAAATACTTTTTTGTTACTGCTCCTAAAGTGTTAGTGTATTCCTCGGATAGCTTTACAATCTGCTGATATTTGGTATCAAATATTTCTGGTTGCTTAATCAATTCCTTAATGTCTTGATGCAACTTGTCAAGGTCTTTGAGTTTCTCACTCAAAGATTTAATGTTTTCTTGCGACTGCTGTATTACTTCTTCGTAGTTAGGCATAATATTCTGCTGTTAATTCTTGATTTCTGTTTATAAGTTTCTCAATACCCAAGGTCTGCATTTTTAATAAAAGTTTTGCTCGGATAAGTTTAATGTCTTTGAAGGATGGGTTATCCTCTTGAATGTTGCTATGCAATTTTACAAAGTAACTTTCAAAAATAGGTTCAATAATTTTAAAATCGTTCTTGTGAAAACTTTCGTCTTTATACAAATTGTCAAAACCTAATTCAAGTTCAGTATTTGCTTCTGAAATGTATGATGCATTATTCACTGAATACATAGAAAATGCCTTTAGTAATCGAAGCAACCATTCATTATTCAAATCCGTTTCACTTAATGACCTTAGAATCTTTTTGCAAGAACCCATCATGTGCTTATAGTTGTTTTGCTCTGTTCCATCAAGGCGATAAACTTCCAAATATTTATCAAGTATTTCTTGTTTGTCTAACACCTGTTCCTGATAGTCGTCTAAAAGGGAGAATGGTTTTCCGTTAATCCTAAAACCGATTCTTGCATATTTTGCATTGAAGTAAAAATAAATCTGTTCTTTGATGTATAGATTTTGCTGAAACCAATTGGAAACATAATTTGGTTCAGTTATACTGGTATTCAGAACATTTTCAATTTCGTCAGTTGCTCTCTTTCGTTTGCTTGCAATTTCTTTGTAGGAAAACTCGGATAAAAAGTAAAGGCACTCAATAATATTTTCTACAAGAGTTGGCTTTACAAGGCGACTTTTAAGTGCTTCAATATTTTCCATTGCTGTATTCTCTGACAAATATCTTCGTAAATATTTTTCAATTTCCTTTGTGTATTTATCAATGGTTTTAAATTTCTTGAATGTGCAACTATAAAGATTGTTCTTGTTGTAATCAATTAAATAATCTTCTAAAAGCCCCATGCTGTGCATTCTATATATCAACCTGCCTGTATCATTGCTTGTTTCTCTATCTCTACTATAAACAAAAAGAAGTTTAGCTTTTACTTCTTCCGTAATTTTTGATAGTTCTTTTACGCTATTCTCATCCAATAAAAAAAGAAAGTCATTAAAGTCGTGTGACCATTTATAAACTCGTTTAATTACTTCCTCAAAAGTAGCTGTATAATAAGGCGGATTGATTTCATCCTTCGGATTTACTCCCAGAAGATTGCAGATGATTTCAGTAGAATCAGGATACTTCTTTGTAGCTGTAATTATGAATTGAAAATTTTCATCCTTACAATTATTAAAGGTGTTAGCCAATGTATCTTGCTTTTCTATATTAATCATTTCACCATTAATAAGTTGAAATTCTTTAACCTTGAAAAGATTTAGGAATTGGCTTTTCTCTGTATCAACTCCCTTAAAAGAAAGTTCATGAAAGAAATCGTGAATGTTTCTGTCGTTATGTTTCTCAATAAGATATTTGTAATGATTGTTCCCATCTTTTTCTTTTAGCTTATCTCTTAATTCACTTACATTTTCTATTGAAAGAACATTGTATTTTGTTCCGTCTTTTTTTAGTAAACTAAAATCGGTCAAGCCAATTTCATTTATTGCTTCATCTATAGTGGAGAATGAAATGTCTGAAAACACTTGTGCCTTGTCGTCCCACTTTTTCTCAAATGCTTGTCGTATTGCTTTTCTTGTAAACTTGTTTTGAATAAGTTTGTATTCTTTGTTTTCACTAAAGAATTTGTAAACATCTAATTTTACATACTTGCTTTTTGAAATTAAAATATTAGCTTCGGAAATTTTCTTGTCTCTGCCAGACCTGCCTGCTTCTTGAACCAAACTTTCAAGTGAACCCGAATAAACATAGTGATAGGTTGAACGAATATCTTTTTTGTCAATCCCCATACCAAACGCCTTTGTGCAAACGATGTGTTGCGTTCTGTCTGATGTGAAGTTTTCAAAATGTTCTTGAACCTCCCTACTTTCTTCCTCTGTTTCACTTGAATAGAAAAAACCCTTTGAATTTGAATTAAGATTCTGGTAAACAAAATCAACTCCGCTTTCATGACCACCTTGCCCCTTTACTGGACAAAAAATGATTGCATAAAAATCATTCTGAGTTTTGGTACTTAGGTCAATTATTTCTCCTGTTTGATTTTTAAATAGAATATTTTGATTGAACTGTTCAGCATCATTGAAATTATCATAGTGATGCTTCTGTGATTTTTCAATTAGTGATGTCTCGTTTAATTTTTGAAGATTAGAACCTAATTTAATGAAGTCATTATTTAGAACAGTCATTCTATCTCTGCCTGTAACATCAGTAACTCTAAAAAACAATTCTGGTCTGATTGTATTTTCAATCATGATGATTGCGTCAGCAACATCATTGTGTTGAATTTGTAATTCTCTTTCAATATCAGCCAAAACATCAAACGAAGCTGTGGCAGTAAGTCCGATAAGTGAAACGGCTTTAGCCGTTTTTGTTTTTGCGAACCTTTGAGCATTTTTCCCAAGCATTAAATACGTTGAACGAAAATCATGTCCCCACTCTGAAACGCAATGAACTTCATCAATTACGCAATAGGAAAATGCTAAACCGAATTTTGAAACATCAATTGTCCGAATGATATTTCTGAAATCTTGCATTACAAATCTTTCAGGAGAGACAAATAGGAACATTGTTTCACCATAGCGAAAGTCAATTAGTTTTTTTACTCTTTCCTCTCTTTTTAAGTTTGAGTTTATGAATTCGCAACAGTCAATCCAATTTTGTTTTAAAACCCTAACTTGGTCTTCCATTAACGACTTTATGGGGTCAACTACCAAACACAAACCTGGTTGTAAAAATGTAGGTAATTGAAAGGTTAATGATTTTCCGCCTCCTGTTGGAAGTAACCCTATAACTGGTTTTTGTTGCAATGCTCTTGAAATAATGGGGAGTTGTCCTTCTCTGAAACTGACTTTTCTAAAAATTGTTTGAATGAAAAAGTTTATATGACTTTCGTATTTGCTTACTGGAATATAAGAACCATCATCTTTTTTCTTAACTAATGCTTTGTAGTGAAGCAAGTCAGCACAATAAACACGTCTCATTTTTCCAAATGCTGTATCAAAAAAATGAGTGGAACGAATTTTAATTGCTTTGTCACTCAGAAAGTCTGTTTCTTTGTAAATATTTGACCGTCTTAAAATTGAATGGTCGATTATAATATCAAACTCATTCTGTTTAAAAAAACTTTCATTTTCTACTCTTTTTTGTAAGTGTAATTTTTTGTCAATAACCCATTTTGAATTTTCAAAAACGGTCAATGATATTTCAGGCAAAAGCAATTTGTCTTTGTCATCTAAGATTGCATTGATATTGAAAAATAATTCTTCCAAGGATTTAATTGCAATTGCTCCGCAAGGCAAATCCCTTTCAATAATTGCAATCTTAATTTTCTCTTTATTGAATAGTTCTGGGTGAACCAAAAGAAATTCAAGAACAGTCTTCTGAACTCTTGCGACAGCAAAAGGAATAAAAAGTAAAGAATATTCGGCAAGATGTTCTTCTATATTCTTTTCAAAGTTGTTTTTGAAGTTTTGATAAATCTTTCTTCCAATTAACGCTTCAAAGTCGGTGTTATCTGCTTTGATGGTTTCAACAGTAAATCTTATTGTTTCAAAGTTTTCATCTTCTGCTATTGCATCTCTGTAAGCGTCATAATATTTGTATTCAGATAGAGAGTGGTGGGAACCATCTACCTCAAATATTCTACCGACTTTTTCATAGCGATTATTATTTTCGTTCCAATGTAAGTATGGAGAAGTAAAACAAAAATCAACTGATTTACCTCCAGCAAGTTTACTGTTAATCGTTGAAAAATCTCTTTGAGATTCCAATATCTGTTTTACAAAAGGGTGTTTTTTTATGAACTCCCATTCTAAACTACTTCCTAAGTTTCCTCCATAATTAGCCTTACTAATATCTAATCGTGGCTCAATAATATGCAATAATTCAAAAATACTTTCATAACTAATTGGTGTTATTAATTTTGGAAAATTGATTTCGAACTCTTCTTTAGATTGCTCTGTTAAACCAATTTCAGCAAATAAGTTTTCCAAAAGTAATGGTGCTCTTGTTGGCAATCCTCTTGTTATGATGTTATTTAAAGTAGCTAAAACTGGATTTAGTTTTTTAAAGTCAGGAGCGTATTTATAATAAAAATCGACATCAAAAGAACTCGCATATTGAAGTAGTCCATTTATTTGGTCAAGTTGGTTCTGGTCAGCTGGTTTATGCCTGTCTAATTTCGCTTTAAAGTCGGTTACAACTTTTGCAATACTATCAACTATGTAACCTGCTTTAAATTGCATTTTGTCTTGAAATAAGATTTATAAAATAGTCATTTGTCAGCGCAGAAGGTTTTTTGTGCGGTTGGGGCAAAAGCAAATGTGCTGCAACTGTATCGGTTTGTGTGTCGGTTTGCAGCTCTTTTGATTTTGCTGAAGCGTTGGCATTTCTGTACATTTTCTCTGTCGTTTTTTTAGCATGACCGGTAACGACCGAGGCTAAAAGCTGGCGGGCATTTTGGAGAACGTCATTGTCAACCTGCGATAAAGTTGATTAGTTGCAATGCCTTTCAAATTGGCAATATCCGCCCGCTTGATTTTAGCCTTTGTTACCGTTTCATTGTTCATTTTTCTCGTTAATTGTCTTTCATTTTTTCTGCATTGTCTTTCTGTATATGCGTTGGCTTTGTTGGCTCTTTTGCAATTTTTGGTTTGTGCTATGGCTGGTGCGAATTGCAAATGTGCCAACAAATGCGTTGGCTACCTCTTTTCAAAATCAAGCACCCAATCAATTTCAATTATTCCTCCTCTACCTTTTCTGTCAAACCGCATAAAACGATTTTTGATTTTATAACCCCACTTGTTTGTAATTCTAAAACCGTTTCGCTGTGCAATGTCAATAAGAAAATCTGCTGTATCAATAAAAATATCGCTTACATTACTGTCGCCCACAACCATTACATAATGAGTTCCACTTCTCAAACACTTTGACATTTCTGCAAAATGCTTTTCCATCTCAACAAAATATTTAAAGGTTACATAAGAATGTTTGTGTCCGTTCTTTCTGTCTGTGTCATAAACCTGTTGCAATTTCTCGTCTAATTTGTCAATGTGTAAAATTGTATTGTATGGCGTATAGTCGATGAACTCAACTTTTGAAATTTGCTTGTTACCAATGTATTGTATTTTCTTTTCGTTCTGTTGTGCTTGTGTTTGCATCTGAAACAAGTCACCAATCCAAAACAGTTCTACCATTTGATTGTAGATGTAATCAATTGCTTTTATGTATGGCGGTGATGTAACTGCTAAATCAATTTGCACCTCTTTAAGTTTTTTGCTTAACAATGTCGCACTTGATGAATGAATAATTTTGTTTTTCGTTCTCGAATTTGTTACAGAAGAAAAATTTATTGCCCTGTCAACAAAAAAATCAAGTTGAGTAAAGAAAAGTTCATTTACCTCAACTGGTTCTTTCACCTTCGTATGCGATACATAAGTTTTCTGCGATTCATTGTCTGCATTTGAAACTCTACGAATGATTGAGGAAAAGCAAATTAACAAAAGGTCTTGAATGTCTTTTACTTTTTTGCTGTCGCCAAACTTTTCAGGAATTTGATTTATCAAAGTTCTGATTGCAGAAAGTTTTTTTATTGCATCTTTCGTAAACCAATGTTCAATCGTTTCGCAATCGGGTTTGAAAGTTCCTTTCTTCTTTGCTTTAATTTCATTGACTAACCAAACGGAAATCTTTTTCAATTCTGCTTCATCAACTCTTGTCGTTTTCACTTTTGAAATCATTACTGACAATGGGTCAATGTCAACTCCAATAACATTGTATCCTGCTAAAACTCCCTCTACCAAAGTTGTCCCCGAACCGCAAAAAGGGTCAAGAATATTTTTGTCTTTGTTGCCATTCAAATATTTTCCGATTGCCCATTTTGGAATGTGAGGGATGAATTTCGCTGGATATTTATGGAAACCGTGAGTATGTGTATTAACATCACGAGTTACAATATTCAGAATTGATTTTTCTTCAATCTCTGTTGGAATAATTTCTTTTACAAATTGATATTCTAGTGTTTCCATCATTTTTCAAGTAATACAATGCTTTCTCTTAAATAATTTTTTAGAGGTTCTAACTCCTGCTTTTGCTGAGAACTTGTTGTAAGGTGCCGGGTTACAAAAATATTTTTCACTTTAAACCCAATCTCTCTTGCAATATCTGCAATTATAGCATCGCTTGGAATTATTACTCCCGAATATGCAGAGTTCCCAACAACAATACCAACATTTCCTCCTTTTACTGTCTGCTTGTAAAGTTTGCTCAACAAAGTATGTGTGTCATCAAAATAACCCCTTACAACACTTGGAATTCGTTTGTTCCAAAGTTTTTCGCTGTCGAAAAGTGAAATCAAATTTTCCAGGTGTTCATTCTTGTAAATTATAGGTTTGTGATTTAAAGAATTAGTGTTTGAACGAAATCCTGTATTTCGGAGCAATCTGAATTCTTCCTTATCCTTAACAAAATCACCCAGCCATAAATCCACCTTATGAATTTCAAAATAGTCAAAACAATTGCAATAAGGCGGAGAAAAGAAAGTAAATTGAATTTCGTCAGAAAAATAATTATCAAATTCTAAACAACTTCCTTGTAAAATTATTGGTTGCTTTTCACAAAGTCCATAATTGGATTTAATGTCTAATAAAATAATTTCTAGTTGCTTTAACAATTTTGTTTTCACAAAATTGAATTTGTCTTCAGGAAAAGCTTGCTTTTCCCAAACTTCTTTTTCTATGTTGATGTAGCCACTTGGAGTTCGTTTTCTGTTTTTATATTTTATTCCATTGCCTTCCTTCTTGATATTTGAAACATCTCCAATTATTGAAAGCCACGCTACAAATAATAGGTTCTGAATTTTTTGGTTCTGAATATCTTTGATATGAAACTTCAATTGTAAAAGCGTTTGTAGAATTTCAGAATTAAAAACCTTGTCCGCAAGGTCAAAAGAGGTTTGAAAAACATCTTTTGACCTTGAAACAGTCTTTAGTTTTTCAATTTCATCCTGTAAGTTATTTATTTCAATGATACTATAACTTTCATTCTCTGCTTTTGCTACCAAAACTGAAATCGGGTTCACATCAATTCCAAATGAGTTTAGGTTATTATGGCGTGAAGCAAGTAAAGTAGTTCCACTTCCAGAAAATGGGTCAAAAATATTACCTGTGATTTTTAATTCTTTTATAAAGGCATTTACAAGACGTGTTGAATATCCTTCACGATAAGGAAACCATCTTTGAACTGGTGCTTGATATGCGTTTTGAAAATGAACTTGGTTGCTGAATGAACCAGCATTTATGAAAGGAGCATTTTTTTCTATTTTTTTGAAAATTTCAAATTGTTCTGATTGAACATTTGAAGTAATTTTATCAAACAACAGAAGTTGGTCTCCTATCGGTTCGTTTACAACTGACAGTTCAAAATCATTAAAATAATTTACAGCATAAGTTTCGATTGGTTCCATCAAGCGAATTTTAATTTTTCATCTACTGCTTTATCACCAAACTCAAGTCTGTAAACTGTTGGAGTTGCATATAAAAGTCCATCATCATTTTTCTTCACCGGGTCATTTATTATGCTAATGAAAGTTCCTTTTGTAGTGAAGTAAATTCTATAAATATAAAAGTGATTTGATTGCTGTTCTGCTGCAACCCACTCATTTCTTGTTAGATTTATAGTATCCAAAGTATCTGTAAAGTCGGGTGGATGTACCCGCTTTGTTGCTTTAACTTCAATATATCTTAAGTATTCAGGATACTTTTTATTTCTGCTTGCTTCAATAGAAGTAATGTCGTAACCCAAACCTCTTTGTTTACCGTGAAAGTTTACTTTGTTAACTAAGCGTGGATTGAATTCCTTTACAATGTCTTTTTCAATTTGCAAAACAAAATTTTCTCCTTCATCGCCCAACTCAATTGTAGAAATACTAGGGGTTTTCGGAAGTTCGTCTGTCGGTAATGCTTCCTCTAAGCTGTCAATAGTAGTTGCAAATTTTTCTTCTTCTGCATCAGTTAAACCTCCGAAGTATGATTGCCATTCAAGTTCAACTTCTTTGCTTGCTCCTTTCCTGTCAAGATTAAATTTTAAAAAGTTAATTGCCAATGGTCTTTTTAAGTCCTCAATAAAAAAATCTATTGATGATAGTTCTCTTGCATTAAGCCAAATGTGTTTTCCATCTTTGCGAATAAGATTTGCTAACTCCAAATAATCGTATTGCTCATTAATATGCTGATAACCCCAAGCATAATTTTTTGAAGTGTCAACTTTCTTTTCAATTCCTTTTTCCCTGTCTTTTAGAATTTCGTTCAAAACCTCATCCACTGAAACTTTGCCTTGTAAAACCTCAAGTGCATTCAGCACATAGTAAGCAACTTCGTTTTTTGTAAGGATAAATTTCTTTGTAGCTGCTGTTTTTAATAGAGATAATATAAAATGATATGGCTTAAAAGAAATTCCATTTTTAATTTTTTCTCTTGTCGTGGTTTTAATTTTTTGCGAGCCGTTTGGTTGCTGAAATTTATAGCAAACACTTTTAAAAAAGGCTGGCTGGTCGTTGTCCTCTAAAAACTTTTTAGTTCTCTCAGAAATATAAATGATTCCATCTTTTTCAAAATACATTCCCAAAAGTTTATCTACATTTTCTGTCCGATGGTTCCGTATTGTCTTGTCATCATCCTTTATGTAACGTGAAAGTTTTTTATCAAATGTTTCGTCAAATTGCTTTGCTGGAATTGGGCAGATTTCATTTAATATTTCTGCATAAATAGGAAGGTAATCGTCCATTCTTGAAATGGACTTTCCTCTAATTATTGTACAACGATATTGTAAATCAGGATTAAAACTCATTATATTTTCTTATTGAATTTATATTTTGATTCTGTTTCAGCTATGTATTTTGCTTTTTCTATCAATAATTCACTTATTTCAACTTCAAGTATATCGGCAATTTGATACAATATTTCTAATCTTGGTTGCTGCCTGTTTTGAACATATGAATTCACCATATTGTAACTTTTACCTAACTTGTCAGCCAGCCAAGTCTGCTTTATTCCTTTTTCGTCCAGTACTTCTTTTATTCTATTCATTGACATTTGAATTATCAAGTTGCAAAAATAACAATTTGTATTATTTATCTCATTTTATAAGATAAAAATAAATCACAAACTTATCAACAATGTACTATGTGGGTCGGCAAAATGAAGGCTCTTTTGGCTTTGCGAAGCGTTGGCTTTTGTGTCGGGCAAAGACAAATGTGCCTGAATGTGCGGTGGGCTTTCTTTTCTTGTCCTTATGCAGCAAAAATTCCTTTGTCATTCAGTCGCTGGTTTCTGTCCTTTTTACAATGAACGGTAACGTCTGTGTAAACAAACTATTTGGTTTATTTTTCTATTACAAAATTGGTTTATTACCCTAATTTGGGTGAATAAAACAAGTTTTTGACTACAATAAATCATCCAGTGGGTTTTTAAAGTTTCTGAAATTATTTTCCGAAATATGGGTGTAACGTTGCGTTGTTTTTATGCTGCTATGCCCCATCCATTCCTGGATAAACCGGATATCAATTCCTTGTTCCAGTTGGTGGGTGGCATAACTGTGCCTTAACAAATGTGGATACACCTTTTTTTTTATCCCTGCTTTTACCGCCGCTTTTTTTATCAATTGTAAAATACTTTCGCCGCTGTATGCTTCTCCTCTCTGACCCTCAATAAGTCTGCTCACCGGTTTGTAAGTTTCAAAATATTCCAGCAACATATCGTACATTCTTTCTGATAGCTGCACATAACGATCCTTATTGCCTTTAGCCCCTTTGATTTTAATTACCATTCTTTCCGGATCAATGTCTTCTTGTCGCAGATTGATCAGCTCGCTTCGCCTTAGCCCACACGAATAAATAATCGATATTATCACCTTGTGTTTAATATTTGTAGTATTGTTTAAAAGCCTTCTTAGTTCTTCTTTACTCAATACATCCGGCAAATGTTTCTCATTCCTTGGTCTTTCAATGTCATAATATTCCTTTCGGCGGCCAAGCACCTTCTCAAAGTAAAATTTGATGGCATTGATCCGCTGGTTCTGCTGGCTCGATGATATGTTCTTATTTTTTATGAGTTCAAGAATGTAGTTGTTAATTTCTTCTTTGGTAATACCGGATAATTCTCTTCCGGAGAAGTACCGCATAAAATCAGCAAAATAGCTCAGGTAAATGGCCTTTGTGTTTTCGGCATACCGCTTTTGAATTAAAAGATTTTGATAGGCTGTCGGGATTTCAACATTTTGTTTTGGTACTGATGCCGGTTCAGGAATATCATGTTTTTGCCTGCCGGGAGATGCTTTTAATGCTGAATAATCAAGGTAAGCAACAGGTTGCAGGGTGTCGAAAACTTTTGCCAGGTTAAACTGCTCTTTCGGAATGTACCAGTATTTCCTACTCTGGCTCCACCTTGCTCCGGGAATGGTTTTTACACGGTTTATCAGTGTGGTGTCTTTCTCAAAAACCAGGCTCACCACCGGGTTATCCTGATGATGTGCGTTAGAAAGCGTTATTCCTGGTTTTTGCATGTATTCAGTTTTCAGACTGCTAAAATAATCATTTTGTAAAATCAAAATATTTTTTAACATAAATGAGCTCAGTCAAAAAAGGTATTTAACCCCTAAATCTCCCGATAATCAAGACAAGCCCTAAGGGGGACTTTTGCAACATGCTGATATTTAGTGTTTCTCCCTTTAGGGACAGGGGCAAAAAACACTAAAAATCAGCATTTCGGAGCTTTTTATACTGGACTCATAAATCCTGAAAAAAAATTTCTCCACCCTGTCAGAAATCTTTCTCACTTTTGATCTTTCAAAATCAAAAGTAATATGTCAGGCAAAGAGAGAATCCTTTCGATTGATGTTTTCCGCGGGCTTACGATGGCCGCCATGATCATGGTAAACAACCCCGGAAGCTGGGAGCACATTTACTCACCCCTTGAACACGCCCACTGGAACGGCTGCACACCCACCGACCTTATCTTCCCGTTTTTCCTGTTTATTGTAGGACTGGCAGTGCCTTTCTCGTTGGGCAAACGCCGCGACCATGGCGAGAAAACACGCAAAATCATGCTCAAAATCCTTCGCCGCTCGGCACTGATATTTGCGCTGGGATTGGTGTTCTACCTTTTCCCCAAATTCGACTTTGCCAACATGCGCATTCCCGGCGTGTTGCAGCGCATTGCGGTGGTTTATTTCTTCATCTCCATTATTTACCTGCACACACAATGGAAAGCACAGCGAAACATTGCTGTCATCCTGCTGCTGGGTTACTGGGCGCTGATGACACTGGTTCCGGTTCCGGGCTATGGCCCTGCCAACCTCGAACCCGATACCAACCTTGCAGCATGGCTCGATTATCAACTTATGGCAGGACATATGTGGCTGGAGAGGTCGGACCCCGAAGGGCTGCTGTCAACCATCCCGGCAATCGTTACGGGATTGATGGGAATGTTGGCTGGCCAATGGCTGAAGGGCAGGGGAAGCCAGGAGCACAAAACCACCGGCTTTCTGGTGATGGGCGCTGTGTTTACAGGTACCGGCCTGTTGTGGGATTTGGTTTTCCCCATCAACAAAAGCCTGTGGACAAGTTCGTACGTGCTTTATACCGGCGGACTTGCGCTTACGGTTTTTGGCATCACCTACTGGCTTGTTGACGTGCGCAAAAGCCGCAAATGGATCACTCCTTTTGCAGCCTATGGCGCCAACTGCCTGGCTGTTTACCTTGCCAGCGGATTCGTAGCTTCACTTTTGTGGACTATACCAGTGGCACAGGGTAGCGGTACCATTCCGCTCTACGCATGGATTTACGAAAATATATTTGCCACCTGGCTCAGTCCCGTCAATGCTTCGGCGGCCTTTGCCATCACATACATCTTGGTGTGGCTTTACCCGCTTTGGGTGATGTATAAAAAGAGGATTTTTATTAAAATATGATAAAGCAAAATACTTTTTAATGTCTGTCAATAAAGTCTGACTGTTGAAAATCATTGGGGGAAATTATTAACAGTCACTACTTACGCTTTGGTGATGTCAGGCACTTTGAGTTTTCCCTTTAGTTCTTTCCCGGGACGGAACTGAATTTTCAGTTTTTTGATGCTTTTGCTGTTCACTTCCTCCGGAGTTTCGTGAATCTCGCTTTTAAACGAAACCGAAAAAACCCCCAATGGCGGAATATGTATGTTGTGATTATCCAGCAACAGTTCCGGAATTAACTCTGCAAAAGCAATCACTACAGCCATCACATCGATGCGGCTGACTGTGGAGCGGTCAGAAATGTATTCGCTTAATTTGTTAATATCCAATTTTTTGCGCTCACACGGACGGGCGATGTAGCGTGTTTGTCCACCGGCGCTCAAAGGACTTCTTACGGGTGTTACTTTGTATTTTACTGCCATTCTGATCTGTTATTAAGTATCTTTCATCAAAAATTAAACGATCGGGTTGAATAAACAACCTTACATTTTTAACAATTACAGATACAAAGTTAAAATTTTAATACATATTAAAAAAAATTATAATGTATGTTAAAAATGATTTTAATATAGATTAAATTTATGAATAATATAGGTAATAATATTGAGAATAAATTGGGAATTTTTAAATTGGTAATGAGTGGTTAACTGATTAACATGGATAGTTATCGGTTTTTTAAATGGTTAGGAAGCCTCTCAAAACTTCTGCCCTCTGCCTCAAGGACGCCATCCCCTCAATGAAAATGATTGTAACTGGATAATTTCAGAATTCGGGGCTTGCGTCCTTTTTTCGCTTTGCGCTCTGCCCTCTGCGCTCTGCGCTCTGCATTTCAAGGCCGCCATCCCCTATGCAGACCATTCCTTAATGATAGGTTTTGAGGGTCGGGGCTGGCGTCCTTTTGCTCTCTGCGCTTTGCTCTCTGCGCTCTGCATTTCAAGGCCGCCATCCCCTCAATCAGCAAATTGCTTGATGATAAGCTTTGGGTTTCGGGGCTTGCGTCCTCCTGCTCTCTGCGCTTTGCGCTTTGCCTCTGCATTTCAAGGCCGCCATCCCCTCAATCAGCAAATTGCTTAAAGATAGGCATTTGGCTTTCGGGGCTTGCGTCCTCCTGCTCTCTGCACTTTGCGCTCTGCGCTCTGCATTTCAAGGCCGCCATCCCCTCAATCAGTAAATTGCTTAAAGATAGGCATTTGGGTTTCGGGGCTTGCGTCCTCCTGCTCTCTGC
>CALFEP010000018.1 GCA_937950125.1 uncultured Bacteroidota bacterium
GTACTGCCCAGATTTACAAAGCCCGGGCTCATGTTGTTGATGCTTCCCGCTGTGCGGATCAATCCGCCTTCAATATAGCTTTCGAAAGTGTAGCTGGTTGAGTTCAATATCCGGATACCGCGGTTTTTGAAATCGAGTACGCCATCATACATGGTGAGTGATCCGTTGGCCGCATAGGGCCAATCGCTGTCGGCGCTGCCCCCGTATATATTGAATTGGCCACCGTTAATCAGCAAATTCCCGTTCAGATCAATCCACTGATCGTTGGTCAGGTTGATGATTCCACCTTCATGAAGGGTATAGTTTCCGAAAATGCCGTTATCGAAAAGATCGTTGGCGGTAAAAGTACCTGCCTGCACTTCAATGCCCCCAGAGGTCCAGTCGTACTGGCTGCAGCTTACCGAAATATCGGGATTATTGATCCGGATGAGGCCGCCGGTATTTACTTCAAGGATGTTGAAGGTTTCACTGCTCTGAATATTCTGGTCGGCAACGCCGTTGAAAACCACCCGGCTGCCCGTTTCCTGAAATGCCGCATCGCCGGCAGTATTCTTCCAGTCCTGACCCACCTGAATGGTTCTGTTTTGCGCATTGAGAATCCCTGAAGTGATGGTTATTCGGCCATTTGCTTTCAATACTGAGGTTTGGATATTATCGATGAGCACTGTACCGGACTGGTTAAATTCGAGATGATGGAAAAAATCGTTCACATTGGGTTTGATGAACTGGTTCACCCCTTTCAGGGTTACTGTGCCGGCCGAACAGTTTAACTGGCCGTTAACGCTGATATTTCCAAAGATGTAAATCACAAAAGGCGTAGTAATATTCAATTGCGCTCCGTTTTGAACATAAAGGTTTCCTTTAATGGTAACATCTTTGGTTCCGCTGATGGTAACCGACTGGCTACCGGTTTTTTCAATATTCACATTATTGAATGACAGTTCACTGACATTTCCCCAATTCCCGATTATTGAAGGAGAGCTGCCTGTAAACCTCACGGTTCCGGCTGCAAGATTACAATTGGCTCCGGCATTCACCCTCCAGTCACCGTTCACATAACACTCGGCGGCGGCTGAGAAATTGGCTGTGGAGCCATTTTCCCAAAACACATCCCGCAAGACGTTCAGTTTACCTGCAGCGCCGTTCATCACCAGAGTTCCGTGGATGGTTACATCAAGATTCACATTAAGGTTATAATTCCCTATGGTTAGTGAGGCCGAAGGATTGATAACCAGGAAACGGCACGATGCATTGTTGTTGCTGATAACGGGCATCCGGAAAGGAGAAGCCCAGGGAATGATCACATCAGTTGTTGAAGTGGGTAAAATGCCGGCGCTCCAGTTGGCCGGGTTGTGCCAGTCGTTGCTCACGGTTCCTTTCCAGGTACCGGGCGCTTCGGCAAAATCAATGTAAAATTTGTGAGCTCCGGGGGTATTGTCCACATCCGCCAACATAAAATAATAAGTGGTAAAGGCGGTTAGGATCAGGTTTCCGTATTTCCCTGGCGCACTGATGTTTTGAAGGCAATTCCAGCCCGAAGATGAACACGACCCTGATTTCCAGAGGTAAGCCGTCTGGCCGGAGGCAGCAGTAACCTGCACCGAATAGTTACCGGTGATAACCGGGGTAAAACTGTAAATCTGTTCCAATCCTGCTGCCAGAGTACCGCAGGGGGTAGATGAGTTGGTGTACCAGCTTCCGTTGTAACCACCGTTATAGGTTTGCTGATACGATGAACCGGTTCCCCCTAAGTTGATAATATTCTGGCACGGGTCATAAGCTATGTAAAAGGCGTGCGTAACCTGCGAAGTGGTTTCGGGATCAAGAAGTAACTGATATTGAACACCCTGTGTGAGATTAAGCGTTCCGTAAGTACCCTGCGAATAAATGTCATCAATACAGGTCCAGCCGGTTGAACTGCAGGTACCCGTGCGGTACATATAATCCACCCAGGTATTGTTGGTGAGGGGAACCTCCAGCCGGTAAATACCGGTGAGGGGCGCAGTAAAGGTATAGATCTGCTCTATCCCGGGACAAGCGTAGCCACAGGCCGAATTGGTACCCGTATTCCAGATACCGGTTCCGGTGCGCGAGAAAAGCTGTGCATTGGAAAACCCACCATAACCCATGTCAATAATATCGGAGCAGGGATTGCCGTAGCCGGTAAGCGGGATTATTTTGGGAGAAGCCACATTATCGGCATTATGCGTAATGACGAGTTGTGCCGATTTCGGGCCAGCTGAGGATGGACTGAACCTTACCTGGAACGAGCCGCCAAAGCCCGGGCTCAAATAATAGGAAGTTTCGCCGATAATATAAAAATCGGCGGCATCAGGGCCGGTTACAGAAATGCTGTACACTTCAAGGTTAAGGTTGTTGGGCCGGGTTCCGGTATTATTGACTGAAAACGGAAAAGTGTTAGCGCCCCCTACATCGGCGGTGCCAAAATCCCAGGAGGTGGATGGGATAGTGGTCAGCACGGCGCCGTTGCCACCCATAGAACTGTTAAGCCAGTATTGCAGGTTGTTGTTGGCATACGAAAGTGCAAATTTTCCCCAGATACCGTCAAAGGAAGAGAAGTTACATTCATCCCATGAAGGCTCATGACACTTCCCATACAACTGACCCACCACATAACCTCCCGGCGTCACAATCACCCCTCCTGAACTACCGCCGGAGTTTTGCCCGGCATAAGTAGTGGTGTGAAAATACCTGGAAATGGGTAAATTATCACAATCATATTCCGGAGTATAGAGGTTTTTAAAACGAGAATATTTTTGCAGCCTTCCGCCTGGATGATGTACGGCATGCATGGTTTCGCCATTGCCTACATTATTGGTGGTCCAGCCCAGATAAGTATCACCGCCCAGGTTTCGAAGCAATACAAGGGTAAAATCAGTGTCGGGATTGGTGGCTATCAGGTTGGACCCGTTAACAACGACTATGCTGGGATTGGCCGTATCGTTGTTGCAGGCTTTAGAATAATAGTAAAAAACCGCTTCCAGACCGGCGGCCGAAGTTTGCGTATCGAAACAATGGTTGGCAGTTAGCAGATACGGCTGAAAATCTTTGGTACGGGCATCGTTGAGCAGGCCACCCGTGCAAATGGCATAACCGGCGCCCACCGGAAAATAGAGAAAAGCGGTCGACCGCCTGAGCTGGTTAATGTAAGTGAATTCGTTGGCATACGGACAGTTGGCGTCAATATAACAATCGCGCAAATTTTCTTTTTCAATATACCTCTCATCCACATGGATGATTTTGGAAATGGTAAAGGATATACTCCTTTCATCTTTGCTGTTTAGCGGAATTACCACCTGAATGGTAAGGGCGCCAGAGAATAACGAGGTGGTATAAAATCCGTATTCATCCAGCAGACCGCTCAGTTCCTGTTGTCGGAACGCCTGGCCGTTATCTCCAAACACATTTACCTGCACCCCTCCGGGAAAGTAACCACGCTCGAAAAACACCCTGAGCTGATCAGCTTTCCATGATATAAACCGGGTGGTGTACACGAGAGTGTCTTCATGAATCCGCGATATTCTTCCTCCGGCGGCTGATACTTCTCCTTTATCAGGAATAACAATTCCAGTAAGATCGAAAACCACAGGTTCGGGAAGATTTCTGATCACGCCCACCATAGGCGGATCAACGCTTTCTTCAATAAATCGTCTTTCGGCTGCCGATAAAGTATCGAGAACATGGACTTCAGTTTGGGTAAGTTGACTGGCAAGCCGGTATAAAGCCGGTTTTTGAGTTTTCAGGTATCGGGTTGAAAAATCGAATTGCTCCATTTCAACTGATTCCGTTGGCATAGGCATGTTGCTCTGTGAATAGAGATTGCATCCTGTAACAATTAATATTGCCAAAATACAAAGGGTCAAAAAATGTAGTTGTTTGATCATTTTAACCGAAATTATTAATGCATATAAATATCAGATGTAATGATTTGGTTCATCAAATTTACGTTTTATTGAATTTTTTTTGCGGGATTTCCGTTTTGGCAAAACCTGTATGAATTACATTGAAAAAATGAGCTAACACTGAGATGCACTGAGGTAACCCATCTTTTAATTAAAGAATTCCGGGTTTATCCTCAGTGAATCTCAGTGACTTCTCATGTATTTTCCAGTGATATTTTCCTACTGCAGTTTAACAACCTGCCTTACCATTGTTCCGTTCAATGCTGTTATACGCACCTGGTAAACCCCTGACGGATAATTCTCCAGGTCGAATGTAAAGTGCGTTTCGTTATTTAAATTCAATTTCAGGATTACATTTCCCAGAGGATCAATGATTTGAATATTTCTCATACCTGCGGATGTGTGTATGGTAACTTTTCCTGTTGTAGGATTGGGATACACACTTACCTGAATATTTAAGTCCTCGTTAATCCCAACAGATGAGCCGGACAGTTGTCGTATCATAGAAATTCCTTCCTGTGCAAAAGTACCGTCATGATTGGGCAGCTCTTTTTCAAATATGGCAGTCAATGTCCATTCTTCCCCCGATGAAGGTCTGTAACCTTTGAAAATCATGGCCTCTCCTGCAACAAAACCGTCTTTTTCAGCGGTGAGGGCATCATCGGCAAAAGCAATGATGGAGGTGTTTACATCGCGGTTTTCAACACTGATAACTCCCACGCAAAGCCCATCCGGGGTAAACACGCCGATAACATCGTTCACTTCCAGTGACTGCATGGCTCCAGCACTAATTCCGATCACATGACTGGATGGGGTACGGGTAACCTGATTCCAAGGTTGAACGGGATCTTTCTCGGGCTCAAAGGGTGAGACCATACCAGCGTCGGTATTGTTGGGGAAAGTAATGGAACCGGGTGTGGCCATCCTTACAAAATAGGATCTTCCGGGAGTGAGTTGTTCCAGCGTGGTAATTCCGTATGCCGGCCAGTAGATTTTACTTCCGGCTGCCTCTTTAACTATTTGCAAATCGGCTCCCAGCCCCGAAAACAGCGATGAGGTGTTAACTTCCGCATTGCATATCACCGGAATGAGATTCCAGCCGGTATTCATATTTATGGTTTTGTTATGTTCCGGCAATCCTCCAAAAGGAAGCGTAGCCGCAGCATTCATTTTGATCAGGTAGGCCGATTGGCTGAGCCAGCTGCCAAGGGTGTTGATACCTCCCGAAGGATAATAAACTCCTGAAAGGGTCTGAAGTATCGACAAATTCGCGCCTACAGGGCTAAAAAGTGTGGGAAGGTCGGTTTCATCAGGCATGATATAGCTGGATAATCCGCTCCAACCGGCAGGAAGACTGATGGATTGTACAGGCATTGAGCCATACCATTCCACCCTGTCAAACGGATCGTTTTCAAAAGCCGCACCTGAAAATGGGCCGGTGTGGCTGACAAAGGTAAGATAGCCCGCATCGAAGTTCTTGCTTACATTGGAGGCCATTCCGGTGGTATTGGCGTCAAATTCGGCTCCGGTAGAAACCAAATCCTGCTGAGTATTAACAAATAAGTAAGTGCCACCGGCCTTGCCGTTTCTAAAAATGCAGTTATTGAAGGCATGGTCCGGTTCGATGTATGAATCGGTTTGAAAAACCAGCCCGGAATGATCCATGTACTCAAAAATGGTATGGTCAGCACCAAAACTTCCATAATTGCTGACATTAAAAAAGTAATTGTAATCACTGGCTTTGGCTACCAAAACATGATTTTCCGGACTTCCACCGGAAATAAATTCCCCCCCCTCCAGAACGGAAAGACCCAGATCAAGTTTCAATGTGGTCATGGGTCCCAATTCCAGCGATCCTCCCTCTTCAATAAGCACCGAAGCCCCTCCGTAATTTGTTCCGCAGGTAAGGGTAATTCCAGGATAGCCTGTTTTCAGGGTGCCTTCCTGAATATTCAACATACCGGCTACATTTAAACTGGCATTCATTTCAACCATACCCCCGCGAACCATGCTTACATTTTTCCCATTCCGGTCTTTATACGATAATGGATGGAATTCTTCCACAGGAGCTTTATTGATGGTAAGATGGTGAAGGTTGCCGCCTCCCATGGTGTTGACATAAGAAGTAACATCAGAATAGAGTTCGGTGGTTCCGCCCCAGGGTACATAATCGGCTCTGTCAACAATAAAACTACCGGAAGTTCTGATGGTACCGCCACTGATTAAATTGTAGAAATCCCCTGTGGTGTTGATCAGGATTCCCGGGCCGTTGAAATCAAGGGTGCCACCGTCCATGATCAGCGAGCCACTGCCAAAATACGGCCAGTAGCTGATATCGCTGCCCCCTGAAATATTCAGTTTACCGGAATGAATGGTGATGTTTCCGTTCAGATCGGTATATTGTGAAAAATCCTGGTTTAAATTGCAAACAGCATTGGGTCCGTCGATGGTGATGCTTCCGAAAATCCCGTCATTTACAAGGTCGTTGGCAGTAAAAAGTCCTCCCTGCATAGAAAGGTTTCCTCCCATTTGGAAGTTTTCAACGGTAATAGTATAGAGCCACTCATCGGGAACCGTCAAACTTCCAGTTGACAGATCGAGCAAACCCCCAACGTTAAAGAACCACGCTTTAACAACATTTTGGTTGTCGGCTTGAAAATCATGTGCTATCCCGATTTGGTATGAATCAAAAATCAGATTGCCACCTGTCTTGGCATTAACCACATTCCCTAAACCTAACAGATAGGCTATCACCTGCTGATCAGCGTTACCGTTAAAATATGTTGTCTGATCATCTGCATAAGCATTATTGCCAGAAGCATACCAGTCGCCCCCGATGTAAATATCTGATACCAGCCAGTAATATCCATTTTCAGTAATGAAAAAGTCATCTTTGATATGTAACGGCTGATCCTGTATCCAAACCGAAGAGCCATCTATTTTGAGATCGTGTAGGAAATTCCCGTTAAAACATCTCAGATAGGAATAAAAATCGTTGGGAACCATCTCCAGAGTACCTCCCGAAGGCTGAAATACGTTTACATCAGTAGCCGTGAAGTTTCCCGCTGTTCTGATGGTACCACCGCTTATATTTTTAGGCATGCTGCTCATGGTAAGATTGCTGTGCGATACTTCAAATAATCCATCTGTTAATGTCAGGTTGCCTGCAATCACATGTTCATCGTCGGGCAGCGTGGCATCAGCAATCAGCGAACCGCCGCTGATAATTATCGAACTTCCGGGTTGTGAATTGAAAAGGCCGTGAATTAGTGCGTTTCGATCACTCACATTCAGCACTCCATTCAACGTCACTGGGGTGAAAATTTCCAATGTATTCATATCCCTGGAGTAATTGCCGGCACCGTTGACTGCGGAGTCGGTTGAAACCATAAGCGATCCTTTTGCACCTTCATTGACGTGTAAAACCGAAGTGGAAGCATCAGAAAATGTGCCCTGAATAATCAAACTCTGGTTCTGCATGCTGAACGTATTTTCAGGGTCTATCGTAAAATCGCCGGTTACTATAATGGGATTGGTTGAACCACCATCAATATATGACCAAATACCGGGGTTTTTCGAAACCCGGATGTTTCCGTAAGTGGCTGAAGGTTCTCTGTTTGTCAGACCGCCAGACCAAAATGAACCTGACAAGTTAATTGTATTAAAAGAGCTCAAATTAAAATTGCTGCCCAACTCAGACATCACCCAGCCGTTGGTATTAATTTCGCCAGCAGTAATGTTGGCTGTTGACCCCGAAAAGAATCGTAAAAAATTTCCCTCACCAGGCAGATTCAACAAATCTGATGGGTTGTTCATGCTAAGCGTGCCATAAACCAAGAAGCTGCCGGCAACATTCATCATATAGCCATTTAGGTTAAGGTTGCCCGATGGAATCTCCACCCTGCCGGTTATTGATACGTCAGAATACAGGAAAATGCTGTTCGAACGGGTATTAGGCGATGGAATATGGGCGCTGCGCCGGTCAGGAAGGGAAACTCCATAATCATCTATACTGCCTCCATCAACTGCTTTGTTGATTTTTAGGTTATACAAACTGTTTCCTGGATTTAGATAAATTGCCTTATCATCCAAACCGTACAATTCAACCGTGCCCCCGGTAAGGTTAAAACCGCTGCGATAAGCATAAAATCCTCCCTGTGTTTTTATGGTTGCCTCGTTGGTAAGATTCATGTTTAAACCATACCCCGTATTGTTGATGATAATCCCAACATCCTTAAAATCGAGGGTTCCTCCGTTCATGCTAAGGATGGCATCATTGCTGAATGCCCACCAACTGTCGCCATTACCTCCGAAAACATTGATGGTACCCCCACCGCTGAAAACCATGGTGCCATCCATATCGATCCATTGCGCGTCATCCTGATGAAGGTTCATTATAGCGCCCGGCAAAACGCGGTAATACCCCAGAAGTGCGTTGTCTTCAAGGTCAAGAGCTGTAAAAGTACCGGCGTGAACTTCAATGCCTCCTGAAGTATAATCATAAGTATTGCAGGTCACGGAAGTTCCTTCATTGAACATACGAAGTGTTGCACCCATATTGGCTGCGAGGATGTTGAAATTTTCACTGCTATTGATGTATTGATAGCCGGCGCCATCAAATACTACCCGTCCGTTGCCAGGTTCAAAACCATATGGGAAGTTGTAGTTGGTCCAATCGCCGCTAATGTTAATGTTGTACCAGGCTGTGTGAGAAGGCCCGTTGGCACAACTCAGCACACCGTTTAAAATGTTAAGGTACCCTGCAATCTTCATGTTTTTATTGCTCAGATATAATTTTGAGGTGCTATAAGATTTTTCAATAACCACATTCCCAAAGGTCAGTGAGGCGGCAGCGGTTTGCGTAAGGTTTTGAATTTCCTTCGTTCCGTGAAAATAGAATTTTCCACCTGAAAGGTCAATATTGTACCCTGCATCATTATTAAAAATAAAATCGCCCCTGCAAATGATGATGCCGTTATTCATCATTAGATTGCTTTTTGCCTGGCACTTTAAGTTGCCGGTGATGGTAAGGCTGGAATTGGGATTCAACTTTAAAGTACCGTCAACAACCGGTGACACGAATGACTGTACAATTACCGCATCGGAACTGATTCCGGAGCCAACACCAAGAGTTGAATTTTCCATAAGTTCAAAGATTCCTCCGCTTACAATAAGCTGTTTGTGTATTGCGTCGCCGTTACTGCTTACAATTAGCCTTGATGTGTTTGGTTTTATTACCATAATATTGGTATAATGGCTGAATTGTCCTATCCACCAGTACTGATCAGTACCTCCGTTAAATAGAATGGAAGCATCATCACCCATGAGAAGATTTCCGAATAGGGCAGACAAATCCCCTGAAATGTAAATCCATTCTGAATTCTGAGTTAATGTATGATCAACGCCAATAAAAAGGTTCTTACATACAGCTGTACTGGTGGATATCACCGGATCTCTACCGTTTAAACTGGTAATACTCACATCAGTCGTCCAGGTAGGAACCGTATTCAAAGACCAGTTTCCTGCAGTGTGCCAGCTGTTGCTGATTCGCCCGGTCCAGTAATTCACTCCTGGGGAAGCCACATAAATTCTGTAGTCTTCCACTTCACCGTAGGTGGTGGTTCCGCATGGACTCACCGTCCCGGTCCAGGTAATTCGAATTCTCATTATCCGATCTCCTGTTGACCCATCCGGCGGATTAATCAGCGCCGTGTATGGTCCGTTACCCGGAGTGCCCGATACAGTGAGCGTTTCGCCGGCATCGCTGAAATCGCCGTCATTATTCCAATCAACCCATATACCGCACTGATCGCCCGAATAGGGCGCTCCGTTCGTAACCGTAACGGTCATGGTTTGATCCCAGGGTAAAAATACGGTTGGTGTGATCCCGGTGTGATCCGCATAATTGCTGCACCCGGTGGTATTATCCATTGTTCCGAACTGCACCCGGCTGATGTATTCACTGCATCCCCCCGATGCGGCGCAATAATCGGCGGGTGACAATTGTGGATTTTGTTGTTCTCCATTGTATATCAATTCCTTACGCTCACTATGCTGTGGAATTTCACCACCCGGCTGACTCTTTAGAAAATCAGAATTCAGTGATTCGGAATGCTGACCATAGGCCATTTTCAATTGAACTAAAAAGAATAAAAAGCCTGTCACAAAAAGTACAAACTGTTTCATAGATTGAAAATTTGGTTGTTAAAATTGAAATTACTAAAACAATCGTCTTTCGGTCTGAATGAATAATTAATGAATGTTTTGCTTTTCGTAAAAATGAATTAATTTTAACCATCCCTGTGTTAATGTTCGATTTCAAAACGATATTACCTTAAAAACAAAAACTGAAGTATTCTGTTTTTGAATAAAATTGCTATCAAAATCAATTTAAATTTGACAAGAATTCCTGAAATTTAGGCTTGATTTGTTAACTAATTTAAAATGAGGAAATAAATTTCAAAGGAGTGGACCATCCTATATTTAAAATGCAAAAAAATTGTTATTTTCAAATGGGTAATTAACAAAAGATTAACCATCAAAATTTTCTGTATCTGCAACCAGGATAAACCGGAATAACCACCTTTCGACAAACGGTCGAACAGGCTTATGCCGAGGCCACCTGCTGATGGTTCAGTCAGAATGCTCAGGGCTTATTAAAAAAAAAGGAATAAAATAATCCCAGCCATTCGTACCGAAAATTTCAATCATGTAAACTCACGGAATAATTTTACCAATGATTGTATTCAGTCTGATGGTTAACTATGTGAGCCAGAAAGGTACCTCCATGCAGGTAGTATTCCCAAAATCAGGAGATGATAACGCTTTCAAAAGTTCAGGGAATCTGAACATGTACCAAAAACATCCAACTGAAAATTTACGAATTAATCTGTTCAACTGGTTTACACAGTAACAGATTTTACATTCCATTTCTGCATTCCTTCAGGCACTTTGTATTTGCGTTGTATGAAAATATCGGTATTGCAACCGGGGCGCTTGAAATATTAAATGAAAATGTTTTTTGGCATGAAACAATCCCTGTTAATCTCACATTTATTGAGAGAATTAAAGCTTCAAAGAAATCATAAACTCATCTGCCGGGGTTTTGCTTACATCGCCAAATGCCCTGGCATAGCCAAAGGAAAGAGTGGATTTGAGCAGTGAAAACAGAACGATTTCAAAATCGAGCTGAGCACCGGCAGTGTAGTACGCCGATGTGATGTTGTCGCCGGTTTCATAAATATCGGTAACCATGGCCATTCCCAGTAGGCTGAGCCGGGCATAGGTAGTGTAAAGGCTTTTCATCCCGGCACGTTTAAACCTCAAAGGTGTGAGGTTCAATTCGGTGGTGAGTTTGCCATAATTCAGGGAGGAAAATTCGTTGATCTCAACTCCCGGAAAGGCCGACATATCGCGGTATTGCTGCACCTGGCGATAGTCAACGTAGTTGTTGCCAAAACCGCCAAAGTAAAAATATGAATTGCTCTTGTCGGCTTCGCCAAACGAATATCCGGCAGACGACCTTAGCCACAGCGACGAATTGCGCATGGGTAGCAAAAATCCAAGATCAAAATTATTGATGAGCTGCGGGTAAAAGGTCGCTTTGGCAAAGCTGGTAAATGCGTACACATTCCAGTCGTAACCCTGCTCGGGTTCAATGGCTCCGAGCGATTTGCGAAGGTAACTTTTATGGTAATTTACAGTCAGGATGTACAAATTGCGGTAATCCGACGAAACATTCTGATAATAGGGTAGTTTTTCGAGGTCGCCGTAGGCGGTAAGTTTAACATAAAAATCAGTTTTGTTGGGGTTAAAGCGGTTGAAAAGTTTGTAATATTTTCCCGAAAATGAATATCCTGCACGGCTGAATTTTGTCGGACCAAACAGGTCGTAAAAGTCAGCATAGTTGTAGTTGGCTGCAAACGCCCAGTTCCAGTAGTTATATTCCGCCGAAAGATGCAGCTTTTCTTTGTCAGGAAGGTTGGGTTTGGGTGAAACTGACAACTTCAAAACCAAGGCGTTTAAACCCATCGGGTCGAGAAAGTTAACACGATAGCCCACAGCCACCGAGCTTTTATAACCTTGCAAAATGGGATATGCCCCAGCAAGTTTCATGGATGAAAATGGCCGATACCTTTCTTCCGTAACATTCAGCGAATCGAGGTTTACGGATGATGGCGGTGGAAGCGCCCATTTTTCTACCACTGGATTCTTTTCGTAAACCTTCATTCCCAGCAGTTCGATGGGATTTACATTTTCGACGGGTTCAATTTTTACCATGCCCGGAACCATCCCTTCGTGGGTGTATTTAAAAACAATCATCGAATCCTCAGAAACCGGCAACGGTCTGAAAAAGCCGGTTTCAGCATTGGTAAGGATTTCGGCCTGCTTTGTTTCAACCGAAATGCGGTAAACATTTGAAACACCCGTGTAATAAGACGTTCCGTAAAGGTATTTGCCGTCAGGCGAAAAAACAAAATTGGCTGCCGGATTGTCCTCAAACTCATACAAAACCCGGTAATCCTGAATTCCGGCAAGTAAATCGTTTATATTAAAAATCACCACCTTTTGCGCACCCAGGGCGTTCGACAAAGTCGCCGAAAGCAAAGATCCATCAGGCGAAATGGCCGGATCAGACAAATCCTGACCATAAGGCAGTGAATATACAGTTTGAAAATAATTGTAGGGTTCTGCCAGCCTGACCAGTGCATTTCGTCCGTTCGAGGTTTGTACGCCCCACAGCGAGTGATCTTCAGGATTGATAACCAGGTTACCCATGCGGGAGTATTTAATCAGGATTTCCCTTTTTCCCGTGTTCAGGTCGATGGATTCAAGCCCCCTCCAGTCGTGGTTGTGTGTTGAAACAAACAACCTCTTGTACGAATCGTCGTAAGCAATGCTCGTTACGTAATAAAGCCCGGGGCTTGGAACCGGAGCTACAACTTTCTCCTGACCTGTTTTCAGATCAAAAATGGAAATATGCGCCAGTTTTCCGGGGTAATTAACCGCCATAACCAGTTGATTTGTTGCAGGAATATAAAACTGCCGTGAAGCTGATCCAATCGGCTTACTCGTAATTGCCCTGAATGCGGTGAGTGGAAATTCCCGAATTTTTTTGAGGTTCTGTTTCTGAAAAACTTGCTCCGAGGCAATCCAGTTGTCCCACTCCTCCTGGATTGGCGTGCCATATACATTTTTAAACTGGTTGGCATAATAGCGCCGGCTTGAGTCGGTGCGGGCATAAAATTGCTTCAATTTTCCAACGCCATGGGTAGCTGCAAGGTAACCCACAAACCTTGTCCCGTAAAGGTAGGCATTAACACCCACCTGGAAATCGATGGCTGTCCCCTCAGTTTCCAGTCCGATGACATTGTAGAAATAGGCACTGTCGTGTACCATTGTCCTGAAAACCATTTCATCGTATCCGCCCAATGTCCTGCCCAGGCCGCCCGACATCCAGGTTTCCATAAAAACAGCTATGCCTTCATGATACCATCGAGGCGAATACCACCGCGGGGTGGTAAAATAGCTGTAAGCCAACGAAAATGGGTCTTTGTTGTCAGGATAAACCTTGCCGCCAAGCCATTTTCGCATTCGCCGGTCAGAATGCGAGGCCTGGTCGCACATCACCTGGTGCGTAAGCTCATGGTTCATCAGCCAGCTCATCCTTTCATTCGAAGGGATCACCGAAAAGGAATAATCGAATGGAGAAACGGCAATGTTTAGATAGTTAAATGGCAGAACCATGGTTCCCCCATTTCCGATGTCGGTAAAATCGTTGAACAGAATGTTGGTTTTTCCCGAAGGGTAATACCCCCAGAAATTCTGATGAAAAGTCATCGCATTTTCGAATGCCCTGATGGTGTGTGGAACCAGGTACGAACCCGAATTATTCAGATAAACCAGGCTGGCATTGGGCGATTCGAATTTTGTAAGCCTGAGGTTTTTCTGCGAAAAGACATGTTGGATTGCAGCTACTGATAAAAACAAAAACAAAAAAACGTAGCGGTTTTTCATGGGGTTTCCTTTGTTTTGGTTTATGCTGAATTATAACTTTTCATCAAATTATAGACATGTTCTTACTGCAGTCAGATTTCATTCGCGTTAAAACCCGACAGGTTTTAGAAACTTGTCGGGTTTTTCTACTGAATTACATATTGGTAACCATCTGTTTAGCATTACAATGTATTTACAGCATCTGATAAATTCCTCTGAATGATTTGATCAATTACCCGTCTGCACACTGCTGCCTATGTTTAGCGCATTTACAAAACTGCTTCCGAACTGAGAGGCTGAATAGGTGGCAGAGGCATTAAGAATACCTGCAATTACGCCCATCTGGCTGGAGCTAAGGGCTGCATTTAATTCCGAAGATTGAATTGCGCTGGATAAATCGTATTGTGAACCCACGACAAAACTCTCAACAAAATCAACAAAGGCTACTGGTGTCAGCCCAACGATTAGACCCCCACCCTGAAGGATACTGTTTAACTGGCTTGATGATAATATACTTTGCAATTGGGTGGCCGAAGAAGCAATGAACTGAAGATTTGAAGTATTGTAAAGAACAATAACCCCCTGGGCTGACCCAACCTGATCCTGGGCATTTACCCCCTGAGCCGATTGTAACTGCGTATTCAGTGCCGCACCTATTTCTGAATTGGAACACACTTTAAGCTGGCTACTATTGATAACGATGTCATTCAGCTGGTTTGCAATAGCTGCTGTAGGTGCAACGCCTAAATTTTCCTCGGCAAGAATAATTATATTGTAGGCATTTTGAGAGCTAAGTGCATACGAACAGAGTGCTGCACATAAGGGTGCATTTTGCAAAATACCTGATAACTCGATGCCTTTTAACAGCATCTTGTCGCGGATCGATTTCAGGTTGGAAAACTCAGCAGGTTTCTGTGCTAACGTTTTGTTATTGAGCAGGAAGTTGTCCATTCTCTCAAATGTTTTATTGAAAACCGAATCTTTCTGGTTGAGGTTTTTCACATAATTGCCAAAATCGATCAGGGTTTTTTCTACATCTATCGATTCATCGGGGCTTTCATCAGCATAAAAGCTGGTAAGCATCCCAACAGTTGCATTCAGGGTTTTATTGTTGTTTTTAATATAATCTGAATAATCCTGCATCATCTGCAATTGCCGGGCATCATCCCTGTTAACTTCAATTCCGTTTGATTTAAAAACAACAATTCCGGAATCAAGCGTTTTAGCCAGATCCTGACTGAATACCGAAAAATAGACCAAACCACTAATCATATCTCGCAGTTTGGATGTATCGGCAGTAAATTCATTTCGGAGCAGGATATCCTTTTCGCTCATGGTGGCTTTACGGTATTTCTCGGCCTTTCCAAAAGTCCCTGAGGCCAGTCCTTTGTAAACTTCGGGGTAAAACAATGATACCAGGGCAATTGCAACAACAAGCACCGCAACAACAATGATGAAAATTTTCGATTGTTTTTTCATAGCTATTTTAATTTAAAAATTTATTACTGATTGATTTGTACAGCATTATGATAAACAGGGAATTCATTCTGAAAAATTCTAAAGTCGATTTCATTTTGAAGGCTCGTTTTATTGGCTAACTGAATGATGAAACTATTGTTGCCAACATTGTCGATCCTGACGTAGCTTGAAGCCGAAAAAACACTTGTCTGCTCGCTTACATTCACATTCAGCACATTAAGGATGCCAACACTGCGAGGGTCAAATTCAATTCTTGCTGAAACAGCATCTTCTGACGACAATTCAAGCCGTATTTCCACCAGTTTTGTAGAATATTTTACATTGCACAGTGTGCTTACTTCCGGGCTTTCGAACTGCATGATGCCAGCACTTTTCATGTTCTCGAAAGACCTTGAATCGTAGATTGTGCCAGCCATGCCCGAAGTTGGAGTATCAGTGGTGGTTACCTCGCCCTGATATACCAGATAAATCACCAGACCCGTTAAAATTCCCAGAGCGTATGCGTATGCAAACCTTACGACGGGTTGCGTCCAAAAACCTGGTTTAAGTCTGACAACCGGTTCATTTCGGGGTGTTTCATATTTTTCCATGTCAATTTGATTTAATATGTTTTCTTTTAAACCTGCTCCTGTTGGTTTCAGGCTATTTTTTTCATTTTTAAAACGAAATTCCATTTTCTGAATGTCCTGAAATGTAGCAGCCCACCGGGGATTTTCATCCAGATGCCGGTTTAAAGCCTCGAGCTCACTATCACTAAGTTCGCCATCCAGCCTTTGATACAGTTTAATCAATATTTGCTTTTCAGTCATTGTCAAAGAAATTTTTTTGCATCAGCCCCAACCGCATAAGCTCTCTGGCACTAAACAACCTCGATCTTACCTTTTTCACCGAGGTTTTGGTTACTTCGGCCATCTCCTCGTAAGAGAGGTCACAGAAATATTTCAAGACAACCAATACCCGGTAATCCATTTTAAGCTGTTGGATTTCGGCATACAACAAGGTCATTTCATGGTATTCATCAGAATTTTCCTCAAATTCTTCATTCGCCGTGAGCGGTTTTTCAACCGGTTTTATTGATTTTTTTTTCCGGTTGAAGTTAATGGCTTCGTTGATGGCAATCCGGTAAATCCAACTGTAAAACCTGTATTTGAACTTGAAACTTCCCAGTTTTTCCCAGGCTTTGATAAACACATCCTGGGTAAGGTCGCGGGCAGTTTCGTAATCACCGGTAAGCCGCAGCATGATGTTAAAGATCGTTTGTTGGTACCTGTCAATCAGCATTCCGAACGTAAACCTGTTTCCGTTTAAAGTTTGCATCACCAGTTCGTTATCGTCTCTCTCCATCATAAATACAAATAAAAGGATAAAAGTTGGTTTTTATGCAAATTTTAAAACCCAATGAGTGATAATTTCCATAAATCCTTATGGTTAACCCTCAAAACCGGTAGAATAGCCAGGTATCCTGCCTTTCCAAGTGTTTTCTGAAGTGCTTTCAGCTCGGCAAGTTTCGGTAGAATTTCGGAGTCAGATGGAATTTCAAGATCGTTTTCGCGGAGCATCATCATCATTTTGGCCTTCATCGAAAGCTCAAGGTACAGGCTGATGAAGCAGTACATGTCGAACACTACCTCACCCGGAAAATGGTTTTTCAGCGACAGCAAGTACACTCCGGCCTTCGTTTCCGAGAACCTCCCCTTTTTTATCATCCTGATCAGGTTGGTTTCCGAATCGAACTCCATTTCAAGCCAGTTGCGGATTGACTTTTCGTTGGTCTGGAAAATGAAAATAAGCGACAAAGGGACGATGATTAAAATAATGAGTGTTGATACAACCGGCGAAATCAGAAACTGATTGTACAGTCCATGGATGAAAAATGCAGCCACCGACCCTGTAATCAAAGCCTGAGCCGGTTTTTTCTGACGGTTGAGCGAGCTCATGCATTGCACTGCAAAAATGGCTGTGGTTCCGCCATGCATCAGGGCTGTGCCAAAGCCACGGGTAACCCACAACATAATGTTGCCGCTATGCTGGGTGTAATAAAACAGATAAAACAGGTTTTCGCAAAAGGCAAAGGCAGCCCCGATGGAAAAGCCATAAATGGCACCATCGATCATAAAACCGATTTTTCCTTTGCGGATCAGCACCAATAGCAAGCTGAATTTTAAAACTTCCTCCACCACCGGAGCAACAAAGCCTGAGTAGGTTTCAAAAGAAATGCCTGAACTGCTGATGAGGAAGGTGTTGATGTAAAAACTCAGGCCGGCGCTTACAATTCCCCACAAAATGGTGAGCAGCAGCCGCATTTTGTTCACCAGTTTCAGGCTGTCTAAATAAAGCAGCATGATCAGGAACAAAAACACCGGAATCAGGCTGATAATAAATTTGATGATCATTTTTTTAACTTTTTACTTTTTCCTTG
>CALFEP010000019.1 GCA_937950125.1 uncultured Bacteroidota bacterium
TGTTGAAAGGTGAAACCTTTAATAAACCCGCCGGTTGAATTTTAAAAACACCTGTTACCTTTCAACAAATCTGGATTGTCCTCAGGCTGAAAGCCTGCAACATCAAAGGAAAACACGTTTCCGGGTTTCACCAGCACCCTGAAGGGGTGCAACAGGAGGATTTGTTCCAGCCTTAGCTTCGACGGGCTCAGCTACCCCAGGCTGGTGGAGTGTGCCGTGGGGTTTGGTTTGACCAACGGGCGCTGCCCGTCGTTTTTGGTTGTATCAGCCTTTCAGGCTGTTGAGAGACGAAACTTTTAATAAACTCGCTGGTTGAATTTTGAAAACGCCAGCAACCTTTCAACAAAGCTGGATTGTCCCCAGGCTGAAAGCCTGCAACATCAAAGGAAACGGTTCCCCGGAGTATCCTATCACGCTGTAAGCGTGACACAATCCGAAAACCGGAAGTCTATTCCAGCCTTAGCTTCGACGGGCTCAGCTACCCCAGGCTGGTGGAGTGGGCCGTGGTGTTTTGTTTTATCAACGGGCGCTGCCCGTCGTTTTTGGTTGTATCAGCCTTTCAGGCTGTTGAAAGACGAAACTTTAAATAAACTCGCTGGTTGAATTTTGAAAACACCGGCAACCTTTCAAATAAGATGGCCTCCACCAGGCTGAAAGCCTGCAACATCATAGAAAACGGTTTCCCTGATTTTTCAATCACCCTGAAAGGGTGAGACAAACCGAAAACCGGAAGTTTGTTCCAGCCTTAGCTTCGACTGAGCGTTCGACTGAGCTCATGCCGAAGGCTCAACTACCACACGCTGGGAATAACGGATTAAAAACACGCCCGGCCACGGGATTTAGCCCGTTACCTACCTATGAAAGAATGATTTGAACCTGGAAAAAAAGGATGATTTCAATAGCATGAAGCCCTTTATGTGAAAGCTCGCCAGCTTTTTTGAAAACATGGCCAGGTTTTGTAACATGGCCGGAATCTCTCGGAAAATTTGCCTCTTGCAAGGTGGTAAATGGTCGGGGTGATGAAAAAAGGTTTCACCTTTCGAAAAGTGAAACCTTTATAAACCATAATTATCCTTTTATTTCAAATGAAGTAACTATAGTCTAAAATTTAAAATTTTCTAATAGCTCGTGTTTGTACACCCAAAGATTGTTGTTTAAATTCTGGTGATTGAGTGCCACTTGAAAAATGTTTTGCCCAAGCCTTTAATGCACTTTGTTCTGTTGAACTCCAATAGTAAGCTGAAATAAAGCCTCCAATCGTATTTTTTTTAAGGTATAATTTACCTAATTCATCAATACTCGGTAAGTACCAATCTGAGAAACCATTTAATGTCAAATTATAACAAACTCGTGCTGCAATATCTGGTGTGCTGCACCCAGAAACAATATCAATGGTATTTTGATAACCAGTTCCAATTGAATATCCATCTGCTCCTGGAATATCAATTCCTTCACAACCCCAATATTCCGGGTTTAAATCACTAGTTGCCGCAACAATTCCATGTACTTCTCCTTCAACATATTCGGGATCACCCGGTTGTAAGATATAGGCTACTTTTCCACCACCATAAACATTCCCAATAGATGGTGGGATTGAAATAAAGCTCCAAACATCTCCTTCATTAATGTTTCCATGATCATCATGAGCAACAACTTTCCAGTAATATGTAGTATAGTAGGCTAAAGTTCCTGGGTTAAAAAAAAATGTAGTAATTCCAGTTGCAACCTGAACTGGTGGATCAGATGCACCAAAATAAATATCAAACGTCAAAATATCAGAATCTGGATCAGAGCAATACCAAGAGATATTTGAATTTATTGGTATGTTTGATGATCCATTATTTGGAATGGGTTCGGTGCACTTATTGGGCGGTAGGTTTTGTGCACTTTGACCGAAAATACACCTTATTGAAAAACTATTTTGATTATTGACATTCTCCCGCTTAATTCTAGATTCATCATAACCAACAAAACGATACCAAGAATTTGATAGATCATATCTAGTAGAAGTCCACCAATAACCATAAAAACCATTAAACATAAAACTTTGGTTATCATTAAGAATACCACCGGGTAGTCCAGTGAACCCACTGCTATTTGTTGCTCCCAAATTGGGAAAGCCCCAAACATTAGTACCAACTTCTTTCAATTTGCCACCACCGTCAGTTCCTCTCCATCCTGTACTATTGCAATCGATTGTAAAATCAACATATTGCTCAAGTATGCACCATTCAGAATCAATAGGTAGATGCCAATTTAATGGACAAATGCCTTGTTCCCCCTGAATATTTGAATATTTAAGCATCTCATTCCACTGATAAAGACCGCCATATGTATTACAATTAGCTTCGTAATCATTATAACAGTATTTCTCAATAATTTCATTATCGGATTGGTCATCAAGACTATTTATCATAACACCCACATTCAAATTCTCCGCCATCCAACATTGCTCGCCAATCTGAACCGTGTTGTAGCTCTGCCCATCACGGGAATCAACAATTGAGTTTCCACATTCCCAAGCGGGTGTCTCAAAACTCAATTCGTTCCCGTAATACGTCCCAAACTCGTTAGTTGCGTAAGCCCTCACAAAATAGGTCGTGTCTTCCAAAAGGCCGGTCAGGTTGCTCACAAAAGCGCCGGTTCCTTCGCCATCGGTGGTTTTGAAATCGGCAATGGTTGGATTTTGGGTTGTGCTCCAGCAAACCCCGCGGGCGGTTACGGGTGAGCCGCCATCGCTGGTTATTTCGCCGCCACAGGTGGCTGAGTTGTTGGTGATGTTGGTTACAGCGGCGGTGGTGAGGGTTACAATGCCGCTCAGCGTGGTAAAAGTAAGCTGGTTCCCGTAAGAAGTTCCCAAACCGTTGGTGGCATAAGCGCGAATGTAGTATTGTGTGTTGGGCGCCAGACCGGTGAGGTTGCTGGTGTAGGCGCCGTTGCCGGAGCCGTCGGTGGTTTTGTTGTGAGCAATGGTGGGGTAGGGGGCGGTATTCCAGCAAACGCCGCGGGCGGTTACGGGCGAACCGCCGTTGAGGGTGATGTTGCCGCCGCTTTGGGCTGTGGTGGTGGTGATGTTGCTCATCGCGGTGGTGCTCAGGGTGATGTTGCCGGCGGTGGTGTAAAAGGTCATTTCCTGGCCGTAGCTGGTTCCGGCGCTGTTGGTCGCAAAAGCGCGCACAAAATACTGCGTGCTCGATTCCAACCCGGTCATCTGTGCCAGGAAGTTGCCGGAGCCGCTGCCGGCAGTTATTTTGAAATCGCTGGTGGTGGGTGCAGACGAAGTGTTCCAGCAGATGCCGCGGGTGTTCACGGGTGAACCGCCGTCGTTGGCAATGGTGCCACCGCAGTAAGCCGTAAAAGCAGTGATGTTGGTCACAGCCGAGGTGTTGAGGATGGGTAACTGTACCCCGCCCCAAACGGGTACCCCATTGCTGAAAGTGAGTACCTGGCCGTTCTGGCCGGCAGGTACCTGAATCCACTGGCTGCCGTTCCAGTAGAGCATGTCGCCGGGGTTGCTGCCGCCGGGCACGCCGTTGCTGCTGCTCAGCGCGTAAGGCACGCTCAGAAACTGTGTGACGCCCATCACCTGAAACTGTCCGCTGCCGGTAGCGTCAATGGCGGTTTCCAGAAAGTGCGGGGCAGCGCTCCAGTTGATGTTTGCAAACTCACCGGTAACGGGCGTTCCCTGGCCGATAACCAGGTTCACCAGGCCAAATTGGTTGGTGGTGGCGGCGTGGGTTTCGGCATAAACGGCTTCGCCATCGGGGGCGCCGGTGCGGATGGACAATTGCAGAGCGAGGCTGGTGTTTTGAAGGGGCAGTCCTTCGCTGTCGCGCACGACGGTCTGGTAATGAATGCCTGCGAAAGAATTTTGCGAGAACACGGGTTGGACAAAAGAAAGACTTGTCAACCAAAAAAGGGCTGAGAGAAGGAAAAACTTTTTCATAAGACGTTTAGTTTTTAAGCTGCAAAAGGGTGCTTCCGGTTTACAGCGGGTTTATAAAATGTGTTTTTTCAAAGTTTCAAATGTAGAGAAAAACCATAGATGGGGCGATTTTTTTTGTTAAAAATGGAAGATTTTTGAATGACGGGTTGGAAAGATGCGGTTTTTTTACACGGAGGCATGGAGGGCATGGAGAGACATGGAGGTTTTTTTGCCACAAAACCACGAAAACACAAAAATAAATTTAGTGTATTGGTTTTGTTTCGGCAGGCTCAACATAAATTTAGTGGCTAAAAATCAGTTTTAAACCGTGCTCATTATTTCAAAAGCAGCAGGCATATTCATTTTACTTTATCGACCCGGCAGGCTGCGATGCCTTGATGTTCCGCTATCATGGGGCTTTTCGGGGCAGCCCTGTTTTTCATCATTCACGAAATTGACTTCGCAATTCAAATTGGTTATTTTTGTCAGGTTTTTCAGGCCAGGCCTGACATATTTTTTAACCATAAAAACATTTGATGATGAGGACTATCATAACGAAACTGGTTGTATTTTCAATTTTGCACTTGCTGATTGCCGGTGTTTTGCAGGCGCAGCAAGTTTTAACGCCCGATAAAGTGGTCACGGCTACTTACTTCGATGTTACTCCACCGCTGCGCGATATGCCGTTGGTTGCCCCCGGCCTGCGCGACCGTACGTGGAAAAATCAGATTGTGAAAAACCATTTTGGATTTTTGGACGACATGAAAAACATGGAACCACCGGCTGCGAATGATCCGCTGCTGCAAAGCAAACAGGGTGGAAAGCAGATGCGGTCGGTAAATCTGAATATCGAAGGTGTGAACAACCTGAACGGCGTTGCTCCTGCCGATACTGATGGCGACATTGGGCCAAATCATTATTTTCAGATTGTAAACCTGGCTTTTGCCATCTTCAGCCGTGAGGGTGCATTGCTGTACGGACCGGCTGATAACAAGACCCTGTGGGATGGGTTTATCGGCCCCTGGACGGGCACCAACGACGGCGACCCCATTGTTTTGTACGATGAGGCCGCCGACCGCTGGATGGTCAGCCAATTCGCTATTTATACTTCCGATGGAACCCAGTGGGAACTCGTGGCAGTGTCGCAAACCGGCGACCCGACAGGCGCCTGGTACCGCTACGCATTTCAGTTTACCTGGATGCCCGATTACCCGAAATTCGGCATTTGGAGCGATGGTTACTACCTTTCGGTAAACCAGTTTGAAAAAGTGGGGAGTACCTATAACTGGAAAGGTGGCGGGGCATGCGTTTTAAACCGCAGTAAAATGTTGGCAGGCGATCCTTCTGCCGAAATGGTGTTTTTCAATCTGGGTGTTTCTTATGGCGGACTTCTCCCGGCGGATATTGACGGCGATTTACCACCCGCCGGAACACCCGGTTATTTTGCCCGTATATCGTCAAACAGCCTGCAAATGTGGTCGCTCACGGCCAACTGGAACAATCCGCAGGCATCAAGCCTCCTACCGTTGCCAGCCATTCCGGTTGCCAGTTTCAGCAATCAGGGCATAAACGTTACGCAGCCGGCTACCACACAAACACTTGCTTCCATTGCAGACCGGCTGATGTACAGGCTTCAATACCGCAATGTTGGCGATTTCCAGGCACTGGTTACCAACCACACCGTGAACAATGGCGCCGGACAGGCAGCGGTGAGGTGGTACGAACTTCGGAAAACGGGCGCCAACTGGACGCTTTACCAGCAGGGAACCTACGCACCAGCCGACGGCAACAGCCGTTGGATGGCAAGTGCCGCCATGAACGCCTCCGGTGATATCGCCCTGGGATATTCGGTTTCAGGGAATGCAACCTATCCGTCAATTCGCTATACAGGGCGCAACGCAAACGATGCTCCGGGGACTATGACCTGGGAAGAAACTTCCATTTTTGAAGGATCAAATTCGCAAAATAACCTCAACCGCTGGGGCGACTATAGCTGCATGGCTGTTGACCCCTCGAATGACGAGGATTTTTGGTTTACCAGCGAATATACCACCGGCGGCTGGAGCTGGAGAACCCGCATTGCCTCATTCTCACCGGTGCCGGCGCCTTTGCCGCAGATTATGGTTTCGACCGAATTACTGGAATTTGGAAATGTTGTACCTGGAAATCCGGCTGTCAAGTCTTTCATCATTCAAAATACAGGAAACGCTCAACTGGTAGTAAACGATGTAACCTGCAGTCATCCTGATTTTTTGGTTAGCCCTGCTTCGCTGATCGTGGAGCCGGGTGGTCAGTTCGAAATTTTTGTTGATTTTTTTCCCTCTTCAGCAGGATTTAAGGAAGGTTTGATTACGATATTTTCAAATGATCCTGTATATCCGGAGCTTTCAATAAATGTTTCAGGTACAGGAATTTTGCCTGCACCCGAAAATCTTCAGGCTTTGGTAAATGACCATGATGTTAGCCTTACATGGGAGCCAGCTCAGGTGTCGTCCAAAGGTTTTCTTGGATATTTGATTTTCAGACAGGGAAGTCAGATTAATGCTGAACCTGTTGTCGAAACCACATACCTGGATGGCAGCGTCCCCGGTGGCGAATGGCACTATCAGGTGGCTGCAGCTTACAACGAGGGGGTGTCGGAATTGACCTTACCCGTTGCGGTGATGGTTGGAAAACCACAGATCGTTACCAATATTTTATCTATAACTGACACGCTGATAAGTGGAGATTCGGTTACACGGCAACTGATAGTTAAAAACACCGGCGACCTGCCGCTACATTTCGATCTGAATGTGGGTTTTGACTATAAAGCAGCCCGACTTCCCAAAGCTGATTATTGTATTCCAGCCTCTAACTGCAGCCAGGGAAGGCGACTTGATCATTTTGTGTTGGATGAAATTTCGAACCTCTCATCAGGTTGTTCTACCAACGGTTATGGCGATTTTACCGGTATGACAACCAAAATTGAAGCAGGCCAGACCCTCGAAGCCGGTTTTAAAGGCGGGATAAGCAAAATGTATGTTTGCCTATGGATCGATTTTAACGAAAACCAGGCGTTTGAGCAGGAAGAAATGCTCATTGAAAACCTTTATCTAAAGTATGCCTCGATTTATTATACGCAAAACATTGTAATCCCAACTTTCGTAAATTCAGGAGAAAAACGGGTTAGGGTAAGATGCAACTACAACGACGATGCCTCTGACCCCTGTTCCGACTTTGCCTGGGGCGAAACTGAAGATTATACCGTGTTCCTTGGCGGCGGCCAGGATGGCTGGCTTACTGTCAATCCTTTATCAGCTGATGTATTGCCGGGCGATTCGGCGCTGGTGGAAATGAAATTAAACGCCAACAGACTCGAAAAAGGTGATTACAACGCCATTACCGGAATCAGCAGCAACGACCCTGATGCCGCCTATTTCGAGATTCCTGTACTGCTTCAGGTTTTTAATATTCTGGCTGATTTTGAAGCCAGTAACCTGAATATTTTAACTGGCGACAGTATCAATTTCCAGGATATTTCGCCCGGAAACCCAATCAGCTGGCTGTGGCATTTTGAGGGAGGAACACCACCGACTTCAACTGTGCAGAATCCTTTGGGAATTCAGTATAATGAGGCGGGTACTTATAATGTGTCACTCGAGGTGAGTAATGGTTACGACACAGCTTACAAGCTAAAATCAGCTTATGTGCACGTTGCGCCACGCGAGGTGCTCACTGCTGATTTTACAAGCGATTATACGGTGATCGACGAGGGTGGTGCAGTTCATTTTTTCAGCACTTCAACCGGAAATCCAACGTTTTTCGCATGGTCAATACCTGGTGGAACTCCCGAAATTATCTATATTCCAAATCCCATTATCATTTTTCATGAACCTGGATTGTATGATGTCACCCTATACGTTTCGGGCGACAGCATGAGCGATGAAATTACCAAACACGACTACATTGAAGTACTCGAAGTGGTGAGTAATCTGCCGCCGGGATGGGATTATACTACTTCAATTTATCAGCATCTGCTCGTCATTCCTCAGCCTGCAAATCCCAGAATAATTGAAACACCGCTCAATGCCGGCGATTATATTGGGGTTTTTTACACAAATCCCTTTGGGCAAAAAATATGTGGCGGGGCGGCCATGTGGACGGGTGACGAAAGCATAGCTGTTATTGCCCAGGGCGATGATCCTTTTACGCCCTTCAAAGATGGCTTTTCTTACGGTGAAGCCTTTGAGTGGAGGTTTTATTCCTATGCCAGAGGCAGGGATTTCGTTGCTGTTGCTCAGTACGACCCGTCGTTACCATCCGACGGTGTGTTTTTGCCAATGGCAATGTCGGCCCTAACCGATATATACGCCGGGGTGATGTTTGAACTTGTCATTCCGCAAGGGTGGAGCGGCGTTTCAATTCCTGTCGATCCCTGGTATCCTGAAATGGATGTGCTGTTTGAACCTGTAATGGATAACCTGGTTATGGTTTATAACAATTCCGGAATATTCTGGCCAGAAAACAACATCAACACCCTGGTTAACTGGAACGTTTTGTCGGGATACACTATAAAAGCGCTACAGGCTGATACTGTTTTTATTGAAGGCTACCAGGAAAAAAATCTTTCAAGGGGTTTGGCCACGGGCTGGAATTATCTTTCGGTTCCGGTAAATTGTGAAAAGGATGTGGTTAGCCTTTTTGCAGCCAATGTTGGCAAATTGACCATGATTCGTGAAATTGCCGGGATCAACATGTACTGGCCGCAGTTTTCGATAAACACGCTGGGTGTGGTAAAACCTGGGAAATCGTACCTTGTTTGCATCAATCAGCCTTTCAACCTGCAGTTTCCCATTTGCAGTCCTGCTTCTCAAAATCCAGCTCCGGCCAGCTATTTTTCTGCTCCGGTTCCTGAGAATCCATGGAATATTCCGGGTTTTACGGCAAGTGTTCACAGCATTGCTTTAACGCCCCATGCAACCTCACAATTTGTTGATGGTGATGTGGTTGGGGTTTTCGATGCATCGGATGCATGTTACGGTTTAGGTGTTTTTGATGGCCAATCGCTGGCAGTTACGGCCTTTGGCGACGATGCGTCCACACAGGACAAAGATGGTTTTCAGGAAAACGAAATCATATTCTTCAAGGTGTTCCGACCTGCAGAAGGCGAGTTTTTTGACCTGATGCCTGAGTTCGATCCCTCATTGCCAAACACAGGCACATTTGCAACCTACGGAATGTCGGCTATTGTTGATCTGAAACTGACACTTGGTTTAACAGATCACATTTCAAGGCGTGAAATCACGATATTTCCAAATCCAAGTGATGGAAAATTTGTGATTTCCGGAATAGCTGCCTTCGAAAAAATATGCATTACTGATTTGCAGGGCAGAGAGATTTTTTCAGCTGAAAATGAAGCCCGCGAAAGCATTACGGTGGATTTGACCAGCGAATGCAAAGGAGTCTTTTTTGTACGAATGATTTCAGGCAATGAGGT
>CALFEP010000020.1 GCA_937950125.1 uncultured Bacteroidota bacterium
CTTACGACTTACGACCCCTCTTGAGGCGGGGCAGGCTTACGACTTACGACTTTTCTACTCATCCCGCAATGCTTCAACTGGTTTAATGGCGGCGGCGCGGCGGGCAGGAACATATCCGGCAATCATCCCGGCAACTATCAAAACTAATGTAGCGCTGATGGCGATGCCCAGATTTGCTTCCGGATTTCTGAAAAACTGGGTTTGAATGTGCGGTGAAATCAATTCGAGAAGCCCAACGCCCAACACCAGGCCGATGTAGCCTGCAATGCCGGTTATGAAAACCGATTCCTGCATGATCAGCATGACAATGGAGAAAGGCGTTGCCCCGATCGATTTTCTGATGCCTATTTCTTTCGTCCGTTCTTTAACGGCAATAATCATGATGTTGCTTACGCCAACAATGCCGGCAATAATGGTACCTATGCCAACGACCCATATAAACAACCTGATGGCTGCAAACAAATCCATAAACCTTTTAAACTCTGTGACACCGTTCCAGATAAACATGGCGCTCTTGTCTTCCACATCAAACGAATGCTGGGCTGCCAGTTTGGACCGTATTTCTTCTTCCATCCTTTTGCTGTCGTCAACCTCGTTTGAGCCCACTGTAACGGCAAGAGTCTGCAATCTTTCACGCCCCATAAACACCTTTTGGGCTGTAGTAACCGGCAGGTAAATCATTCTTTGTTCGTCACGTCGGCCATTGTCGTCTTCCCAAATTCCAACCACCTTAAAAGGAATTCCTTTCACATTAATGTACTCGCCCAACGCAGGTTTATCCTTAAAAAGGGCATTTTTAACATTGGTTGAAATGGCTGTAACCTTCTGGTTTTTTTTAATGTCGAATTCGTTGATAAAACGTCCTTCAATCATTTTAATCTTTTCGATAACCAGGTAATCAGGGTGAACGGTGCTAATGTCGAATGTGCCATATTCGTTTTTGTAGGAAATGGTGTTGTTGCCCCACAGATGCGACCTTCCGGCAATGTATCCAATTCCTTCCACTGTGTTTTTCAGGTGATTGTAGTCCTTGTTTTCAAATTCGATGCTACGGCCGGGTTTTAAACCTTTGTAGGCTTTTGTTGTTTGTCCACCCCAAATCCACAGGGTGTTCTGTGCCGACGACTCGAACTGTGCCCGAACCCCGTTTTCCAGCCCTTTGCCCGATCCCAGCAAAATAATGAGCATGAAAATACCCCATGCAACGCTGAAACCCGTAAGAAATGTGCGGAGTTTGTTCTTCTTCATGGTGCTGAAAATCTCTTCCCAGCGATCGATAAAAACCATAATTTTTATTTTTATTAACTAATTAAAGAACCCGAAATTTTTCCTGATGATAAATATTGGATGACAAAGTTCGAAAAACATAGGTTACAACGGCGATTAGAAAAGTTTTTTTTAATTTTTGTAACGATCTTGAATAATGATAATAGGTACTTTTGAAGCCTGGCCTGGCCTCATTTTCACAGGCTTTTTGATTAAAAAAAAGAATTTCAGCGCACTCATCAATGAACCAAATTATTTGAAATGAATAAATTGCATCAAATTCGCAGTCTGAAACAGGTGGCTGTATTCCTTATCTGTTTCATTGCAATATCAGGATTTTCTCAGCAACCGGTTTTCACCCGGCACGACACCCTGCGTGGTTCGGTCACTCCTGAAAGAGCCTGGTGGGATCTCAACTATTATCATCTTGATATTTTTGTAAACCCGGCTGACAGCAGCATTCAGGGTAAAAACCTTGTTCGCTACAAAGTACTGGAATCAAAACAGATACTCCAGATCGATCTTCAGGAGCCAATGAAAATCACAAAAGTTGAACAGACAGGCCGGGAACTCACTTTTGCAAAAGATGGTAATGCCTGGTTTATCAGTCTGCCTGAGACCAAACCCATTGGGCAATTTGACGAAGTTGTGGTTTCTTACGAAGGAAAACCAAAAGTGAGCAAACGACCGCCCTGGGATGGCGGCATTGCCTGGAAAACTGACCAAAACGGGAAACCTTTTGTGGCTTCAGCCTGCCAGGGCGACGGAGCAAGTCTTTGGTGGCCATGCAAAGACCACATGTACGACGAGCCCGACAGCATGCTCATCAGCGTAACTGTACCTGAAGACCTTATGGATGTTTCAAATGGCAGGCTTCGCAACCAGGTTCTGAATGCTGATGGAACACGTACTTTCCACTGGTTTGTTTCTAATCCCATCAACAATTACGGTGTGAACATCAACATTGGTGATTATGTGCATTTTGTGGAGGTTTTTCACGGCGAAAAAGGTGACCTTGATTGCGATTATTACGTTTTGAAATATAATCTTGACAAAGCAAAAAAGCATTTTAAGGAGGTTCCGCGTATGCTTAAAGCATTTGAACACTGGTTTGGGCCGTATCCTTTTTACGAAGACAGCTACAAACTTGTTGAAGTTCCCTATCCCGGCATGGAACACCAAAGTTCGGTTACTTATGGAAATGGTTTTAAAAACGGATTCATGGGGCGAGATATCAGCCAGACTGGCTGGGGCGACAAGTTTGATTTCATCATCGTTCATGAATCGGGGCACGAATGGTTTGCCAACAACATTACTTACCGCGACATCGCCGACATGTGGGTTCACGAGAGTTTTATTGCATATTCCGAAGGGCTGTTTGTGGAATATTACTGGGGAAAAGAGGCTGGCGCCGAATACCTGCGCGGTGTGCGCTCCAACATTGGTAACGATCGGCCAATTGTTGGATATTATGATGTAAATTTTTCAGGATCAGGCGATATGTACCCAAAAGGCGCAAATATGTTGCACACCTTACGGCAAATTGTGGGTGATGATGAAAAATGGCGGGGGCTTTTACGGGGGCTGAATGAAAAGTATTATCATCAAACAGTTTGGGGGAAGCAGATAGAGGATTTTCTGGTTCAAAATATCGAAAGTAACCTGAACGGATTTTTCGATCAATACCTCCGTGACACCCGGATTCCGACACTCGAATATCGCTTTTTCGGCAACAGGCTCGAATATCGCTGGACAAATTGTGTAAAGAATTTTGAAATGCCGCTAAAAGTCAAAATTGACGGTAAAGAAATATGGCTAAATCCAACGGCTGAAGGGGGATTTAAAGATTTGAAAAACAACAAAAAACATACTTTAGAGATAGACCCTGACTTTTATGTGGCTGGCTTTGAAATTGCACCATAATATCAGTTGCTATAGCAGACAAAGCATGCTATTATAAATTCCCGGCTAAACTCCAGGTTAAAAAAACTATTGAAATAAAATTTCACTTTACCCATTGGCCACTGGCTTTGAACAACCGCGTTTCGACAGGCGTTCGACTGAG
>CALFEP010000021.1 GCA_937950125.1 uncultured Bacteroidota bacterium
TGCCGGTAACACTCAGTTATCCTGAAATGGTTGCTAAAATTTTTCCGTGGTTTGAAGGAGAAACGCTCTGCGATTTTGGTAAAAAAAACATGTGGTTTTTATAGTTTACGCCGAATGTCAAACCTGATGATGCCAACTGCCGGTTTGTTTCCTGAAATCGTGAATTACTACATCATAAAAAATTTGGTGCCTGCAAAATATCCACCTAATAAATGTTATTGATTCTGGGTTTTATTTCCATACCCATTTACCATGCTTATTTTTTCTATTTTTTTTGACTGGGTTCTTCATTTGGCAAATGGTTTAAAGCAGAATTTCGGGGGTAGAATTACCTCAGTCTCCTTTTTCTATGTGTAAGAAATCATGACAGGAAAACAAAATGCAAGGATTGGTGTAAGTAGAATAAATATCATGAGATTCCCAATCTTAGAATTTTTCGTAGCTGCTGTTGACTTTAAGGCAAAAAAACCATTTATTTGGGCAAAAAAAATTAACACCTTGACCTTTATGACCGTGTATGACAAAATGATTGAACTTTAATGCAAATTGTTAATAGAAACATGAATTTTCACAAATTGATCATAAATATCATTGCATTGCTTTTTTGCCTGACATTATTTTCACCTGAAAAAAAAACAATAAGTCAGGCAGACAGGCTGAAATTTAATATTTAAATTAATTCTCATTTTACCAAAAAATCTATTTTTGTAAAAATGTATATCCATTAAATTTGAAATTATTATCCATGAATTCACTTAAATTATTATTCATCAGGATTTTATTTGGCAAATTCAGTTTTACTTATCAACACAATTATCACCTGACCAAAGTTACTGGAAAAAGCAGGAAAAAACATCTTCAGGGATGTTCGAGAATCAATGGCTATGGACACTTATTTCCGGCATTTGAATTTACAAGAGAAATCACGCATCTCTCCACAAGGGAAAACATAGCATTTCAAAACATTGAGCCCTATGAAAAGTTCAGAAAGTTTGTACGAAAAAATAGACACTATGTGAGTTATGATATCGAAAAATACGACTCAGTTTATTGGAAAAGAATTGCTTACAAAGAAAAAATGTTTAATAACAGGGCAAAGTTCATTTACCATTTCATAAATGATCTGTTCTTTTTTGGAGAAATTTTTTTCTCAGATGCCAGAACAGTCGATATTGATGGAATGAGAAAAACATTGTTTGAAAAGTATGGGATCAGTGATGTTAAAACGAAAGAAAAATTCAGGATCAACAGCCCTGAAGCATTTGTGTTTTTCGATTACAATGGCATTAATCTTTCCATAAAATATGTTTTTACGGAGGATAAAACCATAAATGATATTGTGGCAAATCAGATTATGAAACCCAATAGCCCTACTTATCAAACAGTAGCAGAAAAACCACTTGAAGAAATTCTTTAATACTTTTTTTTGTTTATTTCAATTGTGAGTCTGGTATAAAATGCAAATAGCTATCAGGTTTAAAAAAACCTGTTAGGTTTAATATCAGCCTGTTACGAATTGATTAAAAGCGAAAAAGTACCTTTTTAGACTGGACTCAATTGTATTTTGCTAACCCACACTGAACCAAAATTTCAACAAAAGATTTCGATGATAACTATGATCACAGAAAGCTCATTTCATTGTTGAATTGTTTTGCTGATAATTTGTAACCGCTTACAAAGACTTATTATTGAAAATCAATGACCACTAAAACCTTTTCGATGGGTTCAGGATAAATTCCGGGAAAGTTGATTTTCTAATGTTTACTGCCTTTTGGAAAGCGATGAATTAAATGTTAAAAATTGGGTTGGGTACATTGTAGATTAATGCGAAATAAACTAAACTGACCTGAAAGATTTTTGAGACCTGAAAAATCCTGTTAACGGAAACCATTGATGCGTACGGGCTAAAAAAGTTTTAATCCCCTAATTCTCCCAATAATCGGAACAAGCCCTAATGGGGACTTTTGCAACCTGCTGATTTTTAACGTTCCTCCCTTTAGGGACAGGGGTAAAAAACACTAAAAATCAGCATTTCGGAGCTTTTTAAAATGAACTCATTGATGATTAACACAAAAAATTCAATATTTGATAACCTCCCGCTAAATATTTGATTTACCCAAAACTATCATGATGATCTCTGCTCACCATGCTTTTGCCCAGACCCCATTACCCCCGATGACCATGGCGGCAAACCCATAGCAGGCGACATCGGATTCGTGCTGGCGCTGGGTGCCGGCCATAGGAGAAACAAGTTGTTTGGCTGCTTCAGAAATACTTTTACAGTGGAATAGATAAACTTATCATGAAGTAAAACTTGATTAATCGTCATCATGGAACCGGTTGTCCTTATTATTCCACTTTTTATAGTTGGTAATAAAAAAGGAGGGTACAACTCCGGTGTATTTTTTAAAGGCATTGATAAAAACATTACGGTTGGCAAAACCCGATTGATTTGCCAGCGCCTCCTGGGTATGAGTAAGCGTATATCCGGTAGTGATCAGCCGGATGGATTCTCTGATACGGTATTCGTTGATAAAATTTGGAAAGGTTGTCTTCAACTGACCATTGATGGCTTTTGAAAGATAGGTCCTGTTGGTGGCTAAAAGTTGCGCTACCTCCACAATGGTGAGCCCGGGATTTAGATATGGTTTTTGCGATTCCATCAAAACCTTCAAATTGCTGATGAGATTCGCTTGTTGATTGCGTTCATTTTCATCAGGCAATTCTTCTGGTTTGCAATTTTCATTGACAAGGGCTGGCATTTCAACCTGTTGTTCCTTTTCAAGCGTCTTTTTTACAAGCGCGAGTTTTGATCTGTACAATTTGCGATAAAGCAACAAAATGACAAACAGGACAATCAGCACTATTGCCAGTCCCGAAATCAACATTAGAACTCTGTTCCTTGACCGCTGAAGCTCGATTCTGGAAATTTCCTGGTTGTATTCGGCCAGGATGATCATGGAGCCGGCCAGATGCATCTGGGCATCAAGAGAATCTTGCATCATGTTGTATTTATTCATGTAATCCAGAGCCACAGGTAAGTTGTTCTGCCTGACGGATATCGCTGCCATCATGCGAAAAATTTCGGGCACAAACCTGTAGTGGCCGAATTGTGCTGAAGCACCTGGCAGCAATTTTCGGGCAACTTGCTGTGCCTTGTCCAGTTCACCCTGTTTTAAAAGCAACCGGGCACTACAGTACATCCTTTCCTGTCTTACATCGTTGTAAATTTCTTCTGAGGGATAGCAAGCTACTTCATTCAATAACCTCTCAGCAAGGTCCAAACTGTCGTATTCCAAGGCAGTTTCAGCCAGTTTGATCTTGGTGTAAGCCATTGTATTGAAGCGATATGGTGTATGTAATTGATTTTCGGCTATTTGGATGGATCTTGTGAACCATTGGTTCGCCAGTTGAAGGTTGCCGGTATTAAGGGCAATCTGCCCCAGGTTGTTCATCATCACGTAAGGTCTGAAAAAATTCCAGTTCTCGTCACGCTCGTATTGCTGAAAAATTCCCGAATAAATTTCCACGGCACGATTGTAAATCCCTGCCTCAAAATAGATATCACCCAGCAGGTTCAAAATGTTCAGGTAGCCTTCGCCCTCCTTGTGGTCATGAGTCCGGTCAAGGTAACTTAAGAGGTAAATCATAGCGGAATCAAACTGTTTTCTTTCCAGATAAAATTGTGATCTGCTAAATTCAACATTGTTGATATCGTCGGGGAGATGATACTTCTCTGCCAGCATAAAAGCTTGTTCAAACAGGCCGCTCTCATTCTTGCCTGAGTGCATCGCCCTGAACAACAGCGAATGAATATGTGCAATGTCATCCTTTTTAAGGGTAAGTGCAAAGACGTGGTCAGCCACGTTCATTTTAGCCTGAAAATCTGACAAATATTTGAGGGAATCATAAATCAACCTGATACCTTGCCGGAAATCCTCACCTTCAATCTTTTCCAGCTTTTTTAATTTTTCTCTTACCAACGAATCCTGGGAGAAAACAGGAAATGTAACAGTAAAAAAAACAGCGATTATCAGTGTTATCAAATATCTCATTAAGTCTGGTTCAATAAAAAAACTTGTTAAGATTTACCAATCGTGACAAAAATACACTTACAGGTTTACTCCGATATGAAGGATTTTTAGAATTTTGTTTGTTAAGAAATTTTAACAAAGCATACCATGATTAGATTTACACTTCTTTTTTTAACAATCCTTTCGCTTTTAGGCGGGAAATGGATAAATGCACAAAACAACTGTTTGGAGTTTGATGGCACCGATGATTATGTTGAATGCGGTAACATCGGATTTGGCGGATCAGCAATAACACTCGAAGGATGGGTGTGGGTGGATAATTTCCTGGGAAGTGCCGGAGATATCAACAGCATTTTTGGACGGGAATATGGAGGTGGACATATGTTACTCAGGTTTCAGGACGGAAATGATGCTGACGACCGGCTGGTAAGTTTTCAATTAACCATTGGTAGTAGCACCGAAGAAGTTAAAACCGTTACAGCGATTGAGGAGGGTAGATGGTACCATCTTGCCGGCGTGTACGATGGGTCTGCCATTAAAATATACATTAACGGGGTAATGGACAATAGCGTAGCCAAATCCGGCAACTTTAGCCCATCAACGGAGACTTTTTACATTGGTTGCACTGTCAATCACAACGACAAATGGCTTGATGGCAAAGTAGATGAAGTGCGTATATGGAACGATGCACGCACAGAAGCGGAGATACGCCAGAACATGTACCGGGAGTTGCCGGACCCATCCGGAGAAACAAACCTGGTAACCTATTATAAACTGAATGCAACCAGTGGCGCCTCGGCCACAGATTCCAAAGGCAGTTACAATGGCACACTTACCAACTACGGGGGGCAATCCGGTTACTGGCAAACATCTTCTGCAATGTTTGGACCCAAAAATTGCCTTGATTTTGATGGCTACAATGATTATGTCAGGGTAAACACAACATTAAGCCCGGCTTTTACCCTGGGGACCATTAGTTTTTGGATAAAACCAAAAGCAACTCCTGGAAACAATGCAAGGTTATTCTCAGATTACTGGGACGATGATGAAATTTATCTTCAAACTGGTACAGGAAAGTTAGGAACCCATTATATGATTAATGGTGATCAATTAATGTCGTCAAACCCATTACCAAATAATCAATGGACGCATGTTGCAATTACCCTGGGCAATACAAGCTCAAAGCTATACATAAATGGGGTGTTGGACGATGAGGCAGGACCTGCAGATGTAAATATTGCAGATGCTTTTGAGATAGGTGGCTATAGTACAAGTGGTAATTATGAAGTACTTAACGGTCAACTGGATGAGTTCCGTATTTGGAATGATGTTCGCACTGCAGAAGAAATTCGTGAGTATATGTGTAAAAACCTGACAGGAAATGAAGATAACCTAATCGCATATTATCATTTTGATAATGCTTCAGGAACTGTTTTACAGGATTGTTCAGGCAATGGCCATGATGGAACACTGAAAAATATGGATGGCAATTCGGACTGGGTGGCCTCTGCTGCTTTCAACATGTGGCTAAACACCACATCAACAACCTGGTCAACGGCTTCCAACTGGTCGTTGGGTGTTCCAGCTTCCGGGGCCAACGTTTCTATTTATGATTTTACCAACGAGCCAAATATACCGGCATCCCAAACGTTTGGCAGCCTGTACATTGGAAATGGCACAACCACCACCCTCTCTGCCGCCATGACGGTGAACGGCAGCCTCATCCTGAAAAAAGACATGGATCTCGACGGACAGGCCATCACCCTGGGCAGCAATGCATATCTGCTGGAAGAAGGCGGCAGCTTTTACGGTACCAGCGGGAGCATTACCACTACCCGTAACCTAAACAACGTAAGCGCACAAAATATAGGTGGGCTGGGCGCTGAAATCACCACTTCGGCCAATATGGGGTCAACAACCATTACCCGTTCCCATGCTGCCAATGCCGATCCGGTATCAATCAAACGGAAATATAGCATTGTGCCTACCACCAATACGGGTCTGAATGCCACACTTGTTTTTCATTATTTATCAGATGAGTTGAACGATTTAAATGAGTCCACACTGGCATTATTCCGCTCCACTGATGGCGGATCAACATGGTCGGATAAAGGAGGCGGACGAAACCTGATCTCCCGCACTATCAGGCTCAGCGGGATTGATGCTTTTTCGGATTGGACGGCTGCATCCTCACCCATGCCTGTTATTGACACACAGGATCCTGCACAGAAATATACTTCCGGAGATGATGAAATTGTGATAGCTCCTGGTTTAATCATCACCTATCCTTCAGGAAATATCACTGCAGCCACTGTTTCCATAAGCCCCTTGGTTGCAGAAGACATTTTAACTTTTGGTGGCTACAGCGGTTTATCGGGATCCTGGGACAATACCACCAAAAGACTCACCATCACGGGGAGTGCTTCAGCTTCTGATTATCAGGCCGCCCTGAGGCTGGTTACCTTCAAAACCACTTCGGGTGCTTCGGGAACCCGAACCATCGACTTTAACGTGGGCAACGGGGTTGGTTTGGACATCGATGGCAAAAAGCACTTTTACGAAGTTTTGGGTGACGGCTCCAGCATTTCCTGGACCACTGCACGCGCAAATGCACTGAACAGCTCTTATGCCGGTGCGGCTGGTTACCTGGCTACCATCATTTCTGCAACCGAAAACAGCTACCTGAAGGATAAAGTTACAAGAGATACATGGATTGGCGCCAGCGATGCAGCCATCGAAGGAGTATGGAGATGGATGGATGGCCCCGAAGCCGGAACACAGTTTTGGGAAGGAGGCCCGGCTCCGGGTGGTCATACAGTTGACGACCAATATGCTAACTGGTGGTCGGGTGAACCCAATAATGCAAATGCCAATGAAGATTATTGCCACATGCGCGGCACAGAACATAATCCAGATTATTGGGGTTATTGGAATGACTATTCAAATGATAATGCAAGCGCAAAATATTACATCATCGAATATGGCGGCGACGGTACAGATTTTACCACCATGGATGAAGCCACGGTTGTTGTAAATGGTGTAAGTTGGACCGGATCCGTGGACAACGACTGGAACACAGCTGGCAATTGGAGTTCAGCATCTGTTCCGGGCACAACCACCAATCTATTAATCCCCGACGTCACCAACGACCCGGTGATTGCGTACGGCACAGGAGCCAACTGTAACGACATCACTGTCAGTAGCGGTGCTTCTCTCACCATCAACTCAGGAGGCTCGCTCATCACTTCCGGAGCTATAAGCAACTATGGCGCCATCAACGTCAGCCGCACCATCAGCGAATCAGCCTGGCACCTGGTATCCATGCCGGTTCTGGCCGGTACAGCCAATACTTTCGTTGGCGATTACCTTCAGTACTGGACTGAATCCACCGGAGCCTGGACTAACATTACAGAACCAACCACAGCACTCACCAGGGGGCAGGGTTACGGACTGTGGCCAAACGACGAAAAAAGGGGAACCTACACATTTTCAGGAATTCCAAATACCGGCAATATTAACAAAAGCATAACCTACACAACCGTGACAGGGAAAGATTTCGACGGCGCCAACCTGCTGGGGAATCCCTACCCGTCCAGCATTGACTGGGATGAGGTAAATGATGTTTATGGGGCGGTTTATTACTGGGATGGAGATGCAGTTGGTGGCGCAGCTTATGTTGCTTACCCGGCGACAGGCGAATACGGTACCGGTTCACAATATGTACCACCCCTGCAAGGTTTCTTCATTGTTGTGCCGGACAACGACCCCTCATATTTTGCCTTCACCAATGCTATGCGAACCCACAGCGGAGCAACTGGTTATTACAAAAACGAAAAATCGCTTCCCGACGGAATAATGCTTTATGCCAGCAACGGCAGCAATCATGATAAACTGCTCATCCGTCTGAACGATGAGGCTACCGAAGGAATGGACCATCAAAGTGATGCCTGGAAGTTCCCTTCAAACACCAATGGCATTGCACAACTGTGGGCAGTATGCCCCGATGGCAAACTTTCAATCGATGTACGTCCGGAGCCCGGCATTATCCAGTTAGGCTTCAGCAACAACCAGGCAGGCTTTAACAGCATTGGTGCGGCGGA
>CALFEP010000022.1 GCA_937950125.1 uncultured Bacteroidota bacterium
TCTTTTTCAAATTTGTCGTACTTGCGGATAATCCACAGCCAGAAAACCAACGAAACCCCGAATGATAATATGTACAGAAGCATGATGTCGATTTTTCAGGCTTCAAAAGTACAAATTGGGATAAGAAAACACAGGGGTAGGGTGACAAAATTGGACGAATTCTCAACCTAAAAACTCCACTTTAGCCTCCCGTAAAACATTTGCCCGTAATCGCCGTATTCGGTCTGGCTTTCGCCAAAAAAGAGTTGAGAAGTGAGAAGCAGGCCGATGTTGTTGGTAAGTGAAAAATCGAAAGTTGGGCCGACAAATGCCGAACCATCATAGGGATTGAGGATTCCAGCAAGGTCGCCGCGAATGAGGGGTGTGATCTGATAAGCCATTTCGCCAAAAAGTTCAAGCCGGGAAGGGGTGAGATTTTTTGCACTCAGGTCAACATTTCCCAGAAACACATTTCCCCAGTCAGCCTTTCCGGTGGTTCCCTGGCTGTTATAAATAAAACTACCATGAAAATACAAACTGTTGGGCAGGGTATAGTTTGCCCCTGATGAGATGATCAACGTAGCTTCAGTTTCAACCGAATTTTTGGTAGGATAAAAATAACTGATTTCGCCGTTAAAGCCGGCTCCTTCGATTTGCCCGGACCAGCCGCCGCCCATCACCAAATCATCATGCATTAGCCCGCCCATCACCTGAAAATCGTAATTCCAGCGGTTGAACCTGTACATTCCGGCAACGGTGCTTTTGTTGTCCGAATCGAGTTTCCAGGCCAATTGGACTGACGATGCCATCCCGGTGTAATATTGTGCAAGTACCGCATCGCAGCCTGGCCGTTCCACGTAATCGAAGTCGAAATAATTGAAGGTGTTGAAAATATCCATGGGATTCCACACCAGGTTTATCCCCCAGTTGATGCGCTGACGGCCAGCGGTTATCTCGATTTTTTCATGGGTAAATTTCAGGTTTGCCCGGTCGAAGTTCGAGACAGAATAAACCGATGAATCACTCTGCCAAAGATGGGTGAGATTTAAAAATCCATAATCCTGTTTGGCCATATCTGCAAGATAGGGATAGTACTGATAAACCATTTGGCCATAGTTCAGAATATTTCGCATTGAGGCGTTGGCCGAAAAACCTCCTTTATACCATTCAAAATCAAACCGGTTGTAAAGTTGACCCATCGTCATCCATTTTTCTGAATTGGGTTGAACCCACACATTTTCGAGGTATTGAAGGTGGCCTTTTGCACGAAAAGCGCCAAACAGAGGATCGGGTTGTTGGGCAAACACGGAAAGGTGGAAAAGTGTAAAAATGGTTAGGATTAGCCGCAACCTGAAAGGAATATTTGGAAACCAGTATTTCTTATGTTTAAACATCTTGGGAAATATTTTTCCGAATTACATTTTCACATCAGCAATTATTTTTCCATCGTCCAGGGTGATGATACGCCTGGCTTTGCGCATGACACGCTCGTCGTGTGTGGAGAATATAAAGGTCATGTTTTCCTCGCGGTTGAGTTTTTCCATCAGTTCAAGCAGTTCCTGAGTAGCTTTCGAATCTAAGTTGGCGGTGGGTTCGTCGGCAAGAATGAACTGTGGTTTTGATGCAAGTGCCCTTGCTACCGCCACGCGCTGCTGCTGGCCGCCTGAAAGCTGGTTGGGACGTAGATTCTTTTTGTCGGTCAGGCCTGTTGCCTGCAGCAATTCATCCACACGCGTATTACACTCATCATGGCTGCGCCCCTGAAGCTGCATGATGAATTCGATGTTTTCCTTCACCGTCAACACCGGAAGCAGGTTGTATGCCTGAAAAACAAAACCAATGTTGTGCAGCCTGAAATCAATCAATTGTCCGGGCTTTAAACCATTAAGCATCTGCCCGTTGATGCTTACCTGCCCTTCGGTGGGCTCATCAAGCCCGCCAATCAGGTTCATCAGCGTAGTTTTTCCACACCCAGAAGGTCCCACCACAGCGGTAAACTCACCTTTTTCAATCTCCAGGTCAATGCCGTTCACAGCTTTTACAGGCACCTGTGTGGTGTTGTAGGTTTTATGCAGGTTTTTTGTTTCTATTACTTTCATATTTTTTATTTTAGTCGTAAGTCGTTAGTTATCAGTCGGCAGTCGGCAGTTCGCAGTCGGCAGTTGGCAGTCGGCAGTTTGCAGTCGGCAGTTCGCAGTCGGCAGTTTGCAGTCGGCAGTCGATTCGTTATTTTATTTTCAAACATTTTTGAACAATTTGAACAAAGAACAATGAACAAAGAACAATGAACAAAGAACAATGAACAATGAACAACTACTCCATCCTTACTGCCTCAGCGGGTCTAAGTTTCAAAGCTTTGCGTGTCGGCCAGAGTGATGCAATAATTGCTGTAAAAATGACCAGAATCGTTATCCCAATGTAGAAGCCCGGTGTAACAACCGGATAAACAAAAGCACTATAGCCAATGGCTTCCATGCCTTCGGCCCAATAGCTGAAATTAAGCCCGGTGTTGCCCAAAATTCCCATCATGATGATGCTTGAAAATAATCCCAAAAATCCCCCAGTGAGCGAAAGCAGTGTGGTTTCCGTAAGTATCATTCTGAAAATCCTGACGCGGGTCATCCCTATCGCCATCAGCATCCCGATTTCGCGCTGACGTTCCATGATTACCATGAGCATCGTGTTGATAATCCCAAAAATCAATGCCAGCAGTATGACCATAATGAGCCAGTACCCATACTGATCCATGATGGTGAGCATAATAAGGAGCATGGGTTCAAGTTCTTTCCACGATTTCACACTTAAGTCCTTAAATGCTGACTTGAGATTTTCAGCAACCTGAAAAGCCGCATTGTTGCTTGAAGTCCGGATGGCAATTTCGTTGGCCTCGTTTGGCTGTATGCCCAGGAGCGGGTTCAGATCAGCGGCGTTAACAAAAACCATCGATTCATCAAATCGGGTGTCGGTAGTTTTGTATATTCCCTCGACCCTGAACAACAGATAACTCATTTC
>CALFEP010000023.1 GCA_937950125.1 uncultured Bacteroidota bacterium
TAGTGCCGGTGGCATCTCCGGTGTGCGTGGCATTTGGCTTTTCGTTGGTAATGGTAAAATTGGGATATGTCCCCGAAGTGGTGATTCCATACCCTGGTGTCAGCGTCACGTTTTGATCAGGCGCTGTGTTGGTGATCATAAAATTAGGATAGGTTCCGGTTGCTGAAATGCCTGTACCTGAGGAGAGGGTTACATTTTGATCCGGTGAAGTGTTGGTAACCATAAAATTTGGATAGGTACCCGATGTTGAAATACCATTTCCTGGAGCAATAGTCACGTTTTGGTCGGGGGCTGTGTTCGTAATTACACCATTTGAAACGTTGATCCCGGTTCCAGCGGCATAATTCTGTGCGTTGCCCGCCTCCTGTGCATACAGTGCATAAGGCACTGATACAAGCTGCGAAACGCCCATCAGCTGGTAGTTCGAACCACCCGTGATGTCAATTTCTGTTTTCAGAAAATGGGAAAAATAACGCCAGCTAATTTCCGAAAAATTACCCGACAATATCTCCACCGGATTCCCAATTTCAAGGTTGAATAGCCCGAGTGCGTTTGTGGCAGTTTCGTGCAACTCGCTGTAAACCACCGGTCCAAAATCGCTGCCCTGAAGTATGGAAATTTTTACGGCAATATCCTGGTTTACTACAGGATCACCATTCAGGTTGCGGGCAATGGCCTGGTATTTAATGGCCTGTGGAGCCTGCGCAATTAGCACATTTGCCAAAAGAATCACACAGAAAAAAGTTAATTTTATTTTCATTTTGATAAATTTGAGAAGGTTTAAAAACAATGAACTGAATTAAGGCCTCTAAGTTAGAACAAAATGGTTTACAAAGGCAATACCTGAAATTTTAAAAAAAACTGAAAAATAAAAAAGGGTTCCGATCCACAGAATGGATCGGAACCCCGGTTAAACAAAAGCGCCAACATGGCTTCCTGCTTTTTTATAGCTGTTTTTTCATCATGGTTGATGCAAAATGGGGGTTGTGCGAGACTGATTGCCATTTCTTATTTTCACAAAATAAACCCCGCCGGCCAGGCCTGTTCCACCTGAAAATGCCGGCGACCATTGATAATTGTGGGTTCCGGCAGGCAGTGTGGCATCAACAATCTTTCCTACCTCCTGCCCCTGCTGATTGATAATCCAACCTTCGGTTTCGGCGGGTTTATCTAATGTAAAGGAAATATTCACCAACGATTGAAAAGGGTTTGGATAAACCGAAGTGAAATCGTCGTTCGCGGGTGAGGCTTGTTTTATACCTACCTCATTTTCCTGAACAATTTTTGCCGTAGTTCCGCCAGCAACTAACACCGAGTTATCCGACCCAATATCGAAACCGTTGGCATAGCTGCCCGGCATCGTCAGTGTCCAGGCAGAAGAACCATTGCTGTTCACTTTGCAAATGGCCATCTCGAACATTGTTCCGGCAGCAAGGTAAATATTGTCCGAAGCATCCATCCTGAGCTGGGCATGAAGCATCAGGTTCAGAGCGCCGTCTGCATCCAGGTTTTCCCACTCCACAGTGCCTTCCCCATTCACTTTTATAAATGCGGAACCAAAGCTGTTGGCCGATGGAAAACCACATGCCACGGGCATATTGTCGCTTCCGGTTTCGATGCGGAAGGCCGTAAGGTTATACACATTTTCCCAAATCAGGTCGCCAGAAGGTGACAGTTTTTTAATCACCGTTCCCCCGTTCGTCACATATTCGCCATGAACAATGTAGGTGTTTCCGTCGGCATCACCCGAAGCGTCGCCAACAGTGAGGCTGTTTACCCCCGCCATGCTCCATACCGGCTGGCCGTCTTTTGTAATTTTGGCGTAACCGTTGATGCTCCCAAACTGCGCCCTGCCAACCAACAAAATGCTGTTGTCGGGAGTAAATTTTATATTCACAGGCAATCCAATTCCTGAATTGTCAACATACGACCAGAGCGAATCGCCGGCAGGCGAATATTTTTTCACTTTTGTAGCAAATCCTGTGAGGCCGCTACCGGCGCCCAACACATAAATATTGCCGTCTTGGTCAACAATACATTTTTTGGTGTAGGAACCGTCAAAATCGGTTTCATACACATCGCGCCACAGCAGGTCGCCGTCCGGCGAAAATTTCATGATGATGCTGTTGGCTTTCACCGGATTTGAATAGCCCGAATTCACGGTTCCGGCAACAATGGCATTTCCCTCGCTGTCGGTTTCCACCCACGTAGCCGATTCAAATTTGGTGGGATCGGTGTTGTTGTAGGTGGCTTCCCACAAAAAAGTGCCCGAAGCATCGCGTTTGGTGAGGAAGATGTCGCCACCCGGTTCATAGGCATAGTCCACCGTAAAAACATTATCCGACTGATCCACGGCCACCGAAAGTCCGCGTGTATATTCCACCCAGTCAACAAAAGCCTGCGCGTGAGCCAGCACCGGCATCAGCATGAAAAGCGTTACAAGTTTCTTCATAAAATATTGTTTTAAATGTTTTTATTTAAAAATTTTGACAAAGAAACAATGCCCGCAAGCCCCACTTCAAATAAACCATGCCGAACGGGGAAAAATGGTCGCTAAACGGGAGATTATGAGAATCTGGAAATTAAAATTCAACGGACAACTTGTTAAAAATAGAAGTGGGTTGATGAGCAATAGAAAAGCTTTTCGTGACAGAATCGCCAAAGCAAGTCATCAAGGGTTCCCACCCCTTCGACGTGTCGCAACCCTGAAATCTGAAAATATTTTTCCGAAATAACTTCCCATTTCCAATTTTTATACTTTTATGCCTGTAAAAAAAATATGAAAATCTGTGTTGCCTGGTTGAAATGCAAAGAACAAAACTCCGCCAGAACCCAGATCAGCACGACAAAACAGAAGTTTCAATCGTTAAACGCTAAAACATTTTAAAGTATGAAAAGACTTTTACTTTTTTCAGTCGTTGTGCTTCTAACGGCATCGGGCTTATTTGCCCAGCTCCAGTTTCAGCCCGCCAGTGTTGACTTCGGGCAGAAACCCGTCACCTCCGCTTCCACACTGGAAGTTATCCTCACCTCACAAATCAACCAACTGATCAGCCTTTCGGATTTGCCAGCGCCTTTTTCGGCATCCCCTGACGAGTTTATGATTTCGATTGGTGAACAAAAAACGGTTACCATCACTTTTCACCCGATGACTGTGGGCAGTTTTGCTCAAACTTTAACGGCGTCGGGCGGTGTTTGGGGAACGGCGCAACTGCAACTTTCGGGCGAAGCGCTGCCGGCAAGCGTTGCGTTTGATGTGCAGAGCCTCGACATGGGAAACATCCTCATGACCGGCCACTCCGAACAAATGATAACTGTTGAGTCGGACATTGCGCAGCAGGTTACCCTCGAAAACCTGGATCTTCCTTTTGCGGCAAACCCGCAGGTTATCGACCTTGATCCCGGCACACCCGCCCAGGTGTTTGTTTCCTTCGATCCCACGCTGCCAGGCTATTTTGCGGATTACCTCACAGCTACCGGCAGTATTTCGGGATATGCCGAAACGTACATTTCCGGTTCAGCCACCGAAGCCTCCATTTTTGCCTTCCCGCAAAGCCTGAATTTTGAACCGCTATTTTCGGGAGAGGCCGATACCCTCGAAATCATTGTTACCACCGACATCAACCAGGCTATTTCGCTCACCGGGCTATCGGATGCGTTTTCTGTTTCTCCTGAAAACCTGACCATGATTGCCGGTGAAGCACAAACCGTTTATGTGGGTTTTGCACCGGTAAATCCTGGAAATTTCAGCCAGACGCTGGTTTTAACCGGCAGCCTGTGGGGCAATGCTAATGTTCCCGTTTATGGCCAGTGCATCGACCCGCAGATTTCGGTTTCGACTGCCGGGGTTGATTTCGGAACCATTGCACTGCTGTCGTCCTACACGCTGAATCTGCCCGTGACCAACACCGGCAATGGCACGCTGGAATGTACGGTGGCCAACAGCAATCCGCATTTTACCTTTTCGCCCGAAGCGCTCAGCATTTCGCAGGGCAGCAGCCAGGATGTGGCCATTACTTTTGTTCCCGATTTTGTGCCTGCCGAGTACGACACCCTGCTCATCACCTCCAACGACCCCGACACGCCTTTGGTAAAAATACCGATGACAGGCCAGGGCATGAGCCAGGTTTCGGGCGAAGTGTGCGGAACATGGTACAAAGCCAACAGCCCGTATAATTTTGCGGGAAGTGTTACGGTGCCGGAGTCCTGCACGCTGACGATTGAGCCGGGGGTAGTGGTGAATATGGGGGATTACAATTTTTTTGTGAACGGAAAACTGGTTTGCAATGGATTGGTAAACGACAGCATTTATTTGAACGGGACGGGGATTTTCCAGCTAAGCACCAGTTGCCCAAACGATTCGATTGATTATGTGGCGATTGATGGTGGTTCGAATGGGAGTGATGGGTTGACTATCAGATGTTTTGGGGGAAAAATGAAAAACACGAGAATTAAAGCATATAAAATTGAAAATGGTAAATCTATTTTTTATGATAATTTTGAAAATGGAACCTGGGAGGATAATTGGAATATTTTAAACACTAATGGATATGCTAATGTAAGTCCTTCCTATGGATATTCGGGAAATGGTTTGCGGGTTTATTCTAATGGATATTATAACGGTGACCACTATATTTTCACGAATCCGATAACTTTAAATACTTCTGGAACAATTAGCATTTCATTGTGGTTTAAAATCCCTTCAAAGAACTATCAAAACAACACACAGTTTTTCTACAGAATAAATTTTGGTGCAGGTAATTATGGTAATTGGAATATGTTTTATGAAACCAATTATAATACTGTTTATGATTGGACCTTATTGCAATACTCGATTAATTCCTATTTTCAACCTTCTGATGTTATAGAAATTATGGTCATGAATAATTGCAACAATAGTAGTAATTATCAGATAACATACATTGATGAAGTCAAAATATTGAATGAAGAGATTTATCATGGTTTTCAATTTTTAAACTCTCAACTGGATATCTATTCATTTGACAATTATGCGAAAAATAGTGATGCTTTACCTTCATTTCTATTAGACAACTCAAAAATTAAACTGGTTGAAAATTTTGAAAGTCATCCATCACATAGTTCAATTAATATTTGCAATTCAATAGTTGATCAGGCGGGGAACTATGCCATTAGAACTAATGGAATAAATTCCAATGTTTTGTTAAATAACGTTTCTATTGAAAATTCAGGAATAAACGTCATATCTACTTATGCTGACAGTGCTAATGTAATAATGGTTAATTCTATGATTAATAATTGCACAGGAAAAGGAATTTACACACATAGTTCATATTCATCGGTTACGGTCTCAAATTCAACTATTTCGAATAATGGAAGTGATGGGATTTTTATTAACGGATCTGGTTCTCCTCTGAATCTTGAAAACTCAGAAATTATTAATAATCATGGTAATGGAATAAACAGTCTTTGTTATTCTTCAACCAACGTGATTAATCAATCAACCATATCAGGTAACTTTAGTAATGGGATTAAATTAAGTGGTCATACTCTTATTATTAAAGGATCAATAGTTTCCAAAAACCACGGTGAAGGTATTAGTGCAAATAATGTTGATATTTCAAATTCCACTGTTAACTCAAATATGTCTTATGGAATTTTCGCATTAAATATTTATGGAAATTATCTTTCTTCAATTTACAATGGGAACAAAGGAATTTACGCAAGTAACAGTGAAGAGATTTCCTATCTTTTCAACTCAATCGTTTGCTTAAACTCTCAATATGGTAGCCAATTCTCCGGCAATTTTGATTTCGCATATTCCAAAGTCTCCGGCGACCCCAAACTTGCCGACTCCCTTGGTCACCTTTTACCAAATTCGCCCTGCATTGACGCCGCCGATCCCACCGAAGAAGATGCCCGGATTCCTTTCGGGATGGGCACGGTACGGGCAGACATGGGCGCTTACGGCGGCCCGGAAAACTGGGTGTGGGGCGGCGAACCCATCCCCGCCAACGGCGAACCGGAAATTGTGCACATTGTTGATATTCCGCAGGATCAGGGCAAAAAGGTGGGCATTCAGTTTTCGGCCAGCCTGTTTGATAACGGCCACACAGCCTACGATGTAACGCACTACTCGTTCTGGCGCGAGCTGGATGAAAACGGAAAACTGCCTCTGGAAGCATCGAAAGCGCCGGTGGGACAATTTTTCCAAAAAGGACCCAATTATTGGGAATATGTGGGCGAAATGCCGGCCAATGGCTTTGCCAATTACGGCTATTCGGCAACCACGCTGGCCGATTCGACGGTGAGCGGGATGTTCTGGTCGAAATTCCTGGTGGTGGCGCACACCAACGACAACGACACTTACTGGGTGAGCCAGCCCGACAGCGGCTATTCGGTGGATAATCTTGCCCCTGCCACGCCGCTCAACCTGGCCGGAACGGTGGCCGGGGTAACCTACAACCTGGCCTGGAATCCCAGCCCCGACGAGGATTTGCAGTATTACGCCGTTTACAAAGCTGAAAACGGCCTGTTTGGTGAAGCACCGTTTGCCACCACCACCGAACCGGAGTTTAGCGGCATTGTGCTGAGCGCTGAAATGCAGGATTTTGCCGTGGCTGCCTTCGACTTTTCGGGCAACCGGAGTCCGCTGTCGTCGCCGGTTGCAGCACCGGTTTATGATCTGCTGACGATTCCGGCGGGCTGGAGCGGAATTTCTTCCTGGATTGAACCTTCGCAGCCGGAATTAGGCTACCTGTTTGCACCTGCTTCCACCGGCCTCATCATTTTACAAAACATGCAGGGCGTTTACTGGCCGGGGCAGAATGTGAACACGTTAGGACAGTGGAACGAGAATGAAGGCTACATGGTGAAAATGGCCGGTGAAGCGCAAATCCCGTTCATCGGAACCAAAAACCTGGAAAACCATTTTCAGCTTACTTCTGGGTGGCAAATTCTGCCGGTGCTTTCAAACTGCCCGTTAACGATGGAGGAACTTCAAAACCAGCTTGGCAGCAACCTGGTTATGGTGAAGGAAATTGCCGGATGGCGGGTGTTCTGGCCCGAAATGGGGATTTCGACCCTGGAAACGCTGGAACCCGGCAAGGCTTACTTTTTGAAAACTGTGACAGGAAATGGGCAGGTGATGTTTGGGGAATGTGAATAGTGACAGGGCTGACAGCACCGGAGGTTTTGACGCTGACAAAACGGTTTAGCGCTAACATCGCTGAGAGCGATACCATCACGCTGAAGGGGGTTCCGATCCCTTGAATGAATCGGAACCCTCTTTTTTTTCCTTACAAATATTTTTCTTGTTCAATAAGATAACCAGTCTGTCTGAAACAATTGCCATTAAAAGGATATCTGCGAAAATCACATTTAAACTGGCATTCAAAAAAGTTTGTGAACTATTCAGACTGATTAAGCACCATTTCATTTAAAAATGAAAAAACTTATTGGAAATACCGCTTCGGTTTTCAGAAAAAACTAATTTTGGGCAATATAAAAACCAATAAGTTATGAAAAACATTATCTTCTCATTAATTATTTGCATTTCAGTGATGGCAATTCCCAAAAAATCACATCCTCAATGGATATTGGCCAATTCAGGAACCACTGCAAATCTGAACTCTGTTGCAGCCTCAGATGAAGGATATCTTGTATGTGGGGGATGGATTGGATCCGTTGACGATGGCATGATTATCAGGAGTGAAGATTCGGGTGAAACCTGGTCACTGGTTTTTACAGCAAACGGATCGGTAACTCATATTGATGCCTTTTGGAATGTAGGGTATGCCGTAACAGACAAAGGATACATTTACAAAAGTGATGACAACGGCCAAACCTGGAATTTTAATTTTTGGTTGGTGGATTATAAATTCAGGACGGTTTTTATCAAATCACCTGAAAGTATTTTTGCCGGCGGACAGGCAGAGCTGGTTTTTGAATCAGTAAATCAGGGTCAATCGTGGAATCAAATACCCTACATAACTGGCCCGGGATATTGGATACGAAACGTTTCGTTTCATAACAACCGCATAGGTTACATAGTTGGCGATGGTGGCCGCGCCTATTGCAGCCCGAATTATGGATATGGCTGGTTTCTGATGAATATCAAAACCACCAATAATCTCACCGGCGTGAGCGCACCAACCGAAGACACTGCTTACATCTGCGGGATGAACGGCACCATTCTTAAAACAACTGACGGCGGAATATCGTGGGCAAATATTTCGACAGGCGCATCGGGATACATGGGTATTTTTTTCCTGACAAACCTTGAGGGATATGTTTCGTTGAATGATGGGAAAATAGGACACACTGTGGATGGAGGTCAAAACTGGGAATTTCAGCAAACATTAACAACAAACCCGCTTCGAGAGTTTTGCTATTTGCAGGAAATTAACCGCCTGGTGATTTGTGGTGACGGAGGAATAATACTATTTAATGATTTGTCAACAGGTATCACTAAAAAAGAAAATTCAAGAAAACTTGATTCTCATATCCAGGTTCAGCCAAATCCGGTGAAGGATTTTGCCACATTTAAAATCAAGGACATTGAAATTCAGCAAAACGCATTCACCATCTATTCGGCTGATTCAAAAATAATTGAAATTCATAAAAATGTTAGAAACGGGGATATGGTGGTCGATTTGTCTGAACTGGCTTCAGGCGTTTACTACTTCACGCTTACTGCCAACAATCGGGTAATAGATTCCGGGAATTTTATTAAAGAATAAAAAAGCAATTGTCCGCTTCCGGTGGATGAACAGCAAAACCAGCTGGGCGACAACCTGGTGATTGTGAAGGAAATTGCCGGTTGGAGGGTGTCCTGGCCTGCGATGGGTGTTTCGACACTCGAAACACTGGAACCGGGCAAGGCATATTTTTTAAATACCCTTACCGGGAACGGGGTGGTGGAGTTTGGAGGGTGCGAGTAGCGTCAGGGCTAATGGCGCTGGAGGTTTTAGCGATAGCATCGCTGGGAGCGATACCATCGCATTGAAAAGGGTTCCGATCACTTGAAGGGATCGGAACCCTCGTTTTTTCACCCAATCGGGTGAAATTCCAACGGATTTTCACCAAAAAAGGATTGCCCTTGCTTTTCTTTCCGCGAGTGCTATTTAATTCTAACCAGTTGATTTATTGTCAGATAAAACATCAGGTAAATCATCAGAATCCAAAAAAAAGGCTTTGAGGTACAATGGTTGGTTATGCTTTTCGACAATTTAAAAAAGAAAAGTCATGGAACCATATTACGACAACAGCCTTGAAAAAACATTTACGGTACTGCTTATCCTGATCATCCCTGCGTTGGTAATCATGTTGATGATAAGTCAGGGCTGAAACCCAGAGCATCTTTTTTTTGGCCTGGCAGATACAAATCAGTAAAAGAGGATGGGTTGTGGTAAAAAAGAAGTTGATAACGGGAATTTTCGATGGACAAAACCTGGGTTCACGAAAAAAAATAAAAATATTGTGAAAACCTGATACCAGTCAGTCAGAGGAAAAACAGGGAGTTTTGGTTCTATTCAGGAGGTTGGGGGGAAGTTCTCCGGCCTCTTTTTTTTTCAACTTTTTCATCATCCGTTTAATAATGTGTATTTTGTACTTATTTTTGTGATCTTTTAGAGGATAATTTTACATGAAAGAAACAATAAACAATACTATTCACTATTAAATTTATGATTATGAAAAATTCTACTATTCGATTCATTTTCACCTTATTAGCTATGTTTTTTCTGAATTTTTCTCTGGTGTATGCAGGAAATATTCCCAATAGTCTGTCAGGTGAAAAAAATTCGGCTTCAATGTCAGGTTTTGCCGAAAAAGCGGTGCCTGATGCTGCTTTTCAGGCCGATCTTACCCTTATTCCGGTGGGTAACAGTATAAATTTTACTGATCAGTCAACCGGTAGTCCTACCTCGTGGGCATGGACATTCAGCGGAGGTACTCCGGCCACCTACAGTGGAAAAGTGCCACCGCCGGTTTATTACAACACAGCGGGGACATACGATGTTTCGTTAACGGTGACCAATGCCGACGGCAGCGATACCGAAACCAAAACCAGCTATATTACCGTGGCCAATTATCCCACAGGTTGGGAGTTTACACAAACGGCTACCTCACATCTGATTTCAATAAAAACAAGCATTTCGATTACGGGCACGCCACTTTCAGCCGGCGATTTTGTCGGGGTGTTTTATCTCGACAACAATTCGGTGTTAAAATGTGGCGGCGCCACCATTTGGGATGGCACGCACAACAAAGTGGTGGTTGCTTTTGGCGACGATGCCACCACAACGCCGCTGAAGGAAGGTTTTGCCAATGCTGAGAATTTTACCTGGAAAGTGTTTTTCACAGCACTTTCGTTAGAGGCCGATGCAACGGTAACCTACGATCAGAACCTTCCGAACAAAGACGGTAAATTTGCCGATCTGGGACTTTCGGCTTTAACAAGTATTACAACCAACACGGGAGTTTTGACGGTTGTTGCCGAAGCCACCCCCGACAATATTTGCCTGGGAACAACGGTTCAACTCAATGCCAGTGTTACAGGGGGTTCGGGCAGTTACACCTACGCCTGGACATCGGACCCGGCAGGATTTACTTCCTCGCTTCAAAATCCAACCGTTATCCCAACACAAAATACGACGTACTACGTAACCATTTATGATGGCCCGTCATCCGCCTCTTCATCGGTAGCTGTCACCACCCAGGCAGCAGCTACCGCCGGCGCTGGAAGTGATGCCACCATTTGCCAGGCCGAAACGTACACATTGTCAGGTTCGGCAACCAATTATTCCGAAATAACCTGGAGTACATCCGGAAACGGAACATTTAGTTCAACAAGTTCGCTCACCCCGGTTTATACGCCCGGGAGCAGCGATGTTACAGCGGGAACGGTGACGCTGACACTTTCGGCAGCGCCTATTTCGCCTTGTACGGCTACCGCTACGGATGACATGGTTCTAACCATTCAAAAATCACCGACAGTCAACGCAGGATTGGATGGAACTGTGTGCCAAACATCTACACACTCTCTTACAGGTACTGCTTCCAATTATTCATCGGTTCTGTGGACAACATCAGGCAACGGAACTTTTAATTCAGCAAGTTCACTAACAGCGATTTATACACCGGGCAGCCTTGATGTTGTTCTTGGCTCGGTAACCCTGACTTTGACCGCACAGCCGGTTTCGCCCTGCTCTGGGGCTGTGTCTGACACAAAAAGTCTCACCATCCGCAAGTCGCCGACATCCAACACCGGAGCTGATGCAACCATCTGCCAGAACACCACCCACCAGTTGGAAGGTGTGGCAACCAACTACAACACCATTTCATGGGTTACTTCGGGAAATGGCACATTCAGCTCTACAACAATCCTGAATCCGGTTTATACTCCCGGAAGTTCGGACATCAACAATGGCGTTGCATTGCTGACCATGATCGTAACAGCCCAATCGCCCTGTACCGGCTCGGTGTCCGACTCAAAAATCCTGACGATTCGTAAACTGCCGGTAGTAAATGCCGGTGAAGATGTTACCATTTGCCAGGGTTCCACCAACACACAGGCGGCCACTGCTTCCAATTATCTGAGTATTCAGTGGACAACCTCCGGCAACGGAACTTTCAATTCGACAAGTTCACTGACAGCGGTTTACACACCTGGTTCGGCTGATATTGCCAATGGAACGGTTACGCTGACACTAACCGCACAGCCCAATACGCCGTGTACAGGTCCTGTTTCAGATTCAAAAACAATCCTCATTCAAAAACTTCCAACAGCAAATGCAGGCGACGATGCCACCATTTGCCAGACGGGGACTGCCTCTTTAATGGGTTCGGCAACCAACTATTCCGGCGTATTGTGGACCAGTTCCGGAAATGGAACTTTCAGTTCTTCAAGCTCACTGACAACGGTTTATACCCCAGGTTCATCAGAAATTGCCAGCGGGACAGTAACCCTTACACTTACAGCTTCTGCTGTTTCGCCCTGCAGCACGTCAGCCAGTGATGCATTGGTCATTACCATCCAGCAATCGCCCGATGTTACTGCAGGAAATGACGGTACAGTCTGCGAAGGAAGTATCTACACCCTGAGTAATTCAACAGCCACCGGCTACAGTTCGCTGCTCTGGACCACCAACGGCGATGGTTTATTTAGTTCGGCCACACTATTAAACCCTGACTATACACCCGGAAGCGGAGATATTTTGAATGGAACAGTACAACTGTGCCTGACCGCACAACCCATATCGCCCTGTGCTGTCACCGACAGCGATTGTATGGATCTTACGATACAGTTGCCTGCAACGGCCTCGGCCGGAGCCGATCAAACACTTTGCGCAGGAGAAACAGTCAATCTTTCAGTGGCTACAGCTACTCAGTATTTTTCTTTGCTATGGACGACCGGCGGAGATGGTGTTTTTAACGAAAATTCTATACTTAACCCGATCTATACACCTGGTGCAAACGATATTTCCACGGGAACTGTCACCCTTACTCTGGCAGCAGAATCGCTGGCTCCCTGCGTGGGTTCAGTTGATGATGCGATGACGCTGACCATCATAAATATTGAAGAACCTGTTTGCCCGGATGATTTTGCGGTTTGTATTGACCAACCTGCCTTTGCACTTACAGGAGCAACACCCGAAGGTGGCGTTTATTCGGGCGCCGGTGTTCTTGGCGGAATGTTTTACGCCTCCACAGCCGGCAATGGTGATCACCTGATCACTTACACCTATACCGAAGGCGGCTGCGAAAACTCATGCACATTCACAATTACTGTCAACCTGTTGCCGGATGTTACCTGCCCGGCAGATATGACGGTTTGTGCCGATGACCCATCTTTCGATTTAACCGGCGCCACACCAACAGGCGGAACCTATTCGGGTACCGGTGTTTTGAATGGAATGTTTGATGCATCAGTTGCCGGAGTTGGCCAACATGAAATTACCTACACCTATTCAGAAAATGGCTGTGAATATGCATGTACCTTCTTTATCACGGTGAATCCGCTACCAACAGTGGATTGCCCAGTTGATATTACGGTAAACAATGATCCGGATGATTGCGGTGCTATGGTTGACTTTGAAGCCACAGCCTCCAATGGAACCCTCACCTATTGGGTGAATGAGGTACAAATTTCATCACCCCATTTTTTTGCGGCAGGAACCACTTCTGTGGAAGCAAAAGCTGAAAATGACTGTGGTGTTGCAACGTGCACCTTCACGGTAACGGTGAATGATAACCAGTTGCCAACCCTGTTTTGTCCTGAAGATGTATTTGTAATCACTGAAGCAGGACAATGCACAGCAACAGGCGTCAACCTGGGAGTTCCCGAAACAGCCGACAATTGTACAGTTGCCTCCGTAACCAACAATGCTGTGGAACCTTTTGCATTAGGCACAACTACCGTGACCTGGACTGTAACCGACAATTCCGGCAATACAGCAACCTGTGACCAGACCGTGACAGTCACAGCTCCCGAGCTCACCGCTGATGCGGGCCCCGATGCTACCATAAATGCAGGTGATAGCTTTGCACTGACTGAAGCAACGGCAGCCAATTATGCTTCCATACTCTGGGCAACCAGTGGTGGCGGCGTTTTTGATGATCCAACCCTATTAAATCCAACTTATACACCTGATGAATATGATGAAACCAATGGTAGTGCTGTACTTACCATAACCGCCTCAGGATTTTGTGGTGAAACAGTTTCATCAACCATGGTATTAACCATAGAAACTGCCGGATGTGCCAATCCACCGACCGTTGATGCCGGAGGAGATGCAGCAATATGCGCGGGAGAAAGCTACACCATGTTATCTGCCACAGCAACCAATTATTCAACCGTTCTATGGTACACCACAAACGGCAATGGATATTTTGAAAATGAAACCACACTCGATGCAACCTATATTCCAAACGCCTTTGACGCCTCAATAGGAGCTGTTGAACTTTGCCTGATGGTAGGGCCGTCTGATCCTTTGTGTGATGGTGTTATTGATTGTTTTACACTTACCATAAACCCGTTGCCTTCCGTAAACTGCCCGGCTGACTTTGCCGTTTGTGTTGATTTACCGGCATTTGTTTTAACTGGCGATACTCCAGAAGGCGGAGTTTACACAGGAACCGGAGTTTTGAACGGAATGTTCGACCCGGCTGTGGCAGGTGTTGGCGTTTTTGAAATTCTTTACACCTACTCCGAAGGTGGATGCGAAAATTCGT
>CALFEP010000024.1 GCA_937950125.1 uncultured Bacteroidota bacterium
TCAGTTGGTTAAAACAAACAATTTTTAAAAATGTCCAAAGCGTCAGAAGTCAGGAATCACAAAGGCGGTTTGGACATTTTTTCTCGCCGCATCAATTTTACAGGAGATGTGCTGCTCACAAAGGAAAATCATTCAGCCACCGGCGCACCGGTAGTAGTTCAACATGAATTTTCGTATGATAACGGCAAACGCCTAACCAAAACCAAATATAAAATCAACCAACTAAGCCAGGTATAGCTTTGTGAACAGAAATATGATGAGAGCGGCTGACTTAAAAAGAAATCCCTCTGTGCCTCTCCGTGCCCTCTGTGTCCCTGCCTGCAGAAGGCAGGTCCGTGTTAAACCCTTAACGCCGTAGAAGGAGCCATAAACCTGTTCCATCACTCATCAGCAATTTTGTCCGCCAATCCCGAACTCCTTCCCACGCACATCGAAAAGCTGGGCAGCGGTTGGGTTGCCGAAGAAGCCCTGGCCATTTCCCTTTTTTGCTGTCTGCTTTATCCCACTGACTTTCCTAAAGGTGTCCTTGCGGCAGTCAATCACAGCGGCGACAGCGACAGCACCGGTTCTATGGTTGGCAACCTCCTGGGACTGATAAACGGCCTTGAATCCATTCCGGATATCTGGATTACCAGCCTGCAACACAACACTATAATCACCGGAATCGCCAGAGACCTCCACACCGGCATCAAAGGCGACATGGACGAACCCGACAACGAATGGTGGGAAAAGTATCCGGGATATTGATGATAGGCAGAGACGAAACTGCAAAAAACAAAAATCAATGACAAAACCTCCAATACGGAACAGACCCACCGGCTACCTTTTACCTGGTTTCCCACCTGCATTTATTGCTAAAATTCACTTTTCTTAAACGCTGATTTCCCGCACTTTAAACATGCCCAAAAAAACCACTTGAGGTTTTGATCAAAACCACTTGAGGTTTTGAGTAAAATCACTTGAGGTTTTGGGTAAAACCACTTGAGGTTTTTTTCTGTTTCTTCGGAGGTTTTGTTTGAATACTCAATTACAATTAAAAAAACGGTTTGTTGATCCCGAAAAACTCATGTTTAACAGATGATGTTTTTACCCGTGAAAAGGATTGCTTTAATTTGTACTGAAAATAAATTGCCCGAAACGCAAAAAAACGCTCATCCATAAATTCCCAACACTCAGCACGAAATTTTCTACGCTCAGCACGGAAAAAGTTACTTTTCATGATTTGGTAAAACAGCTAATAAATTGAATTTGGTTGTTGAAATTCCAAAAATTCTATTTTTGAGAATTGAATAAATTTAATGAGCAATTGTAAAAAAATTAACGGTACGAATCGTACAATATCGGCCAACGCTGGTGGCAAAAGTACGGGTTTACAGTAACTATAAGCGAGTTATCGTTCATTTTAAATAAACAGACAACGACAGAATGACAATAGAATATTTTCTGCAAAAAGTCAAGAAAGAAAATGGAAAATGCTACCGCACAAAACTGCACATTTGCATTCACCGACTCTCAAGCTGACACTTAAGTTTGCAATAGAGAAGTTTTCTTGCCCACACAAGTGTTAAATCATTACATTTGTGCTTTTAATATAATGGTGTAAAAAATATTATGACAGATAACTTAGAATTAGAAAAAACCCTTTGGCAAGCTGCCGATAAACTCCGCAATAATATGGATGCGGCTGAATACAAACACGTAGTGTTGGGTTTGATATTCTTGAAATACATTTCAGATGCTTTTGATGAACTTTACCAACAATTAGACGCAACCAAGCAAGATACTGGTGCCGACCCGGAAGACAAAGACGAATACACCGCAGAACGAGTATTCTATGTGCCACCGTCAGCCCGCTGGAAATGGCTGCAAGGCAGAGCTAAACTACCAACCATTGGCAAAGACATTGACGATGCCATGGATAGCATCGAAAAAGATAATGCTTCGTTAAAAGGCGTATTGCCAAAGGACTATGCCCGACCTGCACTTGACAAACAGAGGCTTGGCGAACTCATCGACCTGATTGGTTCAATTACGTTGAGCAAAGGCAGAAACGGAAACGGCAAAGACGTTCTGGGATTTGTATTTGAATATTTCTTAGGACAATTTGCTGATGCAGAAGGTAAAAAAGGCGGACAATTTTATACTCCACAAAGCATAGTAAAAATATTGGTTGATATGCTTGCACCCGAACCCGAAAAAAGGGTTTATGACGGTTGTTGTGGTAGCGGCGGAATGTTTGTGCAAAGCGAACGGTTTATTGAAATGCATGAACACCGAAAAGGCAAAATTTCGATTTACGGACAGGAAAGCAACCCGACAACTTATAAATTGGCCAAAATGAATTTGGCTATTCGTGGTATTGATGCCAAAATAGAATTGGGCGATACATTAATGAACGACAAATTCCCTGAACTCAAAGTTGACTATGTCATTGCAAATCCACCTTTTAATGTTAGCGATTACAATATAAACAAAGCCGAAACTCACAAATGGAAATATGGCATACCACCAACAGGAAACGCTAACTACGCTTGGTTACAGCATTTCGTAAGCAAACTTGCACCTTACGGAACGGCAGGAATTGTTTTAGCAAACGGTAGCATGAGTTCCGAAATTGCCACAGAAGGCGACATACGAAAGGCAATGATTGAAGCCGATTTAGTGGACTGTATGGTTTCTTTGCCTTCGCAATTGTTTTATAATACTCAAATACCTGCTTGTTTGTGGTTTTTGGCACGCAACAAAACCGAAACGACCAAATTCAGAAACAGAACAAATGAAATCTTGTTTATCGATGCCCGTGAATTAGGCACAATGATAAGCCGCAAACAAAAGGAATTAAACGATAAAGACATTTCAAAAATTTCGGACACATATCACAAATGGAGAAATAAAGAATTTGAAAAAGAGTTTAAAAACATTGCAGGTTTCTGTAAATCGGCTACAATACAAGTGGTTCGCAAAAACAACTACATTTTAACACCTGGACGATACATTGATTTTAAAGAAGTCGCAGAAGACAACGAAGCGTTCGACGACAAGATGAAACATCTTACTTCTACCCTAAGAATGCAAATGCAAAGGGCTGTATCTTTGGATAATGAAATAAAAAAGAATCTCCAAACAATTGGATTTTCACTTGAATAATAAGAAAGGAGGGCACCATGAATTACGACATTAAAATAACCGGAGAAATCCAGAATCATGGTCAGATTGAATTTGACCGCTTGAGCCTGCTTGCAAAAAGCACCAAAGAGATTGCTGAAAAAGCGCTTATGCTGAAAGTGTTTGGCTTTAGCGATATTGAGTTGTCGGCCCAATTCAAAAGAGCAAGCGAAATCAGGCTTGAAAAATTAGTCTCGGATGAAGAAAACGGAACAGCTATGCTGATTGATTGCAACTATTTTTCTGATTCTGTTAAAACTTTTCAGATTGATGCATTCAGACCCGACCTTTGGACCGATTTACAACAATTAACTCCTATGGCATTAGTTATTAAATCGTTTAGGTCGGCATTAATTGAAAGCGAGGAAAAGGATAATCTTGATAAATCGTTGTTAAAATCACTGATTAAGTTTAAGAAAAACTTTTCTGGAAAGAATCAGATATTTCATCTGTCCAACAGGCAAACTGTTCCTGAGGTTGAAATAAAAATTGAAGATTTCAGAAAAATTGAATTGTTGGAAGAAAATATACCTGAACCCAGCAAAGTTGCGGTTTTAGGCACTTTTGATGAATTGAAATATTCGAAACAAAAGGTTGTTTTAGTTACAGTTGATGGCGTGATTAATGCAACTGTTCCCGACGAAGCGCTATTTCTGCAAATGCTTGAATATGTAGGTAAAGAGCTTACAATTACAGGAATGGCAAATTACAAACCAAATGGCAAATTGTCGTTTATCGAAATAAACAACTTTTCGGAACCAGGGAAGGCCGATAAATATTTTGCCAAAATTCCACAGGCATTAACCGTTCAACAGCAAATCGATTTTCAACTCAAAGAACGAAAATCATTAAATCCTTTCGCTTCGTTAATTGGTAAATGGCCGGGAGAAGAGAGCTGGGAAGAAGTTATTAACGAATTAGATTAATGCGAAATGAGAAAGTTAGTACTTGATTCGTGTATTCTGGTTCATTACCTAACCCAAAATACCGTAGCCGAAAAAATTGAAAACGAATTGCAAATTACTGCTGCCGATTGTGTGCCAATTATCTCTTCGGTTACAAAAGGCGAATTATTATCATTTGCCAAACAGCGAAACTGGGGTAAAAACAAAATGGAAACCCTGAATATGTTGCTGTCAAAATCCATTATAGTAGATATTGCAGCAAAAGACGAAGATTTAATGGCCGCATACTCGTTTATCGATGCATTTAGCAAACGTAAAACAGAGGATGCCAATGGCGAACTGCTCAATGGTTCGGCCATAAAAATGGGAAAAAACGATTTGTGGATTGCCGCTACGGCAAAAGTGATTGATGCCCCGCTGGTTACGACTGACAAAGATTTTTTGCACCTCAACCAAACAATTCTTGATTTGCGCTATTTCGCATTGCCCAACGACACGATTAATAATCAAATGTAAAATTTCAAATGACGGTAGCCGAACTAATCGTAGAATTAAAACAAATGCCGCAGGATACTTTGGTAATTACCGAAGGTTATGAGGACGGTTACGATACAATTAAAAAGGTCTCTCTTATTGCTGTTGAAGAGAACCCTGAAAGAAAGTGGTATTTGGGCAAATACATTGACAGCGAAAAGCCTGAAGCTCAAATGGCCGTATTCCTGAATGCCGAAACCAAAGCAGACAATAAATGAGCTATAAACTAAAAACATTAATCGTTTTTGATACCAATTCGCTACGAAGCACCGAAGCGGGCGAAGTGGCTTATAGTTTCTTTGCTTTTGGGCGACCTTTTCAGGTCATTGAAGAATTTATCATTGAGAAAAGTTTGAATGAAGATATTCATATTGCCATTCCAACGTGGGCAATTGAAGAACTAAAAGACCAAAAACACCGCCAATACAAAACCGATATTGTGGAGTTTCAGAAATTGGCAAAAAGACTTTCGGGAATGCCGCATATTCCTGAAATTACTTTACCCGAAGTTGAATTTGATTGTACAACTTTTATTAAAGAAAAAGCTGATGAATATTTGGCAACCAAAGAAATCAAACTTTTAGAAATTAAAGAAGAACTTGCAAATACGGTTTTACAAAGTATGATGAAAAGGGTAATGAAAGACCAAAACAAAAAACAACCCTTTGCACATTCGGGTAAATACAAAGATGCAGGATTTAAAGACAATGTAGTTTGGGAAAGCCTCATGCACTTTGATGGCGTAGCGGATTATGACAAAGTGATTTTTGTTTCAAAAGATGGTGATTACAAAAACTGTGAAATTGAATTTAAGGCCAAATGGGAAAGGCATATTAATATTTTGCAGGACGAAAACAATGTGCTGGCTGATATACAAAGAGATTACGACAACTACATTAAAGAACGAACCATACACGACTTTGCACAAACCGAATATTTTGTCGATTACGTAAAGGATGATTTGAATGCAATGTCGATGATTGCAATTGACGGGACTGAATACAAAATTGAGAATTACGCAATTGCTGACATTTGTAAAAATGTGAGCAGGCTTGCCCCTAATGAAGATGAAGTAGAAAACTTGCTGATTTCTTCTGTCATTAACATTCATTTTACAAAAGGTGCTGAAAAGGTTGTGCAGCCAGTGGAGGCATTAACCTTACTCGAAGATGATGAAACAAAGGCAATTATTTCAACGGAATACGATATTGAATTAAGATGAACGAACGAAAAATATACAAAATTGAAGAAATAATTGAAAAGGTTGGGATGGGACCGTTCGGTTCATCTATAAAGGTTGAAACTTTTGTTGCAGATGGTATTCCTGTTATTAGCGGAACCCATTTAAAAGGCACGAGATTAGAAGATAAGGATTTTAATTTTATTTCAATTGAACATGCTGATAAGCTTAAAAATGCTAACGTAAAAAGAGGCGATGTTATTTTTACACATGCTGGAAATATTGGTGCGGTTGCATTTATTCCTGAAAATTCTAGATACGAAAGATATATACTTTCACAACGCCAATTTTACCTTCGCTGTAATAAGGAAAAACTATTGCCAGAGTATATTACTTATTATTTTAAAACGCCTCTCGGTCAAAGGCAATTATTAGCAAATACTTCATCCGTTGGTGTACCTTCTATTGCACAACCTGTTACCTATCTTAGAAGTATTGAAGTTGAAATTCCAATCATAAAAGAACAAGAACAGGTCATTAACATTTTAGACGCTCTGGAAAATAAAATAGAACTCAACCTTCAAATGAACCAAACCCTTGAAGCAATGGCACAAGCCCTGTTTAAAGAATGGTGCTGTGTTGAAGAAGGTATTGTTCCAAAAGGTTGGTCTATGAAAAAGTTGAGTGATATTGCTGATGTTTCTTCAAGCAAAAGAATTTTTCGTGAAGAATACACACTTATCGGCATTCCTTTTTATCGTGGCAAAGAAGTAACTCAATTGTCAAATGGTGAAAGTATCAGTACTGAGTTATTTATTTCGAATGAACGATATAATGAAATTAAGGAAAAATTTGGTGTCCCACAAATTGGTGACATTCTTATCACATCAGTTGGGACAATTGGTTCTGTCTGGTTAATTGATAATAACTTGCCATTTTATTTTAAAGACGGAAATGTTACTTGGATTAAAGACTATAAAACAGGAATCAATGGTGCTTTTGTATATCAATGGTTACAAACAAAAGAAGCTAAAGAACAAATTAAATCTGTTACTATTGGCAGTACACAAGAAGCTCTAACAATTTCAGCTTTAAAAGGACTTGATATTTTAATTCCAGATAAGGAAACAGTTTTCAATGTTTGTAATCAACTAGAAAGCTTAAATGCCAAAAGAATAAACAATATAAATCAAATCCAAACCTTAACCCAAACCCGAGACACTTTATTGCCAAAGTTGATGAGTGGTAAAATTGAAATAGTATGAGGAATAGCATTACAGAAAACGAAATAGAAGAAATTGCATTGGGTTATTTGCAAAGTTTGGGTTACAATTACCTAAACGGTTTGGTAATTTCGTCCGATGGTGAGCACCCCGAAAGGCAATATACCGATGTGGTGCTTACTACCCGATTGCGCGATGCTATTGATAAATTGAACCCAACCATTACACAAGATGCCAAAGAAGATGCTCTAAAAAAAGTATTGCGTACCGAAAGCCCCAATCAGTTAATTAATAACGAAAATTTTCATCGTTACTTAACCGATGGTGTTGATGTTGAAGTTCGCACCCCAAGCGGTATTCGTGGCGAAAAAGTATATATCGTTGATTTTTCAAACCCCGAAAACAACGAGTTTTTGGCAGTCAATCAATTTACCATCATTGAAGGCAGTCAGAACAAACGCCCCGATTTAATTTTGTTTGTAAATGGATTGCCTTTAGTTGTGGTTGAATTAAAAAACGCAGTTGATGAAAACGCCAGTGTTAAATCGGCATACAACCAATTGCAAACCTATAAACAAGCCATTCCTTCACTTTTTAACTATAACGAATTACTGATTGTAAGTGATGGTTGGGATGCTCTTTGCGGAACGCTCACAAGCGATTTTGGCAGGTTTATGAGTTGGAAAACAAAAGACGGTAAAACCACAGCCGACCATTTGCAACCGCAAATGGAAGTAATGTTTTTGGGAATGCTCAATAAACAAACGCTTTTAGACCTAATTTGCCAATTTATTGTTTTTGAAAAAAGCGACAGTAAAACACTAAAAAAAGTAGCTGCTTATCACCAATATTATGCAGTAAACAAAGCAGTTGAAAGTACAATAATAGCAAGTTCAAGCAACGGCGACAGGCGTGGCGGTGTAATTTGGCACACACAAGGAAGCGGTAAAAGTTTGAGTATGGTTTTTTATTCTGGCAAACTCATTATTGAGCCACGTATGGAAAATCCTACGTTGGTAATCTTAACCGACCGCAACGACTTGGACGAGCAACTTCACGATACATTTACCAATTGTCAGCAATTGCTCCGTCAGGAACCTCAAAAGGCAGAAAGCCGCAGAGAGCTAAGGCAATTGCTCAAAGTGACATCTGGTGGCATAGTGTTTACCACCATTCAGAAGTTTATGCCTTTGCCTGATGATATTATTCCGTTAGAAAATGAAAATGTAGTAAATGAACCAAGCGTAGAATATATTGGTGCAAACATACAGGCATTGAGCGAACGCAGAAACATTGTTGTGATTGCAGATGAAGCCCACAGAAGCCAATACGATTTTATTGATGGCTTTGCCAAACATTTGCGTGATGCTTTGCCCAATGCCACGTTTATCGGTTTCACAGGCACACCCATTGAAACCACCGATAAGAACACTCAAGCCGTATTCGGCAACTATGTGGACATTTACGACATTCAGCAAGCCGTTAATGACAAAGCAACCGTTCCAATATTCTATGAAAGCCGTTTGGCAAAAGTCCATTTTAAAGAAGATGAGAAAGTAAACATTGATGAACAGTTTGAAGAGCTTACCGAAGGTGAAGAGTTGAGTAATCGCCAACAAATGCGGGCTAAATGGACACGATTAGAAGCCATTGTTGGCAATCCAAATCGTATTCGAAAAATTACCGAAGACTTGGTTTATCATTTTGAACAGCGAAACGCAGTTTTAGATGGTAAAGCTATGATTGTTTGTATGAGCCGCCGCATTTGCGTTGAGTTGTACGATGCTATTATTAAAATTCGCCCCTTGTGGCATTCTGACGATGACGACAAAGGAACTATAAAAGTAATAATGACAGGCAGCAGCAGCGATGCCTTGAATATGCAACCTCATATCAGAAACAAACTGAAACGTAAAGCAATTGGCGACCGTCTAAAAAATCCAGTTGACAGTTTAAAATTAGTTATTGTTCGTGATATGTGGTTAACTGGTTTTGACGCACCTTGTTTACACACGTTGTATGTCGACAAACCAATGCGTGGTCATAGTTTAATGCAAGCCATTGCAAGAGTAAATCGTGTATTTACCGAAGGCAAATCAGGTGGTTTGGTTGTCGACTATTTGGGAATTGCACAAGAACTGAAATCTGCATTAGCCGATTACACCGCAAGCGGTGGCGAAGGCAAACCAACGCTCGACCAGGAACTAGCAGTTGCAAAAATGTTGGAATTTTACGAAGCTATTGACTATCAGCTAAGGCATTTTGATTGGCGTAAATTCTTCTCCATTACGCCCAAAGAAAAACTGAAATTTATTCCTGTGATTGTGGATTACATTTTCAGTCAGGAAAACGGAGAGCAAAGTTTTGTTGAGAACACCAAAAATTTACTAAAAACTTTTGCAATTTCAGTTCCTCACGAAAAAGCAATGGCAATCCGTGATGATGTTGCATTATTTCAGGCTATTAAAACAAGGCTCGTAAAAATATCAGACAGAAACGAAGGTGGTAAGACAAACGAAGAAATGGAAACCGCCATTAAACAAATCATTTCTGAAGCCATTACCGCCGATAATGTGATTGACATTTTTGATGCAGCAGGTCTGAAAAAGCCGAATATTGAGATTTTGGATGAACGTTTTCTGCAAGAGCTGAAAGACCTGCCACAAAAGAATCTTGCAGTTGAGTTATTGAAAAAATTACTCAAGGATGAAATCAAGAAGCGAACGAAAATCAACTTGGTAGAAAGCAAGAAATTTTCCGAAATGTTGGAAGATGCCATCAAACGTTACCACAACGGAATGATTGACACGGTCGAGTTTTTGGAAAAAGTGCTTATTCCCTTTGCCGAGCAGATGAAAGAAGCAGATAAACGTGGCGAAAAATTGGGATTAGATTACAGAGAGTATGCTTTTTACACCGCTCTGGAAGTAAACAACAGTGCAGTAGCAATATTGGGCGATGATATTCTAAAACACATTGCTCAGGAACTCTTAAAAACCGTACGCAATAGCACAACAATAGATTGGACAATTAAAGAAAGTGTACAATCGGCTTTAAGACGGAATATTCGGAGAATTTTAAGATTACACGGTTATCCGCCTGACTTGCAAGAAAAAGCAGTTGAGACTGTGATAACACAAGCAAAATTGCTGGCAGAAGATTTAATAAATGGTAAAGACAACGAATAAATATTGCCAATGCTTCACAGCCACATAAATTTCCAAAACCGCACAAGCCAACGCCATAACCAAAACTTTGTAAAAGAGTTTGCAAAGCAATCATACCTTGAGAAATTGTATTAAAAAATTTATCGACACTTAATAAAGAGAAAACTCTTGGGCTCACAAGCCAGCAGAAATAATTATAATTTTCTGGTTATAAAACCGCAACGAACACTTTTTGAAATCAAGACCGAAAAAACGGAAATTCCATTGCAAGGAGCAGAATACATCATTACTTCCGAAGAAAATGCTTTCGGTATGTATTCCTGTTGAAAGTGTATCACCCATTCCACCCCATAGCACCCCTCCCTCAAATGAACATGTTCCACACCACCTCTCTTCCCCGCACCAGGCCTATACCATGCTTCTAACTTGGTTAGGCTCAAACCGTATCTGTTCCGAACCTGTTCCGAAGTTAGCTTAGACGAAGAGCCTGCCATGATTAGCCATGGAGTAGCCAACGGGCTTGCTGAAATGAAGATGCACCGAACTTTCTTACGAAAACAACGAGGCCTGGCAGAACCTGAAAAGCAAAGGCCGGGAGGTGAAATGGTTCATTACAAACAATAACAATTGCCGGAGTTGTTTGTTAGTAAAGTGTATTTTTGCGCTTTCAAACTATTAAAACACACAATTGTAAAAAATCCAGATGGAAAATTTAAGTGTAAAAACCGATTTACAGTACAAAGTGAAAGACCTCTCTTTGGCCGGCTGGGGCCGCAAAGAGATAGAAATTGCCGAGAAAGAAATGCCCGGCCTCATGTCGATACGCCGGAAATACGCACCCGAAAAACCCCTGAAAGGCGTTCGCATCAGTGGCTCGCTGCACATGACCGTGCAAACCGCCGTATTGATCGAAACCCTCATCGAGTTGGGCGCCGATGTACGCTGGGCAAGTTGCAACATATTCTCCACGCAGGATCATGCCGCCGCAGCCCTTGCCGAACGCGGAATCCCGGTTTTTGCCTGGAAAGGCGAAACCCTTGATGAATATTGGTGGTGTACCAACCAGGCACTGTCGTTCCCCGGAGGCAAAGGCCCGCAACTGATTGTTGACGATGGCGGAGATGCCACACTGCTCATCCACAAAGGCTTTGCTGCAGAAAAAAATCCTGAATTGCTGAAAGTTGAGGGCTCGAATGCCGAAGAAAAAGCCATCATGAACCTTCTGCGCGAATTGTACGTGGAAGACTCCACCAAATGGCACCGCACAGCCCGGGAATGGAAAGGCGTTTCGGAAGAAACCACCACGGGCGTTCACCGGCTTTACCAGATGAAGGAAAAGGGCGAACTGCTGGTCCCTGCAATTAATGTGAACGATTCGGTTACCAAATCGAAATTCGATAACCTTTACGGCTGTCGCGAATCGCTGGCCGATGGCATCAAGCGTGCCACGGATGTGATGATTGCCGGTAAAGTGGTGGTGGTGCTCGGTTATGGCGACGTGGGCAAAGGATCGGCAAAGTCGATGCGCGCTTATGGCGCCAGGGTGATTGTTACCGAAATCGACCCGATATGTGCTTTGCAGGCTGCCATGGAAGGCTTTGAAGTGACCACCATCGAAGACGCCCTGAAAGAAGGTCAGATTTTTGTTACCTGCACAGGCAACAAAGATGTGATAACCCTTGACCACATGAAACAAATGAAGGATGAAGCCATTGTTTGCAACATCGGACATTTCGATAACGAAATTCAGGTTTCAAAACTCGATAATGACCCAACTATCGTTAAGGAAAACATCAAACCGCAGGTTGACCGCTACCGCTTTGCCGACGGACACAGCATCTTCCTGTTGGCTGAAGGCCGCCTGGTAAACCTGGGTTGCGCCACTGGTCACCCCTCGTTTGTGATGAGCAACTCGTTCTCGAACCAGACGCTTGCACAGATGGATCTGTGGAAAAACAAAGACAATTACACCATCGATGTTTACCGCCTTCCCAAATACCTCGACGAGGAAGTTGCCCGCCTGCACCTTGAACATTTGGGTGTGAAACTTACCAAAATGACCAAAGAGCAGGCCGATTACCTGGGAATCCCGGCTGAAGGCCCTTTTAAACCCGAGCATTACCGTTATTAGAAGCTCAATCTTTTTTTTCCTGAGAAAATCTTTCAGGAGAATTAAAGATAATGAACAGTCCCAGGTTTCAGGTATCAGGCTGAAATAGAATGAAAAGGATTGTTTAGTAAGAATCCGTCAGGGAAAATTTAATACTGTTGGCCAGGCATAAAAGTCATGGTCGCACACTTTAGATTCCTGCCCCTACGCCAACGGCACAAAGGCAGGAATTTTTTTTTAAAAAAACAGGGCTAAGTCTGTTTGGCGATCGAAATAAAAATGTAATTCATTTCCGTGGCTTTCTTATCTCAATCAAGCATTTTGCGGGATTTCGTCACCAATCGCACATTTTTGTAAACAGCAGCATATTAGGCAACAGAGGATTACCGCTGGCTGTTTTAATACAGTTTTGTTCGGATGTAGGGTGCGGGTTTGGTGGGCTTGCCTGCCAAATCCGCACCTAAACCAATCGATGCTTCGGTCATCATGCTGGAGCACCGAATCGCTAAACGTTCGGGAGAGGAATACCCATCTTTCTGTATTATCAATCTTTGTGGTATGCCTTACCTGGCAAAGCCATTGAAATATCGCCTGTCAGCGACAGAATAAACAGCAAACCACTTCTTGTAATCGATTGAAAATCATCATTGAGTCAGGTGACCCGAATTTATCTGACAAATGATGTGATGATTTGCGAAAACTCCCGCCTGATTTTTTCTGAAATCACTTTTGCCATTTTGTAGTTCGATTCGTGTGTCCAGCCTGCAATATGAGGCGAAAGAACCACATTTTCCGACTGAATCAGGTACTTGAAATCGTCGGGAAGACGCTGGCTGTCGATATCTTCAAACGACAGTTTTTCGTATTCCAACACATCGAGTGCTGCGCCCAGCACTTTTCCTTCTTTCATTTTTACAACCAGATCGGAGGTTTTCACCACTTTGCCTCTCGAGGTATTTATCAGAAAAATGTTTTTCCTGAATTTTTCCAGGTAAGCCTGATCCACGAGAAACTCAGTTTCGTCGGTCAGCGGAACATGTAGGCTCAGAATGTCGGTGTTTTCGAAAATGGTTTCGTAGTCAGCTTCTTCAACAAAATCGTCGCCAAAGCCGGTTTTGTATTTGTCGTAGGCTATCACTCTGGCATCGAAACCCCTCAAACGGCGTGCAAAGGCGGTTCCCATGTTTCCGTAGCCAATAATCCCGATGGTTTTTCCTTTTATTTCAGTTCCCCGGTTCCCGGCCCTGATCCAGATGCCCTGCCTCACCTCACGGTCGGCTTTTCGCAGGTTGTTTAGCAACATCAGCAGCATGCCCAGCGTGTGTTCACCAACGGCATCACGGTTTCCTTCGGGGGCGTTCAGGCATTTAATGCCCAATGAATCAGCAAATTCCAGGTCGATGTTTTCCATTCCCGCACCAACGCGGCCAATAAATTTGAGGTTTTTTGCTTTTGACAGAATGGGTTTGTCTAACCTGATTTTACCACGAATGATCACTCCGAAATATTCATGAATGATTTTTTCATAATCTTCGCGGCCCAGGTCGGTAAAATAATCGCAGGTGAAACCGTATTTTTCGAGGTCTTCCCGCAAAACAGGGTGGACGGTGTCGATAAAAAGTACTTTTCTAATTTCCATGAAAATGCAGCGGTTTTCGGGCGAAATTATTCCTTTTTCGTCACATCACCACTTGTTTTCTCAAGCACTTCAATCATTTCATTCACAGCATTGATTTTGAATTTGTCGCTGGCACGAAGTATCAATTCGAGATCGGAAGGATATTCAAGTTCTTTTGAGCCAATCAGTTGAAGTGTTTCCGGCGAAAGGGCATCAAGGTCGCCCTTGAATTTTGCCGAACGGTGCTCAAAGGTTGATTCACCGGAAATATTTTTTCCAGCGAATGTTTGTCCGGTTTTGGTATCTGTAAGTTGAATAGTTCCGCCAATCAACAGTGACTTTTTTTGCCGGGTTTCGGTAACGTAACACGCGATGGTTTTAAATTTTGGGATTTCGGTTTTATTTCCAACGCTGTCTAACAGGAAACCTCCCGCATCATTCAGTTTGTAAGCAATACCATCCTGCAGTTTTGCGGTTTCGGTGTAGTAAAGTTCTTCAGTATTTTCCGGTAAAATTTTTATGTCTTTAACCATGATTACAGCTTTGTACCTGATATTCTGTGCCTGTCTTTCATCATCGAAAAACCGGTATTTGGGCGAGTTGAATGACGACAAGTCGAGATAAACCAATTCGTCATCGAGGCGCCAGGGGAGGTATCCGGCATATTCATTCCTGATTTCGTAAAATACATCAATCGGTTTTTCGGCTTCGTATTTTTTCAGCATTTCCTCAACATCTCTGAATCCCGGCATAAGTTTTTGCACCATCACTAAATCGTGATAAGCCTGCTGCCGATTGACGGCAGTGCCAGTTTCATTCAGTTTCATGGCTTTTGCATAATAATACGAACATGCTTTATGGCGCGACTCGTTAATGAAACCTTCATAATTGACCGGCTCAAACTTCAGGCTGTCGAGGATAGATGAAGGCAAGGTAAGTACCTTTTGCTGCCGTTTTTCGAGTGAGAAATAGTGGTTTAAAATCGGGTGCCAGATATCGGGTTTCCCGCTCATTTTTAATGATTTAATACTCTCAAGGTCGCGGTTGTTGGCTTCATTCAAAGTAAAGGTGAATGCCTCAAGGTCTTTTTGATTGACAGGATTTTCTTTCAGTTGCTCACATAGCACATTGATGGCTTCATCGTAGTTGCCTTTGTTTATCAGCTGAACGCTTTTTGAGCAGGAAACAAGGAAAAGAATTGCTACAACAATGCGTAATATTTTCATAATCTGACTTTTGTATTTAACCTAAAATTCCTGACCTCCCAAATAAAAACTCACACTTTTAAAATTTGTCAGGTAAATATTTTAATTTCGAGGCCTTTTAAAAAAAGGTACGGTTTAATTGAAAAATTTACAACAATAATACCAAAACTCAGCATACAGGCATGTGGAAATATCTGGCAAGATTAATACTCAGGAGAAGGTACTGGAATTTGATTTTTATTGGATTATCGACAATTTTCATGGGCTATTGGGCTACCAAAGTGAAATTGTCGTACGAAATGACGCCGATATTGCCCGCTTCCGACTCAACGAGCATCGAGTACAATCAGTTTAAAGAAACTTTTGGACAGGATGGAAGTGTTTTGTTTATTGGTGTTCAGGATGAAAATATTTTCAATCTTGATCATTTCAACGGCTGGTACGATCTTACCCGGCAGGTGAGGGACATCGGGGGAGTTGAAGAGGTGGTTTCGGTAACCCGTCTTTTTCACCTGAAAAAAAATGAAGAATCAAAGAAATTCGATTTTTTGCCGGTTTTCGATAAAAAGCCTGAAAGCCAGCTGGAACTTGACAGCCTGATGAATGTGGTGTTCTCGCTGCCTTTTTATGATGGCCTGCTTCTGAACAGGGAAACCAATGTTACGATGATGATGGTTACCCTCGATAAAGAGGTTCTCAATTCGAAACAAAGGGTAAGGTTGATAAATGATATCCGGGTGGCTGGCGATATTTTCAGCAAAAACCACCAGGTTGAGCTGCACTATTCCGGTTTACCCTACATCCGCACCATTACTGCAAAAAAGGTTGAAGATGAACTGAAGTTCTTTATCGTGATGGCGCTAATTGTGGCTTCGGTGCTGTTGATGCTTTTTTTCAAGAATTTCAGGATTGTGCTGGCCACCATGGTAATTGTGGTTATCAATGTAATCTGGGTTTTTGGACTCACTGCCCTGATGGGCTACAAAATAACGATGCTTACCGGAATTCTTCCACCGTTGCTTATTGTGATTGTGGTTGAAAACTGCATTTTCCTGCTCAATAAATATCACACCGAAATAAACAAACACGGCAACAAAATCAGGGCACTCACCCGTGTGGTTATTTACATCGGAAATGCCAACCTCCTCACAAATGCCGTCACTGCTTCGGGATTTATAGCCTTTACGATAACCGGCAACCAATTGCTTTACCAGTTTGGAATTGTGGCTTCCATCAGCATCCTGGTTGCCAATTTCATGACCCTTTTCCTGATTCCGATTTTCTTTAGCTTCCTCAAACCGCCACATCGCGGACACACCCAACATTTGGAAAAAGGAGTGGTCAGCACGCTGGTCAACCACATCGTACACACCGTACAGACCCGCCGAACCATTATTTACACAGTAGCAATAATCCTTGTTTTTGTGGGGATTTACGGGATTTCCAAACTAAAAACAACCGGCAACATAGTTGACGACATTCCCAAAAAAGACCCGCTCTACGTTGACCTGATGTTTTTTGAAGAATACTTTAAAGGCGTAATGCCATTTGAAATTTCCATCGACACCAAAAAGAAAAGAGGCGTGCTGCAACTTGCTACTATCGAAAAAATTGAGGAATTACAGCAACTCCTGTCAGAATATCCTGAATTGTCGAAACCATTGTCGGTAACGGAAGTCGTGAAATTTGCAAAGCAGGCATTTTACGGGGGAAATCCCAAAATGTACTCCCTCCCCAACAACCAGGAGAAGAATTTTATCCTGAAATATGTTCCACAGTTGGAAAGCGGGAAACAGAACATCCTGCATAGTTTTGTGGATTCCAATTTGCAAGTCACCCGCATCAGCGTTCAGATGGCCAATATCGGCACGAAAGATATTCAGCGGATTAAGGATGACCTGACCCCGAAAATCGATTCCATTTTTCCACCCGATAAATATGATGTGGTGCTCACCGGAACCAGCGTAGTTTTCCTCAAAGGAACCAATTACCTGATTGGCAACCTGATTGAAAGCCTCATTCTGGCAGTGATACTCATTGCAGGCTTGATGGCCATTCTTTTTACATCGGCAAGAATGATCGTAATTTCGATTGCGCCAAACGTGTTGCCACAAATATTAACGGCTGCCATGATGGGATTTTTGGCCATTTCGGTAAAACCATCCACTGTGCTCATTTTCAGCATTGCGTTGGGGATTTCGGTTGACAATGCCATTCAGTTTTTGTCGAGGTACCGGTTGCAATTGCGGCTAAGCAACTGGAATATAAAGCAATCGGTGTTGCAGGCCTTGCGCGAAACGGGTTTCAGCATGATTTATTCTTCCGTGGTATTGGTTTTTGGATTTGGAATTTTCATCATGTCATCGTTTGGCGGCACCGAGGCATTGGGTTACCTCATTGCTTTTACCCTTCTGGTAGCGCTGCTTTGCAACCTGTTTATCCTTCCATCGCTGTTACTTACTATGGATCATTGGATTACAACAAAGAAATTCAAAGAGCCGCTTCTCGAGATTTTTGATGAGGAAATCGACATCGAGCTCAACGACCTTGAAATAGAAAACATCGATACCCGCGGTTCAGCCTGATTTATTGCATAAAAAATAACTTTACACAGCATTGTCTAACAAAAAATTCAGAACAATATGAAAGGAATCATTTTAGCCGGAGGCGCCGGCACAAGGCTTCACCCCATCACCCTGGCCATAAGCAAACAATTGATGCCCATTTACGACAAACCCATGATTTATTATCCCCTTTCGGTGCTGATGATGGCCGGGATACGCGACATTCTCATCATTTCGACACCTCAGGATTTGCCATCTTTCGAAAAATTGTTAGGCGATGGCAGCCGGATCGGTTGCAATTTCAGTTACAAGATTCAGCACATTCCCAACGGGCTGGCTCAGGCCTTTGTGTTGGGCGAAGAATTTATTGGAAGCGAAAAGGCCGCTTTGATTTTGGGTGATAATATTTTTTACGGATCGGGATTGCAAAAAATCCTTCAGGAAAACAACGACCCGGTGGGCGGCGTAGTTTACGCTTACCATGTTTCCGACCCCGAAAGATATGGCGTTGTGGAGTTTGATGAAAATCAGAATGCCATTTCCATCGAGGAAAAACCCAAAAATCCCAAGTCAAATTTTGCTGTTCCCGGGCTCTATTTTTATGATAATTCGGTGGTTGAAGTGGCTAAAAACATCAAACCCAGCGCCAGGGGTGAATACGAAATTACGGATGTAAACAAATATTACCTCGAAAATGGCAAACTAAAGGTTGGCATCTTAAGCCGCGGAACAGCCTGGTTGGACACAGGTACCTTTGAATCATTGCTCCAGGCTTCTCAGTTTGTAGAAGTGATTGAGCACCGCCAGGGTTTAAAGATAGGTTGCATCGAAGAAGTGGCTTACCGTATGAAATTTATCAATGAAACCCAGCTTGAAGAAATTGCCCAGCCACTGATGAAAAGCGGTTACGGCCAATATCTTGTCAATCTCCTTAAGAAATAGGATTCCAAACCAATGGCTGACCATTAAGCAACAATCTCGGGATGGAACTTTTTAAAGATTACAAATTGTTGGTTGAGCAACGGATTGCTTCGCTGAATTTTGATAAAAAACCCCTACAACTTTATCAACCCATTGCCTATGCCCTTTCGGGAGGAGGAAAGCGCCTGCGGCCTGTGCTCACCTTAGCTGCCTGCGACCTGTTCGGGGGCAATGTTCAGGAGGCTGCCGAAGCAGCCATCGGCATCGAGATTTTCCACAATTTCACCCTCCTTCACGACGACATTATGGATGAGTCGCTCCTGAGAAGAGGCAAGGAAACCGTTCATAAAAAATGGAATACCAACGTAGCCATACTTTCGGGCGATACCATGTTTGCCCTGGCTTACCGGTTCATTCAAACAGCAAAATCAGGACAGCTTTGCCACATTCTCGAAACTTTTACGCAGGCAGCCATCGAAGTTTGCGAAGGCCAGCAGTTTGACATGGATTTTGAAAACCGTGACGATGTATCCATTCCGGAGTACATCAATATGATCCGGTTAAAAACCGCCGTGCTGCTGGGTGCAAGTTTGAAAATTGGCGCTTTGTGTGCAAACGCTGACAGTCAGCAGGCCGAAAGTATGTACGATTTTGGTGTAAATGTTGGGATAGCTTTTCAACTTAAGGATGATTACCTGGATGCTTTTGGAAATGCTGAAAAATTTGGGAAGAAAATTGGCGGAGACATTGTTGCCAACAAAAAAACCTGGCTTTTGTTGAAAAGTCTTGAATTGGCCGATTCGCCAGATAAATTGCGACTTCTGCAATTGTTTCAGCAAAAAAACGGTGATGCCAATTCAAAGGTCAGTGAAGCGCTCAGGTTGTATGAAAAATACAAAATCAATAATTTGGCAATGGTGGAGATGGAGCGGTATTTCCGAAATTCCATCGAAATCATTGACAGGATTGAAGCCCCCACAAATAAAAAAACAGCCTTGATTGATTATGCCAGGTGGCTTTTTGAGAGGGAGCATTAGGTTTTTGTGGCCTTTTGATTTGTTGCACCCTTTCAGGGTGCTTTGGCAAACAGGGGCATCCTTTTCTTTGATGTTACAGGCTTTCAGCCTGATTCCATTGACAAGGACGGCATTTATCAGCCTGAAAGGCTAACACATCATAACAACGGGCGTCGTTTTATACAAAAGTCAGGTTACAAGCCCTGACCAGCCTGAAAGGTTGAAACACCCAAAGAAAGGGCAGCGCCCTTTCGGTAAAACGAGCACCCCTCTTCCTCATCAGCCTGAAAGGCTGAAACAACGCAGGTTTGGGTTGTCGCACCCATTCAGGATGCTTTGGCAAACGGAGCATGCTTTTCTTTGATGTTACAGGCTTTCAGCCTGTTATCATTAAGTTCCATGAAAAATATTCTCAATTTGCCTGCAACGGCGTTAAAACGAGCGTTCCGAACTCTTGAAGGGTCCGGAACGCTTTTTATAAATAGCTTCCAGGGAAATCTTACCTGAAAATAATCTGCTTCTTTTCCTGGTTTATCTCGAAATCACCAAATTCGGAAAGTGTGATTTTTCCAAGAACAAGCTGTGATAAAATTTGGTTATCAACCTGAATTTCAACATTGTTAATGGTCACATTTGCTATGCGCAAGGTTTTTACCTTAAAAACAGAACGGTTGGCAATGGTTCCGTCACCCAAAATCTTTTCGGCGTCGCCAATGAAATCAGATTTATCAATGGCCCCCTCTTTTAACAGGCGCAGTGCGCTTCCCAGTGAGATGGTAGGTTTTACAGTACGTTCGTCATACACAAAATTCAGGGTAAAACCATTGGCAATACATTCTGTCTGAATTTGCCCGGTGGGTGTAAGCTGGTAGTTGATGATACGCTCCTGCGGGTTGGTTATTACGTCAATTTTAGCAATGGTGTCGGTAAATCTGTTTTTGGGCTTGGGAATGTAATCCTTGCTCACAATCGAAAATTCGGTTCGCCTGTTGAGCTGATGAGCGGCTTCCTTCACGGCTAACGAAGGTAGCGAATCAATGTAACTTTCGGTAAGCACGGTTCCGGCAGGGAAGGTAAAGCCTTCGCGTAAAATGGCCGAGGATAAACGGCGTGGAACCCTTTCGCCATACCCTTTGGCAATTAATCTTTCCGGATCAATGCCACGCTGGATGAGGTATTCAACCACCGATTCGGCACGCTTTTGAGAAAGGATGTCGTTTTTTTCCTCGGTATCGCGGGCGTCGGTGTGCGCTGCAAGTTCAACAACAATGGTTTCGTTGGCATCGAGTGTTTGAATCAGCCCTTGCAGCGAATCCTGGTATTGGGGCTTGAGGTCCCATTTTGCCAGATCGTAAAGAATATCCGGCAAAACGATGGGTTTGTCGGGCAATGGATCAAGTTTGAAATTAATTTCAAAATCCTTGTTGGCTTCAAGGCCAACGGTGGTTTCCATCATCTTGTCGTTAAAATATTTGTCTTTGATTGCAGTGAGCTCAAAAGTGGTGTTGGGTTTTACCTGTTCGTTTGTAAACTCGTAATACCCGACGGTGTTCGAATTGGCTTTAAAGGTTGTACCATCACTGTTCATCAAATTTACTTCAACACCTTCTAAGGGTTGCAGGGTGCTGTTATCGATAATTTTACCCTTGATAGTGTATAGCAGCGGGGGATTGATGAAATAGTAAATATCGTCGCCGCCCTTGCCACCCTTGCGGTTTGATGAAAAATATCCTTCGTCCAGTCCTGAAGGATGATAATAAATTCCAAAGTCATCGCTGAACGAATTGATCGGGGTGCGCATGTTTACCGGGGCGCTCCAGCTACCATCAGCTTTTTTCACCGACTTAAAAATATCGAGGCCTCCCAGGCCGGGATGTCCGTTGGATGAAAAATACAGTACTGAATCGCCTCTTAAAAATGGGAAAACTTCATCGCCTTTTGTATTTATTTCATTGCCCAGGTTGACGGGCGTCGAAAATTCGCCACCGCCTTTACTGGTTGAAATCCATAAATCTTTTCCACCAGCACCTCCCGGTTTTGGTGAAGAAAAAACCAGTAATTTTTCATCAGGACTTACTGCCGGGTGGCCAAAAACGGAAGTGCTGTCACCCCCAAGTTCAACTTTCGTTGGCTCGCCAAAACCACGTCCCTGCTTTTTTGCAACATAAATCTGGCAGCCATTGATGCGAAGATTCTCTTTTCCGCAACGTGTAAAATACATGTTGCTGAAATTGGCATTGAATGATGCCTGACCTTCGTTTACTTCGGTATTTACAACTCCGGTTTCGTCGGCATTTACGGGTGTACTCCAGTCGCCTTTTTTATCCTGCTTGGCATAAAAAAGGTCGGTATGGTTCATTCCTATCCATTCATCCGGCTTTTTGCCGGTTGCTCCGGCACGTGAAGAAGTAAAAATTACCGAACTGAAAGACTGGTCGGCATAGGCAGGGCTAAAATCATCCTCTCGTGAATTGAGTTTTTTTAGTTTGTCGATCTGATGATTGCTTGGGTTATTTTCCCATTCCGTGTGTAGTTCGCATGACTCCTGTCCTACTTTTCCAAGAGGGTCGTCCGGAGCAATTTCTATGTATTTTTTATAGTTTTCGAGCGCTTCATCATATTTACCATCAGCACGTTGAACTTCTGCGAGATAGAACAACGACAAAGGTTCGGTGTGATAATAGCTTACCCTTTCAAGTCGCTTGTAAAATGCTTCTGCTCGTTTGGGTTCATTGGTAAGCCGGTAACATTCGCCTAACTGAAAGCTGATCCGGTTTTTTTCAACCTTGTTTCTTTTGGTGCGCGAATAGGCTTTTTTGTATTTTGGAATGGCAAGCGAAAACCTTAAATTGGCAAAATCTTCATCGGCTGCCTGAGATTTACGGGTTTGTGTGTAGGCTGTAACCGAAAAAAAAGTTACAACAACTATCGCAAGTAATTGTAAAATAATGGTTTGCTTTATTCCTGATGTGTTCCTGACAGTATTCAATGCTTTTGTTTCATTTAGGTTTATTCATGGGTAATCTTCCCAGTTTTTCTGCTGATGGCATTCAGCATTTATTGTAATTACCTTTTGGTGAATGTAAACGTCTTTTGTAAAAAAAATATTATCGATTAAAACATGCTGGGTAACCGGGTTAATATTTAACATTTAGAGTTGCGGGTCTTTTTGTTTGTCATCGGTGTAGGAATACGATTTTGGAGGTGGCGGCGCAGCAGCTGCATCGGTTACTTCCTTTACCTGTTTGTTTACCTCATCGGTAATTTTTCTGCCAACATTTTTCAAATCTCCGGTTTCACGGGTTATTTCTTCCTGTATTTCGGAAGTCGCTTTTCTGATTTCATTCATGCCTTTACCAAACCAACGGGCAATTTCTGGAATTTTATCCGGTCCAAAAATGATGAAAACCACCAGAAGAATCACCAGAATTTCACCACCGCTAATATCAAAAAATCCGATTATCAATGTGAAAGGATATTAAATGTTGCTGGCAAAAATAAAAAAAAAGTCCCGATTTCAGGATAAAACCATTTACCGGGACTTTTTACTGTATTTTTTTAACGATGTTCTATTTTTTCTCCTTGGTGGCTATCGTTGCCTCTTGTTTTCTTTTTTGACGCATGATAAGATCGTAAGCAAGGGGGCTTGCGATAAACACCGATGAGTAGGTTCCAACTGTAATACCAACCAGCAGCGCAAAGGCAAAACCTCTGATAACCTCACCACCGAAGATGAAAATTGCGATGAGTGTTACGATTGTAGTACCAAGCGTGTTAATACTTCTGGCCAGGGTGCTGTTGATACCTGTATTCATGTTATCGAGCAACGATTTCTTTGGATGGTTGAAAAGGTTTTCACGAATTCGGTCGAAAATGATCACGGTATCGTTGATAGAATACCCGATGATGGTAAGGATTGCAGCAATAAATGCCTGGTCGATCTCGAGGCTAAATGGCATAATGCTGTAAAACAGTGAATAAAGTGCAATTACAAACATCGAGTCATGGAATAGGGCAGCCACCCCTCCCAATCCAAACTGCCATTTTTTAAACCTGACACCAACGTATGCAAAAATAACTATCAAGGCAAAAACCAATGCAAGTACGGCGCTGTTTCTGATATCGTCCGCAATGGTTGGTCCAACCTTTTGTGAACTGAGTATGCCGATAAGTTTGGCATCACCAGTGTTGGCAGAAAAGTCCTTGAATGATATTCTCTGGTCAACATAATGCGGTTTCAGGGCTTTGTAAAGTTTGGAGGTGATAACCGAGTCAATTCCGGGATTTTCGTTGTCGATTTCGTATTTGGTGGTAATTTTTACCTGCGAAGTGGGTCCAAAAACCTTTACTTCGGGTTGTTCGCCAAATTCGTTGTTCAACGATACCCTGATATCATTTGTATTTACAGGCTGGTCGAAGCGTACAACATATGTTCTGCCACCCGAAAAGTCAACTCCGTAATTCAACCCCCTGAGCGAGAGTGAAATGATTCCGAGAATGATAACTGTTGAGGAAACAATATAACCGATTTTTCTCATTCCGATGAAGTTGAAATTGGCATCCACCAGTGTATCCATGGTGTATTCGTTACCAAATGGAATGGATTTGTTTTTGCTCATGAGGTTTTCAAAAACAAGTCTCGAAATAAAGATGGCACAGAACAAAGAGGTCAGAATACCAATGATGAGTGTGGTTGCAAAACCCTGAATAGGACCTGTACCAAAGACAAAAAGGATAATACCGGTGAGAAGCGTGGTGACGTTGCCGTCGATAATGGCGGAATATGCATTTTTGTAACCATCAGAAATTGCCAGTTTTAATCCTTTTCCCCATCTTACTTCCTCTTTTACACGTTCGTAAATAATAACGTTGGCGTCAACCGCCATACCCATGGTAAGTACAATACCGGCAATACCGGGAAGTGTGAGAACTGCACCGAGCGAGGCCAATACCCCAAAAAGGAAGAAAATATTGACCAACAATGCCATATCTGCAACAAAACCTGCCCTGTTGTAATATCCAACCATGTAAATCAGAACCAGGAAAAAGGCCACGATAAATGAAATCAAACCATCATTAACAGCAACTTTCCCGAGAGAGGGACCAACAATCGCCTCTTCAACAATTCGTGCGGGAGCCGGCAGTTTACCTGCTTTCAGAATATTGGCAAGGTCTTTTGCTTCTTCTACTTCAAAATTTCCGGTGATGGATGAACGTCCGCTTGGGATTTCATCATTTACGTTGGGCGCTGAATATACATAACCGTCAAGGACAATAGCTATCTGATTTCCGATATTATCGCCCGTGAGGCGTTTCCATGTACGGCCACCTTCGGAGTTCATGAGCATGGTAACTTCCACACGCCCGTTCTGATCAAAATCCTGACGTGCGTCCACAATCACATCTCCGCCTAAAGCAGCAGAACCATCGCGTGAGGTAACCTTCAATGCAACCAGTTCGAGGTATTGGGGCGCCCATTTTTCGGGCTTAATTTTCCAGGCAAGCTTCATGTCGCGTGGCATTACGTCTTTAACTTTGTTTAAAAGACTGTTTACCATGGCTGTATCTTTTGGTTCGGCAAAACCCACAGTTGCACTTTGTTCGGGAGCGTATTGCCCGTCGTTATTCTGGCGCAGATTGGGCCTTAGATAGGCAAATAACGGATTGGTCTTTGCAATTTCTTCTGTCGATTTTGTATTTGCCTCCATATTTAGCGAATCGCCGGCAATTTTGTCGAGGATGCCTTGTTTGGAGGTATCAGCAACTGGATTTTCATTTTGTGGTGTTGATGCCTCAACTTCTGAAGCAGGTTTGGTTGATTCCTCTTCAGAACTGATCAGTTGGTCGGCTTTCAGGATGGAAACCAATTTTTGATCAGCATTCTGGAAAAAGTTGTAAACCTGTGGATATTTGTAGGTTTCCCAAAATTCGAGCGAGGCTGTTCCCTGCAGAAGTTTTCTAACACGTGCAGGATCTTTAATACCAGGCAGCTCAACAAGGATACGACCTGCTGTCTGCAATTTCTGGATGTTGGGCTGTGCTACACCAAAACGGTCGATACGTGTGCGCAAAATGTTAAAGGTACGATCGATGGCGGCATCAGTTTCGGTTCTGATTACATCAAGCACATCCTGGTTGGTCGAATTGTAGTTGATCTGGTCTTTGAATTCGGCCATGAAAATTGATGCCAACTGGAAATTGGGGTCAATCTCGTTCACAGCTTCTCCAAACAAACTGACAAAATCTTCCTGGCTGTTTCTTTGTTTTTCGCGGGCTAATTGCAAAGCACTCTGGAAAGTAGGATTCTGTGAATTTCCGGATAATCCCCTTACGATATCAATTACCGATACTTCAAGGGTTACGTTCATCCCACCCTTAAGGTCAAGGCCGAGGTTTAATTCGCGCTCTTTGGCTTCCTTGTAAGTATATTTTCTGACCAGAATGTTGTAAACTACCTGGTTTGACATCGAATCGAGGTAGTAAGTATTCCGTGCATTCGAAATCGAGTCGTAAAGAAATTGTTTTTTAACGGCATTACCTTTCGAAAGCAGGTTTGCCAAATTCTCAGTCTCTGCATTGTACGCGTATTGCTTCGCCTTTTTCTCAACCCTGGAAATTACGTATGTAAAGGACAAGTGATACAGACAAACTACCGCAAACAGGATGGCAATGACCTTGATGAATCCTTTGTTTTGCATGTGCGTTTAGATTTTTGAATAATAAATACTTAACTGTTAATACTGAATTTTTTTTCGGGGTGCAAATATAGAATAACATTTACAATTACCAAACATTGGTAAACAACAAAAAAATAAAAGAAGCCCTGAAGGTGAAGCAGCAAAAAGCTTCGGCAGGGTGTGTCACGATCAGTTGCTGACCGGCAGAAACGAGTAATTTAAACCATATTCAAGCATTTGACCTGTAAAATCGTCAGGATAAAAAACCTCGACATTGGTTAATTCACCCTGCTGAAATACGGGAACCAAACAGGGGTTGATAAATCCCGAAAATGGGGCAATGCCCAGCTTTTTCCATCTTTCTAAAACTTCCCCGTGAATTTCCTGATCAACTTTCACCCCATAATTTTCGACCAGGTTTTTGCCGGCTTCATAATCACCTTCCGATTTAATGCGCTGAACTTCGCACAGCAATGTTCCGAACAAGTCCCTTAGTTTTTCATGATCGTTTACCACAAAAAATGTTTTTCCATTTTTAACCTTTTTTTCAATTACATTGTCGGGTTTGCCTTTTTCGTAAGCCCAGGCAGCTATCAACTGACGGTTTCTCATGTGCGATTCCTCTATGTTTTTACCGGGTTCAACCCTTACAAGCTGAATCATCAACCCCCCGCGGATGTATGAATTGTATTCGGCTTTACCAACTGAAATATCGGGCATCAGCCCTAAATGAACCAATTTTTCGTCGATGGCAAAATAGAGTGCAAACAGGTCGGCACGGGTTTCTTCAAGCGTTGAAGCATAGCTTTTGAGGGTTTCTGAAGGGTTTGCAACTCCATCCTTCAGTTTACCCGATCCATGCCCGACAATTTCGTGCAAATCAACATGAAGGTTCGAAGCCAGCATACCCCATTTTTTGGCAAGCTCGATTTCTTCCTCCGAATAAGCAAATTCTTCAATGGCTCCCGCTTCCCGCGAAGCTTCGTCGTAAGCCTGCATGATGTTGTTGATGGTTACCGATTTTGAGCCGTGCTCAGCCCTAATCCAGTCAGCGTTTGGCAAATTAATCCCAATTGGGGTTGAAGGCGAACAGTCACCCGATTCAACCACAACATTGATTCCCCGCGCCGTTACACCTTTTACATTTTCCTTTTTGTATGCAGGATGTGTGGGTGAGTGATCTTCAAACCATTGTGCATTGTCGCTGATGGTTTGTGCCCGGCGTGTGGCTTCAGAATCCTTTATCGAAACCACCGATTCAAAAGTTGCCTTTCGTCCTAACGGATCACCATAAACCTCTATAAATCCATTAATTACATCAATGTCGGTTTCAGTGTCGTTCAGCCAGAGAACCGAGTATTCGTCAAAGCATTTCAAATTACCGGTTTCGTAAAATTCGACAAGTTTGTTCAGGGCAGCTTTTTGTTTTTCCGATTCGGTTACAGCAATCGCCTTCTTAAGCCAGAAAACAATTTTTTCGATAGCCGCTGAATACATCCCGCCTGCTTTCCAGATTTGCTCTGCAATGTGGCCATCTTTTTTTACAAGCCTGGAATTCAAACCGTACGAAATTGGTCTTGTATCGTCTGGCTTGACCAATTTACCATAAAATTCTTCAACTTCATCCTGGGTCACATTTTCATAGAAATTGTTGGCTGAAGCCAGCACCAGATCGACACCTTCGTCCTGTACCACCCTTTTGGAGGCAATGTTTTCATCAAAAAGAACCGGGATAAGCAGTTTTAACAGATTATCTACATCGCCGGCAATTTCATTGAAATACAACTGGTTGCTGTTCATGATCAATTCATTGAAATATGCTGTGGAAATCGTTGGAACCATTTTGTCCATCGAGTTGTGATGATGTATTCCGTTCGAAAACCATACTCTTTTGGCGTATACCAAAAACTGCTTCCATGCCGGGGTATTCCTGTCACCCGAATAGGTTTTCACAATGTTTTCGAGGGTTTTTCTGATCAGAAGGTTGTGCCTGAAATTCTGATCCCAGATGATGTCGCGCCCCGAAAGGGCAGCCTCGTAAAGGTAGTACAGCAACTCCTTTTTAACGACGGGTAGATCGTCAAAACCGGGAATTCTGTAGCGCAGTATCCGAAGGTCGGCAAATTGTTCGGTTTGCACTTTGAATAAATTTTCAGCGCAGTGTGTGTCCATTGTTATTTACAAATATTTTTCAGGCAAAAGTAGCCAAGTTCCGGATTATGAAAATTAAATGTCCGTGTTGAGCCATTTTTACGGGGCACAAGAGAAAATTCTTCAACCGGAAACCCTTCAGATAGCAGATATTCAGCAGTTTTTGCCTGACGCCTGACAAGTATTACGGCTGAGCCGGAATCGGGTTCCTGACCCAAGTTGCCGATCAACAGACATGATTGAATGCCCGGGCATTAACACAATGAAAATGGGATGATTTGCTTTTAGGATCAGTCACACTATTTGGCTGATAAGGTAATCCGCAAAAAATAACGCATTTTTCAGCCGAAAGCATGTTTCTGTTTATTGCATTTGTGTATTTTCGCACCCAACAAAATGAAAATTACAATTTAAATTATTCAAGCAATGACACTTAAAGAAACAACTTCGGGCGAAATTTCTATTATCAGTATTGATGGACGTCTCGATACTACCAATTATGGCCAGTTGGAAAAGGTGATTCTCGATCATATCGGAAGAGGAAATACCAAAATACTTGTGGATTGCGCAGGGATGGACTATGTGAGCAGTTCGGGATTGCGCATATTTTTAATGGCCCTTAAAAAAATAATGGGTATGAATGGCAAATTCGTACTGTGCGGACTGCAGGAAAGTATTCGTGAAATATTTGATATTTCGGGATTTACAAGCATCTTTCGCATATTTCCCACCCAGGAAGAAGCCCTTTCGGGTATGTAATTTCTTTTATCGATCAGTTGATTGACAGAAAGATCAATCCAGGTATTCTGATTTTATTTCATTCAAATCAATCATCAGCTGCTTCATGGCAATTTTAAAAGATGCCAGCATCGAGCTGAACGCTTCAAATATTTGATTTTTCTCATTTTCGCTTAAAATCCTGCCTTTTTCTATCTCATCATCAAGCTGATGAGCCTTAAAATCAATGTCTTTTATCAGGCGGTAACTATCTCCCTCAAGGTCAAAGTTCCCAATCATTCCTTTAAAAGCATGCGCAGCCTTACGCAATTCGGGAATTTGTTTATTTCGGATTGTTTCCGATAACGTTTCAATTCTGACGGGGTATTCATCTTCCAAAATACCAATTATTTGAACCACAACTTCTTTGTCGAAATAGCTGTACTGTTCCCTGAATTTTTCCCTGTTAATCATATTTCATTCTTTTTTTGCAGCTCTGTTTCTGTGCCTACAAAGTAAATGTTGTTTCTACAATGGCCGCAATGCCGGAGGTGTTAAAATATTATAATCCTTCACGATACCTGAAAATATCACCTTTTCTGATCCCAAAACGCTCACAAAATCCGGCCCTGGTTTCGATAACATATTGGGCGGGGTCACCCGAAGGAAGGGTTTCATCGGAGTTTGGACGGGTATTTTCATACATCGACACTATTCTATATTGTTTGTCGCAGTAAATAATGTCGAGTGATGATGGGGTATTGCGCATCCAGAAACCCCGTGAATCTTCGTCAGGGAAAATAAACAGCATCCCCACGGTATCGGGAATATTTTCGCGGTACATCAGCCCTTTTTGCCGCTCGCGTTCGTTGTCAGCGATTTCAACATAAATGGAGGTAATACTATCGCGGGTGTCGGTGTAAAAGCTGACCATGCCTTGCAGTTTGAAGTCATTCAATGGTTTTATGGCTGATTTTTGTGGACCTGACACCATGGTGTCGGTGGTTTTCATCCCCTTGAAAACAAACATCATCAGAAATAATACCAGCAGCAACAGCGATAAAATGGTCATTTTCAACTGCGGGTTTTTGTATTGATGAGGTCGTTTGATGTGTGTTGCAGGTTTCATGCTTTACGATTTATCTGACTTTTTAAACGCAGGGTGGTTTGTATGGTTTTAAAACTCCTTGCCAGGATAAAAAGTACAATCAGGAAAAAAATAATGGTTGCCCCCGAAGGAATATTGAAATAATAAGATAAAAACAATCCGGCAAAGCTTCCGGTGAGGGCTGTTACAATCGAAAGGAAAATTATGCTTTTGAAATCTTTTGTAAAAATATTTGCAATGGTTTGTGGAATTGTGAGCAGCGATAGAACGAGAATGATTCCGGCTATCCTGATGCTTAAAACTATGGTCACGGCAACCAGGGTTATCATCAGGTAATTTACAAAAGTGACGGGCAAACCCACGGTTCGGGCAAACTGTTCGTCGAAGGCAACATAAAGAATGCTTCTGAACATCGTAAGAAATACAATAACAATAACAATGGTGAGTACAAAAAGCATGTACAGGTTAGCGGTTGAAACAGTGAGGATATTTCCGAAAAGAAAACTCATCAGATTGGCTGAATAGCCTGGGGTGATGAAAATAAAAATAACTCCGACGGCCATTCCGAGCGACCATAGCATGGCAATGACAGAGTCTTCACGGACATCGGTTTTTTTCGACATGTACTCTATTCCCAGGGCGGTTAAAATACTGAATATCATTGCCCCGACAATGGGGTTGAATCCGAAAAAGTAACCTATTCCAATGCCACCAAACGAAGCATGGGTAATGCCCCCACTGATGAAAACTATCCGCCGGGCCACGATGTAGGTTCCGGCAATACCGCAGGTAATTGCTGTGAGAATGGCTGCCAATGAGGCATTTACAAAAAAACTGTATTCAAAAAGTTCGAAAAACATAAAAATTAATGTTTGTGGTTGTGCTCTTTTAAAATGGTATGAGGAATATCGCCATGTGCAATTATTTGTATCGGGCAATTGTAGGCTGCCAATTGTTCCTGGCTGATGATGTTGGAAGCATGATAATGCAATCCCCGGTTGACGCAGGCAATTGTTTTCACAAAATAGGTGATGGTTCCCACGTCATGTGAAATGATCATGATGGCCATTTTTTTGTTTAATTCCTTCAGTGCCTGGTACAATTCGCTCTCGAACTGGTTGTCAACATAGGTATTAGGTTCATCAAGAATCAACAATTTTGGATCGGCAATAATGGCCCGACATAAAAAAACCCGTTGCAACTGCCCGCCTGAAAGTTCACCTATGTTTTTCTTTTCAAGATGTGCAATCCCTGAGTCTTCCAATAGCTCCGAAACCTTGTGATGTTCGGCTTTGCTGGTTCGCCTGAAAATATTTTTTCTGTCGGCAAGACCCGATAAAACCACATCTTTAACCGAAATCGGGAATTTATTGTCAGTTTTGTTAATCTGGGGCAGGTAACCGATGAGTCTGCCCGATACGTTGTCATCCCCTGTCGGGTAATAAACAACCTCTCCCGAAACCGGTTTCAGCAAACCAATCATCACCTTCACCAGGGTGGTTTTACCACCACCGTTGGGGCCAATCACGCCAATAAAATCGTTTTGAAAAACAGCGAGGTTGACATTTTTTAAAATGACTTCGTCCTCGTAACCGGCAACAACATTTTTTAGTTCTACTATTTTTTTCATTTCTGAAATTTAGCGGGTTGCTGCTTCATTATCAGCATTGTATGAATTTTTCAGCTCGTTCGCAAGTTGCATTATGCTTTCTTTCCAGTTTACCGAAAGCGGGTCAATACCAACGATTCTGGCGCCAATTTCTTTGGCAATGATTTTGGCATTTTCGGTATCGAATTCCTTTTGGACAAAAATGACCTTTACACCGGCTGATCTGGCTTTGTCAATGCTTTGCCTGAGTTGAGATGGCGCAGGTTCCTTGCCTTCAAATTCGATGGCTAACTCGTTGAGTCCATAATCGCGTGCAAAGTAAGTAAGCGATGGATGAAAAATCATGAAGGTCCGGTGCGGTAAATCCGACAGGAGGCCTGTAATCATTTTGTCCGTCTGATTCATCTCATCTTCAAACGATGAAAGGTTCTGACTAAACTTTGGCTGCATTTGAGGGTATTTTTCTGACAGAACCCGTTCAATCTTTTTACCCATCAACAGTAAATTGCGTGGCGACATCCACGTGTGGGGATTAAAACCTACATGTGAATGGTCTCCATGCTCAACATCCTCACCGGCAATTAGTTCAAGGTCATCGTTCAGGTTAACAAGGGTAAGTTGCGGATAGGCATCTTTTATGCTAAAATACCAGGCTGCTTCAAAACCAAGATTACCAATAAAAAAATAAACATCAGACTTTCCCACGTCCATCATCTGACGGGGTGTCGGATCGTAAACATGTGGGCTTGTTCCGGGAGGTATCATCACCATTACATCAACCAAATCGCCGGCTATTTTTTCAACAATGAACTTTTGGGGAGCAATGCTGACCACGACCTTAGGTTTTGGATTATCAGATTTTGAACCAGGTTGCGGATTGCAGGCTAATAGGGCAAAAACGGAGAGTGCCAATAAGAAAAGGTGAAGGTGTTGTTTTAACAAGTCAGATTTTTCAATGTTGAGTTTCGTTTTCATGTATGCTGATAGATTTAATTTTCGTATGAAAAAGCGGGGAACAGGGTCGTATCCCGAAGTCCCCCAGGGATTGCATCTGGCAATCCGTTTTATCGACAACCAGCCGCCTTTCAGGGGGCCGTGTTGCTTTAGAGCCTGCACCGAATATTCCGAACAAGTGGGAATATGCCGGCATGCAGCCGGAGTAAAGGGTGAAATGGCGTACTGATAAATTCTGATGGGAATAATCAGAAGGAATGAGCCAATTTGGTGTGCCAGTGAGTGAATTTTCATGATGGGAATATTAGGCAAAGGGCGGGGTTTCGGCAGTGGAGGTGGTTTCGACAAGCTCAACCACCGCGACAAGCTCAACCACCGCGACAAGCTCAACCACCGCGACAAGCTCAACCACCGGAACTTTAACCCTTGAACAATTTAACCCTTGAACAACTTGAACTTTGAACATTATTAACTTTGAACACTTTGAACTTTGAACATTTTATACTTTGAACAATATGAATTTTGAACTCTTTGAACTTTGAACAATTTGAACCTTGAACATTTTCTACGTTCCATCATATTCCACAAAATTTCTGTCGGTTTCGTAAAGCACTATCGAAAGCTCAAATTTTGGATCAATCACCTGGCGCAAAATATTCCAGATTTTAATGGCGATGTTTTCGGCGCTGGGGTTCAGGTCGGTAAAATCGTCAACGTCCAGGTAAAGGTTTTTATGGTCGTAACGGTTTTCAATGTGTTCTTTCACAATGTCTTTCAGTTCTTTCATGTCCATCACATATCCGGTTTCGGGGTTAATTTCGCCAGTAACCTTTACAACGAGGTTGTAGTTATGACCATGATAATTTGGGTTGTTGCACGAGCCAAAAACCTTTTCATTTTTATCATCGTCCCAGTTTGGATTGTGTAACCGGTGCGTGGCATTAAAGTGTGTTATCCTGCAGGCAGTTATTTTCATTTTTTACTGTTTATTAATAAGAAAAACATGTAAAGATTTATTATTAAGCTATTTATAAATTAATTATTACATTCGTTGCACAAGCCAAAAACCACAAAGTTGGTTTCTAACATCTTGTAACCTTCCGGCAAACTGATGGCGCCAACCTGCATTTCGTGCAGACATTTTACCAGGTTGCACCTGATACATTTAAAATGAAGATGTTCGGTGTAATTTTTATCCGGTTCAACCACGTTTTCAGGGAGTACGTATTTTGAGTCCTGATTGTCAATAAAAATCTGGTGAATCAGGCCTCGTTGGGTGAAAGTTTTCAGGTTTCGGTACAAGGTTACCCGGTCGCAGGGCGACTGAAACCGCTGTCTGATTTCAGTCATCGACAGTGCCAATGCGCTCTCCATCAGTATTTTGATGATTTCGGTGCGCACCTGCGTCTGACTTAAATTGAAATTTTTTAGTAAAATCTCCGGTTCAACCATTGTTATTTTTGCAACAAGGTTGCAAATTTATATCATATTTCAAATAACAGGTATTTTTATTCAAAAACATTACATTTGCCAGCGACAAAATTGCTATTTAACACTAAATCAGACATAACTATGTTTAAAGCAGGAGTTTATCAGCAGAGAAGAGATGCACTGAAAGATAAGGTGAGCAGCGGAATTGCATTGTTTTTAGGGAATGACGAGTCGCCCATGAATTATCCGGCCAATACATTTCATTACAGACAGGACAGCACATTTCTGTACTTTTTCGGCCTCGACCTTCCGGGTTTGGCAGGGGTGGTCGATTTTGATGAAAACCAGGATTACCTTTTCGGTAATGATATCGATATGGAAGATATTATATGGATGGGGCCGCAACCTTCGATGAAAGAACAGGCCTCGCTTGTTGGCGTTGAAAATGTGCGACCATTCAGCGATTTGGGTAACTTTTTGCAAGATGCTCTAAACAAAGGGCGTAAAATACATTTTGTCCCCCTGTATCGCGGTGAAACCAAAATCCTGCTTGAAAAATTAACAGGAATCAAAATTGCCGACCAACCGGCAAATGTTTCCATTGAACTGATAAAAGGTGTTGTTTCGCTGAGAAGTATTAAAGATGATGACGAAATTTCGGAATTGGAAAAGGCAGCTGCCATTGGTTACGAAATGCACGTAGCCTCGATGCGGATGGCAAAACCGGGAGTTTTGGAAAGAAAAATTGCGGGAACCATCGAAGGAATTGCGCTTTCGCATGGCGCCATGGTTTCGTTTCCTGTAATTCTTTCTCAAAATGGCGAAACACTTCACAATCACGACCATAGTCAGATTTTGGCCTCAGGAAGGTTGCTCATTACCGATGCAGGCGCTGAAACCATGCTGCATTATGCATCCGATTTTACACGTACTTTTCCGGTGGGAGGAAAGTTTTCGCAAAAGCAAAAAGAAATTTACCAGTTGGTGCTTGACGCCAACAATGCCGCCACGGCGGCTATTCAGCCTGGTGTTACTTATCAGAGCATACACCTGTTGGCCTCAAAAGTCATTGCCAGCGGTTTGAACCAGCTTGGGTTGATGAAAGGTGATGTTGAGGAAGCCGTAAAACAAGGCGCACATGCCATGTTTTTCCCTCACGGATTAGGCCATATGCTGGGTTTGGACGTTCACGACATGGAAAACCTGGGTGAAAATTACGTGGGTTACGATGAAGAAACCAAACGGATAAAACAGTTTGGAACAGCCTACCTGCGCCTGGGCCGCCGTTTGGAACCAGGTTTTGTACTGACCAATGAACCCGGTATTTATTTCATCCCTGCGTTGATCGATCTTTGGCAAAAAGAGGGGAAATTCAAAGAATTTATCAATTACGAAAAAGCACGCCAATACATTGGTTTTGGTGGAATAAGGCTCGAAGATGATATTTTGGTAACAGAAACCGGCTGCCGGTTAATCGGGAAACGAATTCCGGTTACAGTAAAAGAAGTGGAAGATTTAATGGCGGAATAATCAAAGTCTAAGTCAGGTTCAGGAATTAACTTACCACAAAGCCACTTTTTTCAAGGCTTCGCGGATTTTGGTATCTTCTTTTCCCAACTCGCGTAATGCTTCGAGTGTTTTATCCAATTCACGCTTAACGGGCGCTACAGTTGTACGCCGGTCGTAAAGTATAAATCCAAACAGCGCGAAGATTGCGCCAAGCACCATACCAAAACCCCAAGTGAAGTAGGTATCAAATTTGTCTTCGAGACGATCCATTCTCTTATCAAGTTGATCCATCCGTTTATCGAGTTGATCCATCCTTCCGTTTAAAGCATCAAACTTTGCCTCAAACTGAATTAATCTATCCCGATCAGCAAGGGTGTAAGGTACTTCCTGTTGCTGAGACTTAGCCAGAATGGCCGTTACCAGAAAAAGCAAAATAGTAAACAAGCGTTTCATTTTAAATGAATTTGATTTACAAAGTTAAACTCTTTTCTTCAAAAAAATCTATCATAGACAATAAAACGGGAAGTTTTTAGAAATATCACATAACCTTTGACAGATTCCTTTTAAAAAGTGAAGCTGAAATCATCATCAGAAACAAACCAATGCCCATTAAAATCAGGATTTTGGTAAATATCTGCGCAATTGAGGCGCCCCTTCCCAAAACATCAAAAAATCCCTGGATTGCCCAATAATTCAAAGAGACAACAGCAATTTTCTGCATAAAAGCCGGCATGAAAAAAATAGGTATCATGCTTCCGCCAATGGCTGACATGAGCAAAATGACGATGGTCGAAAGGCTTTCGGCCTGTTTGCGGCTGGTGCTGAAAGCGGCAATCAGTACACCAAAACCCGAACAGGCAAATGCGGTTGCAAAAATCATCAACATGGTAAAAAACAGGTTGTTGCCCATGTCAAGCCCAAGCACAAGCCATGAATAAACGAGCATAATGGTGAGTTGAAAAACAGAAATGACGAGGGCATAAAAAACTTTCCCAAACATGATGGAGTAGGGGGTAAGTGGCGAAAACATCAACCGTTTGAGGGTGCCATCGTCGCGCTCCGACAACAAAGATGTTCCTATTGCCGATACGCTGAAAAGGAGCATCATTACGGCAGTGCCTGCAAAACTCTGGATCAGCGCCCAATTTATCGATTCCTTTCTTGCAAGGCCTGTAATGGCAAGCCCTCCAACGTTACCCGGGGTTAACTGTTCATCATTGGTATCGGTTTCTTTGCCTGAACCAAACTGTTCGTTCATGTCCTGTTCAATCCGCAACATCATTTCATCATCAATACCGGGATATTTTTTTTTGATGTCTTTCAGCACCTTTATCTTAATGGATTGGGGACCAACAATTTTCATCAAATTCGAAATAAAAGCGTATTGAATCAGTCCGGCTTCCATCTTACGGGCTTCATCGTAAAAAAGTTCGATCGGGAATTTGCGGCCATTTTCAACCGAATCGGCAAAGCCCTCGTATAAAACTATCATTGCCAGGCGGTTGCCATTCATGATTTCTTCTTTTCCCTTTGAAAAACCAACCGGAACCAGTTTAATTTCTTTCAGACTGTCGAGCCTGGTGATTACCTCCCGCGATGTTTCTGTGCTATCGAGGTCGGCAACAAAAATGAAGGTTTCCCGTTGCTCACCTGAACGGTCGCTCAACCCTCCGAAGGCCAGGCCAAACAATGTAATCAGCACTATGGGCAGTAAAAATGTGAGCAAGACTGCTTTTATATCACGAAAAAATATCTTTAGGTCTTTCCAGGCAATGTTTGTCATGATTTATTCTCTGAGTTTTCGTCCGGTTAATTTAAGAAATATGCTTTCGAGGCTGGCTTTTTCGACCGAAACATGGTTGACCTGCAGGTTTGCTTCCGCACATTTTTGCAGGATCAATGGCAAATCATGCCGACTGTTGGAAGAATTCAGCACAATTTGCCCATCATCACCAGTTAATCGGTCACCAAAAGTGGTTTTAAGATTTTCGACCCTGGCATAATCAGGATTCTCAAAAACGATGTGGATGTTTTCGTCCGATCCGGCAATATCGCGTAGCTCGTTCATGGTTCCACCAGCGATGATTTTTCCGTGGTCGATGATGGCGACGCGTGAACAAAGTTTTTCAACTTCGTCCATGTAATGCGTTGTATAAACTATTGTTACACCCTTTTTCAGGAAGTCGGTCAATACTTCGTAAATCTGGTTTCGGCTTTGAGGATCGACCCCCACGGTGGGTTCATCCATCAGCAGAATTTCGGGTTGATGAATCATGGCTGCAGCAATGTTGATGCGCCTTTTCATCCCGCCGGAAAACGATTTTATCCGGGTATTTTTTCGGTCGTCAAGGGCGAAGATTTTCAACAATTCACCGGCCCTGACCATGGCTTCCGACTTGTTTATTCCGTACAATTTTCCCCAGAAAACAAGGTTTTCGAGCGCCGTAAGGTCGTTATAAAGCGCAAGTTCCTGAGGCACGATGCCAATAGCATTTTTGCATTGTGCCGGATTTGTGTGAAGGTTGTAGCCATTGATTGTTACACGCCCTTCGTCGGGTGAAACAATGGTGCTCAGGATGTTGATGGTTGTCGTTTTCCCCGCGCCATTCGGGCCCAATAAACCGAAAAATTCGCCTTTCTGAACCGAAAAATCAATACCACGGAGGGCTTCAATTTTTCCAAACGACTTTTTCAGCCCACCGATGTCGATGATGTGCATAAATTATTGTTTTATAACGAATTCCAATTAAAAACTGCATTACATGGCAGCAATCTTCTGATCGACAATGTTGACAATTATCGCTTCCAAATCCCTCGCTTCACGTTCGATTTGGCTGCCCATTTCCACGAGATTTGCAACAAATGCTTTGTCTTCAACGCCCGAAGCGTTGATACGTACATTCATGTAGGCGCCTCTTACGGCAGCATTTGCACACAGTGCGCCAACGCCGGCATCGGAAACTGAGTTTGGATTTCCGGTTTCGGCCATGGCTTTCATAATTTCCATCGACTCGAAAGATTTTTTCATCACCCTGAACGGTATCTCCATGGCATATTTTGATGCAGTTTCGATGGCCTCTTTGCGGGCTGTTTTTTCGGCATCGGTGCCTTTTGGCAAACCAAAAGCATCCATAATTTTGTTAAAGGCACGGGTATCCTCGTCAACCAGCCAGAGCAGTTCATCTTTTATGGCCTGGCCTTTTTCGGCCCAATTCGAAAATTCCTCCCATTGGGATTCCCAACCGCGTTTGTGCGACGACAGGTTTGCAACCATGGTGCCCAGCGAAACTCCCAAAGCACCTACATAGGCCGAAATGGAACCACCACCTGGCGCAGGTGATTCTGAAGCGGTTTCGTTGGCAAATTCGCGAAGGTTGAAGTTCACTAACTTTTTGCCTTTGTCGTCGGCAATCAGGTATTCAATTATTTTTTCCTTTGGATTAAAAGGTTTCAAATCGTCCAAACCCAGCGATTTAACAGCAATTTTAATTATTTCTTCTTCTGAAATACCGACCGACCGCTGTTGCTTTTTCAGAAAATATTTTCCGGCGTCAATCATGGCTTTCAGCGGAATTAAACCAACAAGTTCGGAGCCAGTAACTCTCAATCCGCGTTCCTGTGCTTTTTTGCAGGCTTCTTCAAAGGCAACATGCACCGGCGTGATGCTGATGTTGGTCAGGTTGAGCGAAATTTGCGCAATGCCGTATTCTTCGATGTACCAGCCAATGCCTTTTACCGATTTGAGTGTTCCGGGGATGTAAACCTGGTTTCCTTTTTCATCTTTAACAATTTTTCCGGTTATCGGGTCGCCTTCGCGTTTCACCCTGCCTCGTTCACGGATGTCGTAGGCCACCGAATTGGCGCGGCGGGTAGAGGTTGTATTGAGGTTTACATTGTAGGCAACCAGGAAGTCGCGCGCACCAACAGCTGTAGCGCCTGACTTTGCATTGAAAACAGCCGGTCCAAAATCAGGTTTCCATTCAGGTTTCGCAAGCCTTTGGGGTAATCCTTCGTATTCGCCGGTGCGGCAAAAAGCCAGGTTGCGGCGTTCGGGGGTAAAAGCTGCATTTTCGTAACAAAACACCGGAATATCGAGTTCATCGCCAATTCTTTTGGCAAGTTTACGGGCAAATTCAGCAGTTTCTTCCATCGAAATGTTGGCCACAGGAACCAGCGGGCAAACATCCGTAGCACCCATACGCGGGTGTTCACCCTTGTGTTTGCGCATATCGATGATTTCGGACGCCTTACGCACACAGCGGAAAGCAGCTTCGATAACCTGTTCAGGTTCGCCAACAAAAGTTACTACTGTGCGGTTGGTGGCTGCACCCGGGTCAACGTCAAGAAGTCTCACGCCTTCAACGGTTTCAGCCTGATCGGTAATTTGTTTTATAATTCCCATATCCCGCCCTTCGCTGAAATTGGGAACACATTCGATGATTTGTTTCATTATTTGATATTAAAAATTTAGTGAAGTATTCTTTAAAATGGCTGGCAAAAATAATGATACAAAATAATTAGGGACATGATGGAGGTTTTTTTCCGAAAAGGTCATGCAGCTAAGTTACATCCGGAAGATTATTGATGTAGCGGAGTGTTTCGCTGCCAAGCCGGGTCATGTCGTTTAAAACCGTTACTACAAAATTCAGGTTATCCAACCTGAAAAAAGAGGATTGAAACGCAATGATTTTCAGTGTATCAGTTTCTTTTTTACCCGACTCGAAGAGTATGCTGGCCTGTGGTTGGGTTTCTTTCATTCTGAAAGCGGAAAACATGGCGTTTCTGATGCGGCAGTTGCTGCACAAACCTTCGGTAAGACATGATGTGTTGCTTGTAGTGGAAGCTTTGCAACGAATGGCATTTCCATAAATTTTTCCTATGGTATCTTCAATCTTAAGGTCAAACAACCGAAGAAAAGCCTCATTGCAATAATGTATCCTGAACATGGGATCGACAACCACAACTGCATCGGGCAAACTATTGATGAGCGCATTGTAAAATTCTGCCTGTTGAAGATGATCATTTTCTGGTGTTGCATTCATGATTTCAGCGTTGTTTTTTTTGCATGTTTCAATATTTTTTCGTACAAATTCTGTTGGTTTATGGGCTTGGTGGCAAAATCATTCATGCCGGCGTCGAGCACTTTTCTTTTGTTGTCGATAAATGCGTCGGCTGAAAGCGCAAGAACAGGAACCTTGTGATCGAGTACACCGGATGAAGGATCACGAATGATTTTACAGGTTTCGTAGCCATCCATCACAGGCATGTGAAGGTCGAGAAGAACCAGGTTGTATTTTTCTCGCGATAATGCTGTTATCGCCTCCTGGCCATTGTTGCAGACCGAGGTTTCAACACCCCAGTTTTTCAGTACCGAAACTGCAACAAACTGGTTGACAACATTGTCTTCAACCACCAGGATTCTTAATCCATCGAGTTTTTTAAAAGGAGTTGATGCAACTTTCTCAGGCTTGGAATCAGAGGCTTTGGCTATCCCGAAATCGAGCGTAAAACGAAAGACCGTTCCTTTCCCCTCTTCACTTTCAACATCAATTTCACCCCCCTGCAGTTCGATCAGTTTTTTGGTGATTGTTAGTCCTAAACCTGTGCCGCCAAATCGCCTGGTGATGGTTTGCGATGATTGGGTAAAACTTTCGAAAATGCTGCCGATCCGGTTGGCAGGAATTCCAATTCCACTGTCGGCAACCGAAAATTGTATGTTGACGCCATTTTTATCTTTTGATAAAACATGAACTGTCAGGTTGACAAATCCTTTTTCGGTGAATTTGATTGCATTTCCCAGCAGGTTGGTCAAGATCTGATTTAATTTTACTTTGTCTCCCAAAATCATTTCGGGAGTGCCGGGGTCAATTTTAAGCTTTAATTCGAGTTTCTTTTCCAGTGCCTTGAAGGACATGATTTCGACGAGCCGGTCAAGCAGCTGTGTCAGGTTAAAAGGTATATTTTCAAAGGTAACCTTGCCGGCTTCGATTTTCGAAAAATCCAGGATGTCGTTGATAATTCCCAACAAATTATCGGCTGAAAATTTCACAGTATTGAGCATCTCTCTGATGTGTTGCTCACCAGTTTCACGCAGCATAATTTCAGTTATCCCTAATATTCCGTTAAGCGGGGTTCTGATTTCGTGGCTCATGTTGGACAGAAAGATGGATTTTGCCTGGGTGGATTGCTCGGCTATTTCTTTGGCTTTGAGTAGTTCCAGTCTGGAAGATTCTATTTCGCGGGTTCGTTCGAGGATTCTGTTTTCCAGCGAGTTGTTCAATGCTAAAAGTTCCTGGTTTACATGGTAAATATCCAGTGATTTTTTCTCAATAATGGCTTCTGCGGCTTTTCTTGCCTGCCTTTCACGCGAAAGCGCCCTCTTAATAGCTTCCAGTTCGTCCATGATATGAGGGTTTAATCAGTTTTTGTCAGGACAAATTTAACCAGACTTCCATCATTTTTTAGAAAAGTTTTTTCGATGTGAATATTTTGATGGAAATGATCGGCACAGCCTTGTATGAGACCAACCGCAAGGTCGCTAAGTTTGCGATCTGACGAATACACCAGGGTAAGTTTCCTATGATCCGGTGAACAAGTCGTTTGGATGGAAGGAAGTTGTGCATCAGAATAAAGCTTTAAAACCTCGGCATGAATATAGTTCTCAATATTTTTCAAAAAGTCGAAAGCATCGTTCTTTCCGGTAAAATAGTGAGGGTAAACGTTGTAAAAGCCTGAAAACAGATGTTTTCCAAAGGCTGTCAGTAAATCAGGTATCGCAATGGCTGTTTCATGGCTAAGGTTGGTTACAAGCTGAAGCATTTCATCAAAATCGTAAGTACCCACGGCAGTATAAACTCCTCCCGACGACAGATTGGCATGACTGATAATTTTTTCAGCTACCGGAAAACCAAACTTATTTTCAACCATTTCAATAAATTCTGTAAAAATTATTCCTTTCATAAGTGTGACCTTTTAATTTGTTAAACAGTTGGAGCTAAATGGTTAACGTATCATTTTTATCAAGTTGCAACAATGGGTATTTTTTCCTGGATTACTCCATTCAGAATAACGGTTTCCACCTTGTTGTGGCCATAATAATATGGCATGAACCGGTACCCCGGGATGGGTTTTGTAATGAATACATTGGCTTTTTTACCAACAGCAATACTTCCGAGCTGATCGCTCAAATCCATGGCGTAGGCTGTGTTGGATGTAGTCGCCAGAATTCCTTCTTCAGGTGTAAGTTTGTAAAGAATGCTTGCCATTGCCAGGATAAGCTGCATGTTTCCGGAAGGAGAGGAGCCAGGATTAAAATCGCTGGCCATGGCAACCGGCAGGCCTGCATCTATCATTTTGCGGGCCGGGGCAAGCGGCATGTTCAGGAAAAAAGCCGCACCAGGCAATATGGTGGGCATGGTTTCGGTTCCTTTCAGGGCTTCAATTTCCTCGTCTCCGGTGTATTCCAGATGATCGACCGAAAGTGCATTATATTTAACTCCTACCTGAATACCACCTGAATTGGCTAATTCGTTGGCATGTATTTTTGGCCGGAGGCCATACTTCATTCCCGCATTCAGAATCCTGTCGGTATCGTCAACAGTAAAAAATCCACGGTCGCAAAAAACATCGATGTAGTCAGCTAATTCCTCACTGGCCACCATAGGGATCATTTCGTTGATAATCAGATCAACATAATCGGTCTGGTTTTTTTTAAATTCGGTGGGAATTGCATGCGCACCCAAAAAGGTTGATTTGATTGTGAGTGGGCTTTCCTTTTTCAGTCTTTTTATCACCCGAAGCATTTTCAACTCGCTTTTGGTGTCTAAACCATAACCACTCTTTATTTCAACGGCGCCAGTTCCCAGATGAATGATTTCCTTTAACCGCAGCATGGCCGATTCGAACAATTCGTCTTCTGTTTTTTCTTTCATCCGGCGGGCTGAATTTAGTATTCCGCCACCTCTTTTGGCTATTTCTTCGTAGGACAGGCCTTTAATTTTATCCACAAATTCTTGTTCACGGCTTTCGGGATAAACGAGGTGTGTGTGTGAATCACAAAAACAGGGAAACACTGCTTTGCCATCGGCTTCAATAAACCGATACATTGCGTCTTTTCGTATGGCACCCGAATCCTGAAGGTCTGCCATAAGTCCAAATTCCGCAATCAGCCCGTTTTCGATAAACAAAAATGCATCTCGCAAAACACCAATTTCGGCCATTTCTTTGCCTGAAAATTGAAGTTTCGGGCTGCTTTCAACATGCACCAACTCACCAATATTTCTGATTAAAATATCCATAGCATAAAAATTTTTTTCAGCGCCAAAATTAACCCTTTTGCTACATGATTAACACACTCACGGAATTGAAAGGTGTTTATCCAATACAACCAGTTGTTAACTGAAATAGTATTTTTGCAAGGTGCTGGTTAAAATTTTAGAAAATCACACAGGTTTTTTGGTAAAAATATTACTTTTGACCGATTTTAAAATACAGTTTGTATGAGCTGATTTTTAAATCAATAAAGCAAGAACATTCATTAATTAACAATTAAATTTGATATTATGAAACTACGACCACTATTGCTTTTACTTGCATTTGCATTTTCAGTTTCCACGCTTTTTGCCGAAAAAGTGGAGGTGAATGAAGCAGCAAAAATTGCTACCAAATTCTACACCCAAAAGTACATGATGAATAATCCCGGAGCAACGGGTGATATTTTTATCACCAGTACATATGTTCAAAAAGACAAAGGGGAAAATGTAGTTTACGCATTTAATTTTAATACCACCGGATATGTGGTAATTCCCGCAGACGATCGTCAATACCCGGTTTTGGGATATTCTTTTGAAAGTGATTTTAATTTCGATCAGGTTCCTGAAAACTGTAAATGGGTAATCCGCGATTACGGTTACCAGGTTACCCACATCCGCGAAAACAATGTTGAACCCAACACGGCCACTGTTGAAGCATGGGAAAAATACCGGAATCAGGAACAACTGGATTTTATACGTACAACCCGTGATATTACGCCAATGATTCAGGCATTGTGGAACCAGGATTATCCTTACAACGCACTCTGCCCGCTCGATCCATCGGGTCCTGGCGGTCATGTGTATGCAGGTTGTGTAGCTACTGCAATGTCGATGATTATGTACCACTGGAGATATCCCAACATGGGCATCGGAAGTCACAGCTATTATTCAGCCTATGGTCAGCTTACAGCCAATTTTGGCCAGACAACGTATCTTTGGGACGCAATGGTTAATTCTTCCGACAACACCCTCAACGAACCGATTGCCCTGTTGCAGTACCACTGTGGTGTTGCTGTTGACATGAATTATTCACCCGACGGATCAGGTGCTTACAGCGATGACGTGCCTTTTGCCATTAAAAATTATTTTGGCTATTCAAACAATGCAAGCTACTACTCCATGGGTGGTATGGCTGCCTGGGTAGCCTACCTCAACCAACAAATAGTTGATTATCAATACCCTGTTTACTATTCCGGAAGAGATGCACAAGTTGGTGGAGGCGGTCATGCCTTTGTGTGCGATGGCTTGCAGGACCAAGGCACCGATACCTATTATCATTTCAACTTTGGATGGAGCGGTTCAGGCAATGGATATTTCTTACTCACCGATGTTGGTGGATATCACTACTGGAACGCCATGGTAAGAAACTTCATTCCAAATGAGGCGCTTTATCCTTATGGCGCACCCGAAGAACAGGTAGTTCTTACCTATCTTGAAGGAACCATTGAAGACGGCAGCGGGCCAAAAGCCAGTTACGAAGATAATATCAGCGCAAGCTGGCTCATCAACCCTCAAACTGAACAGGATTCGGTGACCAAAATCAGAATCACCTTCAATAGCTTTGCTACCGAGTCAGGTGCTGACTTTGTCAGAATTTACGATGGCGAAACCACCGATTCAGAATTGTTGGGCGAGTTTTCAGGAACCAATCTCCCCGCCGAATTTTATTCAACCGGCAACAAGGTTCTCATCACTTTTACCTCCAACGAGATTGTTGGTGACAACGGGTTCAAACTAACCTTCAAAGCCATCCAGCCGACCTGGTGCAGTGGAATGCAGGCACATTCAGGCCCATCAGGCACTTTTGATGATGGTAGCGGAAGTTTTAACTACAACAATGGACAAACCTGCATGTGGACCATCGAAACCCAATGGGCAAGTTCAGCCACATTGTACTTTAACTACTTTGAAACAGAGGCAACCAAAGACGTACTGAAAGTATTCGATCTTTCATCACAGCAATTGTTGGCTACACTTTCAGGAAACACGCTCCCAAATCCTATTACCTCACCAAGTGGCAGGTTTTACCTTTTATTCAGTACCAACGGAACGGTAAGGGCTGATGGATGGGAAGTTTATTACGAAGCTGACAATGTTGGTGTTGGAGAAATTTCAGGCTTCAACAACCTGAATGTCTATCCGAACCCGGCAAAAGACTGGCTAACCTTGTCGTTTGTTTCCCAACAATCAGAAAATGTGCTGGTTACGCTTTCAGACATCACCGGATCAGAAGTTTATTCGCAAAACCTTACGGGAAATGCAGGAAGCTACAATCATGCTTTGAACTTATCATCTTTTACCAAAGGAGTTTACCTCCTCCGTTTACAATCAGAAGAAGGATCTATGGTTAAAAAGATTATTGTTGAATAAACAATTCTTAACCTAACAAGTAAAAAATATTCAGAAAAAGGCTGCGTCAGATTGATGCAGCCTTTTTTGATTTTATACAATGCAATGTTTGTGAATTGTTCAAAATGAATAATTTTGAAAAAAAATCCGCCATGAAAAAGCAAATTCAATTTGGGTTAATTGTAATCTCTTTCGTTTTTGTATCTGTCAGATTGTTGGCACAGCCAGTTGTTAACACGGATGATGTACTTGTTGTTGCCAAAAATTTTTACCACGAGAGGCTGGCCCAAAAACAACATGTCCTACCCGGCCAATTGACGATAAATAGCATAGTTCCATGCGAAAAGGATGGTTTTGTCCTTTATTACGCAGTAAATATCGGGAATGGTTTTGTACTGGTTTCAGGGGTAAGAAATGTCTGGCCGGTTCCGGCATATTCATTCGAAGGTTGTTTTTCGTTGCCTGAAAATGAAGCAAATGTCGTTGCCTGGCTTGGGCAGTATGAAAAACAGATTATGCACGCCTTTTTGGAACAAAAAAGTGCGACCCGTGAAATTTCCCAGGCCTGGGATAAATACATTGATCGGGACTTTAGGCCAAATGCACAAATAAAAATGCGTGAGATGGAACCCCTGCTTTATTCAAAGTGGAATCAGGGGAAATATTACAACGAGTTTTGCCCGGCTGACCCGGCCGGCCCTGGCGGACATTGTTATGCCGGCTGCGTGGCTACTGCCATGGGACAGGTTGCTTTTTATTTCCGCTTCCCGGAAACCGGCATCGGCTCATATTCTTATTATCATCCTGATTATGATACTATTTCAGCCGACTTTGGAAACACCACCTACCAGTGGAATGAAATGGTAAACAGTGTAGGAAGCAGTAACAGTGCTGTGGCTGAACTCTTGTTTCATCTCGGAGTATCAGTTGACATGGTGTACGGACCAAATGGTTCGGGCATGTACAACCACAAGGCAGCCTATTCGTTGCGGACCTATTTTAAATACTCGCCTGAAACACAGTATGTCTTTCGCGACAGTACCAACATGGACTGGGACAGTTTGCTCATAACCCATCTCGACCAGCGAATCCCGATGTATTATGCAGGCTGGTCGGTGCCAAATATTAATGGACACGCATTTGTTTGCGATGGTTACCAGGGCGATCATTTTTACCACTTTAACTGGGGCTGGGGCGGCAGTTATGACGGCTATTTTTATACCAACGAGTTATCACCCGGAGGATCGAATTTCAATCTTGCGCAGGAACTCATCATACATGGTTACCCCGATACCAACCTCTATGCCTTTCCTGTCTATTGCAACGGTCTGACAGAACTTACAGCACCTGAAGGAACCATTGAAGATGGAAGCGGCCCCATTCATTATTATCAGAATGGCGCTAATTGCAGTTACCTGATAAATCCGCAAAATGCAGAGGATTCCATTTCCGACATCACCTTGTCGTTTGACAAATTCGGGCTTGGAGAAAATGATTTCATCAATGTGTTTGATGGTGGTAATGAAAATGCTCCCCTGCTGGGATCTTTTACAGGTGATGAAATTCCCGAAACCGTTGTTTCATCGGGTAACCAGTTATTCATCACTTTTCAGACCGATGAGGGTGATTCTTCTCATGGATTTTTAACCAGTTACGATTCGCAGCAACCACAATGGTGTTCGGGAATTGCAACCCTTGTTGGCACTGAAGGCACCGTTGAAGATGGAAGCGGATCGTTTTTTTACAACAACAATCAGGTTTGTATGTGGCAAATCATCCCAACATGGGCAAGCGAAGTCATCCTCACTTTTACTAAATTTAATACCGAAGCCGGCAGCGATGTGCTAAAAATCTACGACCTGGCGTCAAACCAGCTTCTGGCTACCTATTCAGGAAATTACGAACCCGGAAATCTGCCTGCTCCGGTTACCTCCCCCAGTGGAAAGATGTTCCTGGTTTTTACCAGCAACAGCTATGTGCGCGCCGATGGTTGGGAAGCAACTTATTCGGCGGGAAACGTTGGAATTGCTGAAAAAGACCAAAAGGGTCCGTTCCTGATTTATCCAAATCCGGTAAGAGAAAGTTTTATGATCGAAAGCCAGGGCAAATTGACCGAAAATATGACCCTGAAATTGATGAACAACCAGGGCATGATGGTGGTTGAAAAAGATATTTCGCCGGCTCAATGGCCGGTAAATACCGATATTTCAGATTTTCCATCCGGGATTTACTTTTTAAAGTTAGAAACGGAACAGTCGGTTTTTGTCAAAAAAATTGTAATAGACTGATTGTAAAATCCAAAGTTCAGAGGGCAATGTTAACAAGCATTTTTACAGTAAATATTATTACTTCATAAATCGGATTACTGTGCCGTATTCAAAAACATAAAAACCATACATTTGCGGCAAAATTCAGAAATTCTCAACTCAACATTAACTAATCAGAACAATGAAAAACAGAATTTTACCAGTTTTACTTGTCATTCTCGCTTTTACGCTTTCGCTCAATGCAAAGGTTGTCAACCTTCAGGATGCCCGTCAGGCAGCTAAAAATGCCTTTTTTGAAAGGTCTTTCCATTTTCAGCCCATTGATTTCTCAGAAATCAATATTTCAAAAACCTGGATTGAAAAACTAAACAATGAACCCGCTTTTTACATTTTCAATTTTGAAAATGGGGGTTTCGTAATCATTTCAGGTGAAGATGTATTGCCACCCGTTTTGGGTTACGATCCGCAGGGAACCTGCAGTAACATTGGGCTTGACCCAAATTTCGACAGTTTCATGAAGAGTTACAGTGAACAGGTTGCCTTTGTCAGGAACAATGGCCTTACCGCCGAAGCAACCGTGGTTGCAGAATGGAAAAAATATTCAACGAGTGATCCCGCAACCCTGTCAGTGCAGACTGACGACCGGGGTGTGTTGCCTTTACTCACCTGCCTTTGGAATCAAAATTATCCTTACAATAAACTTTCGCCCGAAGACCCGGCTGGACCGGGCGGTCACGTTTACGCTGGTTGTGTTGCCACAGCTATGTCGATGGTAATGTATTACTGGCGCTATCCGCTGCAGGGAACCGGTTCGCACACTTACTATTGGGACCCTTACGGAAGTATTAGTGCCAATTTTGGGGCTACGCAGTACAACTGGGAACAAATGAAAGATGTGATGGACCCCAATTATGACGATGTGGCGCTGATTCAGTTTCATTGTGGGGTTGGCGTTGACATGATGTACAGCCCGAATGGTTCAGGGGCTTACAGTCACGATGTTCCCGATGCGATTCAGGATTATTTTGGATATTCATCGCAGAGTGATTTTAAACAAAAAGATGATTATTCACAGCAAAACTGGATTGGACTTCTCAAGCAGCAAATCGACCTCGGGCAGCCCATGTATTATTCGGGTTATTCAAATTCAGGCGGGCATGCCTTTGTTTGTGACGGCTATGACGACGAGGACAATTTCCATTTCAACTTCGGCTGGAGCGGTTCATCCAACGGGTATTACACGTTATACACCGTGGGCGGTTTTTCAAACGGCCAGGGTGCAGTTATTAACTTCATTCCCGGAGGAAATTACCCATATTATTATTCAGGGCAGCAGCCAACGCTCACAGCAAAGTCGGGGTCTTTTGAAGACGGCAGCGGTCCGGTCGAACATTATCCGGCCGGCGCCGACATCAGTTGGCTGATCGATCCACAGGCAGCCGGAGATTCGGTTTCAAAAATCACACTGAGTTTTTCACGGTTCAGCCTGGCTGGGGGAGATGAAATCACCGTTTATGGTGGCGAATCAGCCTCAGCACCTGTACTTGCTGTGTTCTCCGGAACTACCATTCCTCCGGCATTTGTTTATAATGGCAACAAAATGTTTATCAATTTTAAAAGCAATACACCCGAAACAGCCAATGGTTTCCTGGCTTCTTACACCACCAGTAAACCAACCTGGTGCAATGGTCTTACAACATTTACCGATCTCTCTGGCACAGTTACCGACGGAAGCGGACAGTTTAACTACGACAACAATGCTTCGTGCATGTGGACGATAGAACCGGAAGGAAATGGCCCCACAACCCTGCATTTCAGTGCATTCGACACCGAAGCGCAACACGATTACCTGATCATTTACGACATGGTTTCACAGGAGATGTTAGCACAAATTTCAGGAAGTTACTCCGCCGACAATCTTCCCTCTCCCATCGTTTCCAATTCAGGCAAGTTTTTCATGATATTTATGACCAATGGAACGGTGAACCTGCAGGGATGGGAAATAAATTATATTTCGGAAACCGTTGGCATTGACGATAGTAAATCAGTCTCTCCAGGTGTCGAAATTTTCCCAAATCCGGCCATTGACATGCTCAACCTGCAACTTACCGGATTTGAAACCGGAGAAATCCTTACCGAAATTTATGCCTTGGATGGACGTCTTGCAAAAACAGCCTCCTATACAATTGAAAAAAACAAAAAGGGCGTTGTGGTTGATGTAAATGAACTGCTTTCTGGTTCGTACCTGCTGAAAGTGAGCCAGGGTAATGTCTTTATTACGAGGAAAATAAATATCCGGTAAATCTTTTGGAAATCAGATAATTTGTTTTGAAATTTGCTTTCATAAATCTTCTTCATTATGAAAGCAAATTTTTTTTTAGGTATCCTGATATGCCTATCAGGAATTTTCCAAACAGTTTATTCGCAATCGTTTTCCAACATTAATGCCCAGTTTCCCCGCTTTTACTTCAATGGGAATACTGCCTGGGGCGACTACGACAACGACGGCGACCTGGATGTGATCATGTGTGGGGACACCACCCGCTGGTCGCCCAACATTTACATCACCCGCCTTTTCCAAAACCTTGGAAATAACCAATTCAGCCCGGTGACCAGTTCCATCAACATCAATTCCACCGGTGATTTTGAATGGGGTGACTACGACAACGACGGCGACCTTGACCTTTTGTATTCGGTAGTGGCAGGTGGCGATCTGGTCAACAGCCTGGTTGTATTTCGAAACGACGGCGCCGGAGATTTTACGCCTTTGACGGTGGCTTCGTTCGAAAATTTCTGGGAGTTGGGAGCCAGCGCCTGGATGGACTGGGACAACGACGGCGACAAAGACATCATTAATTTTCCGCGCGGATACATCCCTTACACGGATGAAGAACCAGGAACATATCCTGAAAAAGGAAAAATTGAGCCGTCCGATGCTGCAAGTGCTGTAAATGTACCTCCTATGTTTTACAGAAATGTGGGCAACAACACCTTCGAATTGGCGGAAATCACCCTTCCACCCATCCTCTACGCCGTGATTGAAGCAGGTGACCTGAACAACGATGGCTGGACCGACATCATTGCAACCGGCGCCGATACGGCTTTTGTGTTCCTGAACCAGATGAACGACAACTTTGCGATTGTACCCCTCGCTTCAGACCTGGAATATTACGGGGGAAATATCGACCTGGCCGACTACGACTGCGATGGTGACCTGGATGCGGCCGTTATTGGTCTGCTGTTTGATCCCTGGCTGCCCTATTACATCAATGTGCTCAAAAATGACGGAACCGGAAATTTCACCAAAATTCCGTTTACAGATTTTGATTTGTTTAATGCCGATATTGATTTCGGGGATTACGACAACGATGGCGACCCCGACCTGATCTTTTCAGGCCACACCGGCTGGTGGTTCGGCAATCCAAGCGAGCCTTACGATAAAACTGAATTTTACAGAAATGACGGGAATGACACTTTTACTTTTGAGGATTTCGGAATAACAGCTTATGGTTTTGGAGGCCAGGAATGGGGCGACTACAACAACGACGGGCGCCTCGATCTGGCCATCAATGGCTACGAACCGGCTGCCATTTACCAAAGTGCCGGTTTTGAAGCCAACACCCCGCCCGAAGCGCCCGAAAACCTGCAGGTAACCTACAATGAACAAAATAATTGTTTTGAACTTTCATGGAACCCTGCCACGGACGATCAGACGCCTTCACCAGGACTTTCGTACAATGTAAGAATAGGGACGCTTCCCGGTGGCGATGATGTGCTTTCACCCATGGCCGATCTGGCGACCGGTCAGCGGCTTGTACCCAAAACAGGAAATGCCGGGACAAACACTTTCTTCCTCTTTTGCAATCCGCCGTTCGGGCAGTATTGCTGGAGTGTTCAGGCTATTGATGCGGCATTTGCCGGGTCGGAGTTTTCTGCAGAGGGTTCTTTCAGGTCTGAAATTATCCCGCTTGTGACGACACTGCCCGTTGAAAATGTGGGTGCAACCAGTGCAACCCTCAGGGGCATCATCCAAACCGGCCAGATGCAGGTGGAAAGCGGCTTTGTCATTGGCAAAGACAACGAATGGAATTCTTTTCCGGCAACTCCATCGATAATACCCTGGACTACTTTAGATACCATTACGCTTTCACTCAATACATTAGACACCAATACAACCTATCTTTACGCCGCTTTTGCAAAAATTAGCGACCAGGCAAAAGAGCCTGTGTATGTATACGGCGACACGCTCACCTTCACTACCGGCCAGAATCCCGGAACCATCACCGGCGATACTGTTACCGATATCACTTTTTACAGCGCAAAGCTGCATGGCATCATCAATCCTGAGGGACTTTCGACGCATGTGGGTTTCGAGATTGGGAGCGATACAACCTTTGGAATTTTTATTCCGGCTTCACCTGACGTGATTGAAGGAGATGAACCAACTGATTTCGAAGCTGCTTTATCAGGTATAGCTCCGGATAAAACAGTGTTTTTCAGAATAAAGGCTGAAAACGAAAACGGAGTTTTGTACGGTGAAACAAAAATGTTTCAAACACTGGCGAAACCTGATAAGAATTTCACTTTCAAAGCCAGCAAAACCGAAAACCTGATCGGTAATTACACCGACATTTCCGGAACCGGGAATCCGGTTGATGTTGAAAATACTGATGACTGTTTTTCATCACCAATTGACATTGGTTTTAGATTCAAATTTGCAGAGGCTGATTTCGATCAGTTTATTCTGAATACCAACGGTTTCATAAAACTGGGTACCGTTCCTTCTTCTGATTCCACCCAGTTTTTCACTTTTCCTGATGATTTTTCAGGTGGGAACTTCGCCAGTGAATTGTTCAACGATGTTTACATCATCAGCCCCTTTAACCATGATCTGGAAAGCAGTTCAAACCCGGCAGAGTTCAGCATTCTGACTGAAGGCGACAGCGGACAGCGGGTTTGTACCATTCAGTTTAAAAACCTGCAGGAGAAAATCCAGCTTCCATTCCGCCAGTTCGATAACATCGAATTTCAGATAAAACTGCATGAAACTACCAACATGATTGAGTTTGTGTACGGCAATTGGCAAAATACATTTGAACCTACAGCTACCAGGGTTGCATCTGTGGGTCTGAAAGCCGCCGGCACCGCCGACAACCAGGTTCTCACTGTCTGGAAATGGTTTGAAAATCCCTGGAGTCAGCCTGAATTCTGGGACGGAAATTATTACGAAGATGAAGGCTGGAATGCCTTCGATTACAGTCACGATCCACTTCAGTTGCCGGAAGCGGGACGCACATTCCGGTTTTACCCAAAACAGGCACACGATGCTACTGTCACCGAAATTTACACCCTGGGTAAACTGCCCATCCCTTCCGCTTTGCCTCACACCATTGGCGCCTACATTAAAAACACTGGGTACGACACCCTTTACAATATACCTGTCCAACTGAATGTAACCGGTAATAACCTATTTTCAGG